>NZ_JAFNNC010000002.1:0-453434 GCF_026537005.1 Gilliamella sp. B2785 | reverse complement strand
CAGGTGTGTAAGTGTAGTGATACATTGAGCTAACTGATACTAATGAACCGAGAGTCTTAACCTTACAACTCGGAGTTGTTTTGGGATACGCGAAGTTGAGATTAAGAAATCATCGAAAGATGGTTAAAGATTAATAAAACAGTTTGTTCCGGATTGAGCGATTGGTGAAGATATGTGATAATCATCATCAGTTGAAAAAGAGAAGACAGAATATGTCTGGCGGTAATAGCGCGGTGGTCCCACCTGACCCCATGCCGAACTCAGAAGTGAAACGCCGTAGTGCCGATGGTAGTGTGGGTATTACCCATGTGAGAGTAGGGTGCCGCCAGACTTTTAATTTATAAACACACCAAAAAATACGGTGGAGCGGTAGTTCAGTTGGTTAGAATACCTGCCTGTCACGCAGGGGGTCGCGGGTTCGAGCCCCGTCCGTTCCGCCACCTTATCTAGGGGCGTAGTTCAATTGGTAGAGCACCGGTCTCCAAAACCGGGTGTTGGGAGTTCGAGACTCTCCGCCCCTGCCATAAAAATAATAGATTTGTTCTAATTTTAGTCATTTATTCAATTTTATTTATATAAATAAAAAAATTTTGTTTACAGATTAACTTTGTCAATTATAATTCCCGCCCAACAACTTTTATAATCTAGAGGATATAACATGGCTGAAAGTTTTGTAAGTCAACAACGTTTTTTTGATAATAAGAATTATCCAAGAGGATTTTCTCGTCATGGCGATTTTACTATCAAAGAAGCACAGATCTTAGAAAAATATGGTTGTGCTTTTAGAGATCTCGATGCAGAAACTAAAAAGCCAACTACATCAGAAGAGAAATCTTTTGTTGCAGTTTGTAAACGAAAAAAGGAACCAGTTACAGATTATGAAAAAACATGGATAAAGTACCTTTCTAAAATTAACAAACCAAAACGTTTTCACACGTTATCAGGTGGAAAACCTCAAGTTGACGTGAGTGATGACTTTGTCGATAGTGATGATTAATTTATTAGCCAATATTTTTGTGCATTTGAATTAATAATCTATCCATAGAACGATAACTCAGTGCTTCTGAAATATGTTTTCGTTCTATGTTCTTTGAACAATCTAAGTCGGCGATAGTCCGAGATACTTTTAATATTCTATGCCAAGCTCGAGCAGAAAGTCCTAATTTAATTAAAGCCTGTTCTAAGTACTCATTATCTTCATCAGTTAACAAACAATGAATTTGAATTTCTTTTGGTGATAATTGGCTATTTAACTTTTTATTTCTTATCATTTGAATTTTTCTAGCATCCATAACTCTTTTTTTCACTTTATCAGTTGGTTCAGTTACACTAACTTTTTGACTTAGTGTACCTTTAGGTAGTAATGGTACTTCAATTGATATATCAAAACGATCTAAAAATGGACCAGAAAGTCGATTTAAGTAACGTATAATTTGTTGTGGTGTTGTCCTATTATGAGTTCCATGATAATGACCCGTAGGGCTAGGGTTCATAGCGGCAATGAGTTGAAACTTTGCTGGAAATTTTATTTTTGCATTTGCCCTAGATATAACAATTTCTCCCGACTCAATGGGTTCTCTTAAGGCATCTAATACTTTACGGTTAAATTCTGGTAATTCATCTAAAAATAACACTCCATTATGTGCTAATGAAATTTCTCCTGGTTTAGGTATTGAGCCGCCACCAACTAAAGCTGCTGCTGATGCACTATGATGCGGGGCTCTAAATGGCCTTTTACGCCAATTTTGAATCGAACCATTAGCGCTAACAAGACTGGTGATTGCTGCACTTTCAAGTGCTTCATCATCTGATAATGATGGTAATAATGAAGTTAACCGAGTGGCTAGCATAGTTTTACCGGTACCTGGTGGACCAATTAACAATAGATTATGTCCACCTGCAGCGGCAATTTCTAAGGCTCTTTTAGCATGTTCTTGACCAATTATATCTTGTAGGTTAATTATTTGCTCATCATCATCTTTGTATTCTCTGTATTCAACAGTAGGTAAATTAATTTCATTGTATAGATATTGGCATAGTTCTAATAAATTATGCGTAATTAACGTATTATTATGATGGATTAATGATATTTCAGATTGATTTTCTCTAGAAATAATCAATGTACGATTATTTTTTTTAGATGATATAGCAGCAGGAATAGCACCTTTTACTGCCTTAATCTCCCCAGATAAGGCTAATTCACCTAAAAATTCATATTTAGTTAGATTATCGTTAGGTATTTGTTCGGTTGCTGCAAGAATAGCGATAGCTATAGGCAAATCAAAGCGACTACCTTCTTTAGGAAGATCTGCTGGAGATAAATTAACAGTTATTTTTTTTGCTGGAAATGTAAAGCCACTATTAATAATAGCGCTTCTAACTCGGTCTTTAGATTCTTTAACCGTTGCTTCTGGAAGACCAACCAGAACGAAACCTGGTAATCCATTACTAATATGTACTTCAACATTAATTTGAGGTGCTTGTATTCCAATAGAGGCTCTTGTATAAATAATTGCGAGAGACATAGTTTTGTCTTCATTAGTTTCTGATTTTTAGCACTTTATTAGTAATTAAATAATGTGAACAAATAGAGAACTAAAAATGCGTGTTCTCTCGCAATAAATTTTCTAATTTTACTGATATTTTAATTTTTAGTTCTTAAAAAGAATTTAGAAATAAATAATGATATAAAAAATAAACAAGTATTACTTAATACAACAGAAGGACCTGTTGGAGTATCATAAATTGATGAAAACAGAATCCCACCCAAAATAGATAGCATCCCAATTAATATTGCAAAAAATGCCATTGATTCTGGGTTTTTAGCATAATATTTAGCTGTAGCAGCAGGAATGATTAATAGTGCAGTAATAATTAAAGCTCCAACAAATTTCATAGCAATACCAATTGTTAATGCTAAAAGTATTGTAAGCATAAATTTTGTTAGTGGTACATTAATGCCATGGCTAAATGCTAGTTCCTCACTAACAGTGATAAATAAAAATTGATTCCAACGCCATATCAACAGAATTCCAATTATTACTACACAAATTAAAATCTGATAAACATCAAACATTGTTATAGATAAAAGATCACCAAATAGATAACCCATCAAATCAATGCGTATACTATTCATTAAACTTATCACAACTAAACCAAGTGAAAGAGCGCTATGAGCTAAAATACCCAGTAATGTATCAACAGGTAGTTGTTTTTGAGATTCTAACCATAACAGCCCGATAGCTAATATCAGTGTCACTAAAACGATGGCATAGAATAGATTGATATCAAAAAGGAAGCCAAAGGCAACCCCTAATAACGCTGCATGGGATAACGTATCTCCAAAATAAGACATTCTTCGCCAAACAACAAATGTACCCAATGGACCGGTTAAACACGATAAGCATAAACCTGCAAGTAAAGAGGGTAAGAGTAACTCAATCATTATTTTGTTCCTCTTGAATCAGGTAATATAATTTTTCGATTATGATCATTGTGATGCTGGCAACAATCATTATTGTGATGGTGCTTATATAAAGCGATTTGTGATGCGCCGTGAGGTCCAAATAAAGAAACAAATTCTGGATCGTTTGAGACACTAGCCGGTGTTCCTGAACAACAGATATGATGGTTTAAACAAATTACTTCATCTGTTTTTGCCATAACTAAATGTAAATCATGTGAAACCATTACAACACCACAACTAAACTTCGTTTTAGCATTAATAATTAAATCATACAATAGCACTTGTCCATTTACATCTACACCTTGTGTAGGCTCATCTAAAATAAGTAGTTTTGGGCGTTTTGCTAATGCTTGAGCAAGTAGCACTCGCTGTAACTCCCCGCCTGATAATTGATGCATAGATCGATCAATCAGGTATTGAGCTTTTACTAAAGATAATGTTTGGATGATATCATCATAACTTAATTGTTTATTTAGCTGCATAAACCGTTTGACGGTTATAGGTAAAGTTGGATTCAAATTTATTGATTGAGGGACATAACCGATAGTCAAATCAGAAGCACGTTCAATGGTGCCTGTTGTAGGTGAAATTAATCCTAAAATAACTTTGACGAGTGTTGATTTTCCTGCACCATTTGGACCTAGAATCGTAATAATTTGGCTTAAGTTAATCGTCAATGAAACATCATATAATATTTTTTGTTGATTTATTTTAACCGAAATATTATTTAGAGCCATTAATTGTGTCATGATATCGATAGTCCTTGCCGATCAATATGTTATGTTATATTATAACAATAATGTGGTTTTATTCCATCATATTTTATAAATATTGGATGACAAAGTGAAAAATTTAACTAAAAACATAAGACAAGTTCTACGTTTTCTTGCTCAACTTACGCTAATCGTTATTGGATTAACAAATAGTGTTAATGCCACTGTAATTTCCTCAGTAAGGCCGATAGGTTTTATTACTGAAGCAATTGCATCAGGTGTAACAAATACAGATATACTATTGCCGGATGGCGCATCTCCTCATACTTATTCATTGAAACCCTCCGATTTGGCTAAAATTAAGAATGCTGATTTAATAATTTGGGTTGGTGAAGATATGGAAGTTTTTATGCCAACTGTTTTAAAAAATGTTGATGAACAAAAGCAGATAGAATTAATGGATGTTCCCGAAATTAAGAGTTTGCTTAGAACCAATCATCACGATGAAGAAATACCTCATGATGATAATGACCATCATCATGGTGAATATGATGAACATATATGGCTTTCGCCAAAAATTGCTAAAATTATTGCAAAATCAATCCATGATAAGCTTATAGAACTGTATCCTAATAAAGTGCAGTTGCTTGATGCAAATCTGAACGAATTCATTACAAATCTATCAGAAACAGAACAAAACATTGCAAAAAAACTAATTAGCGTACAAAATAGAGGGTATTTTGTGTTTCATGATGCATATGGGTACTTTGAATCACAGTTCGGATTAAAAAATCTAGGAAGTTTTACCATAAACCCAGCAGTACAGCCTGGCGTTCAAACTGTCTATGCAATTCAAAAAAAGCTAGCGGAACATCAAGCAGTCTGTGTTTTTAGAGAGCCACAGTTTAGCCCTGCAGTTATAAAGAAGTTAGTAAATGGTACAAATGTTAAAATTGGTGAATTAAATCCATTAGGGACAGGTATCATTGTCGAAAAAGGTGCCTATTCACACTTTTTAATAACATTAACTCAGGAGCTGTTGGATTGTTTAGATAAAAAATAGTTTAGATTATAAGATAGTTAAGGTTAATTTTGGCACAGCAGATTAAATCCCCTAATATTGCAAAAAATAAATTCAAAATTCCCTATTTTTCAGTATTAGGAGCCCTTGTTGTTGTTATTTTTGTAACTATATTGTGGCGACCTTTAAATTTAGATCGCACAGTGTACGTCCCTCTAAATTCTCAAGCTCAAACTACAGTTACAGATACGCCTTCGTCTTCAGTTGTTATTGGCGATGGGCGAATTGATATGCTTAGTGATAAATCTAAAACTGACAATGTTACAGAGTCGTCTGATGTTCCTGAAGATGATATAGCTAAAGACGAATTAGATGATCTTGCTGAAGAAAAAGATAACACAGTGCAATACACCATATCACGTGGTGATACATTACACGATATTTTGAATCGTTATAATGTAAATAAAAATGATATTGCACAGTTAACAGGTAAGTATAAACAACTAGCCAATTTGAGAATTGGTCAGCAGGTTAGTTGGACGACCGATGATAATCACAATTTGCTCACTTTTAACTGGACAATATCAACTAATAATGTTCGAATTTTTGAAAAGTCAGGCAATCAATTTATAGAAAGTACTGAAACAGTAGAAGGTGTCTCACAAAATAATGTTATTAAAGGTGAGCTGAAATCCAGTTTTGTAGCTGATGCGCGTAAAGCTGGTTTAACGAGTAATGAGATTGGAATTATTACACGTGCATTGCAGTGGCGTTTGGATTTTCGACGTTTAAAAGTAGGCGATAAATTCGTGGTATACTTATCTCGTGAAATGCATGGAAATCGTTTATCAAATAGTAAATTACTTGGTGTTCGCATTAAAAATGGGTCTAAAGATTATTATGCGATTCTAGCTGATGATGGTAAATACTATGATATTAATGCAGGTAGTTTATCTCAAAGTTTTTTCCGATATCCTTTAGCTAAAAAAGCTCGCGTATCATCAGGTTTTAATCCGCGTCGGTTACATCCAGTTACAGGCGTTGTTACACCACATAATGGTGTTGATTTTGCAGTATCTAGAGGAACGCCAGTATTATCTGTAGGAAATGGAGAAGTTGTTATTGCGAAATACAGCGGCTCAGCAGGTAACTATGTCGCTATACGCCATGGTAGGCAATATATGACGGCATACATGCATTTAGACAAAATTTTAGTGAAACCAGGCCAACAAGTTAAACAGGGTGACAAAATTGGTTTATCTGGTAATACAGGGCGTTCTACTGGACCACATTTGCATTTTGAATTACATATCAATAATAAACCTGTTAATCCATTAACAGCAAGTTTACCGATTAATGAAGGTTTAACCGGTAAGTCTAAAAAAGCATTTATAGAAAAAGTTAAAAATATTCAGCCACAACTTAGTTTTTAATTGATTTTATATATTCTACTATATTATTTAAACTAAAATATCTTATTGATAAGAAGCTCAATGCTTCATTAAAAAGTTATGTTATTATAAGTTAATTTTATTTAATCTTAATATTGGGTGCAGTTTGAACAGACCAACTAAAAAGAAATCGACTAAAAAGGCTTCAAAAAAAAATAAGAAATCATTGTGGCGTCGACTTTGGTCGTTGCTTTTCAAATTATGTCTTATCTTTGTTGCTGTAACTGTCGTTTATGGGATTTATTTAGATCAACAAATTAAAGAACGTATAGATGGTGATGTTTGGGAATTACCTGCGGCTGTCTATGGACAGATAGTCGACCTTGAACCAGATAGTGATTATAGTCTTAGTGATGTTGTTACTTTGCTAAAAGGTGCACAATATCGTCAGCAAGATAGTAAAGCAACTCGACCAGGCGAATTTATTGTTCAAAATGGTGCTGTTGAAATTTACCGTCGTCCATTTACATTTCCTGATGGTGAAGAAAAAGCTTTTCGTGTCAAAATTACTTTCTATGAAAACAGGATAGATCGCATATCTAATTTAGACACAGGTCGTGATTTTGGTTTACTTAAGATTGATCCTAAATTAATAACGATGATGCATTCCCCAAATGGTGAACAACGGCTTTTTGTGCCTTTAAGAGAATTTTCTGACTCGTTAATAAAAACCTTAGTTGCAACTGAAGATAAACGTTTTTATGACCACCATGGTGTAAGTTTATATTCTATTGGTCGAGCTATATATGTTAATTTAACAACAGGTCGTACTGAAGGTGGAAGCACACTAACACAACAAACGGTTAAAAACCTCTTTTTAACGAATGAGAGAAGTCTCAGTCGTAAAATACGTGAAGCCTATATGGCTATCATTTTAGATGCTCGATATAGTAAAGAACGTATTTTAGAACTTTACTTAAATGAAGTTTATTTAGGTCAAGCTGGTAGTGAAGAAATTCATGGCTTCCCATTAGCAAGCCTTTACTATTTTGGTCGACCAGTTAATGAATTGACATTAGATCAGCAAGCTGTATTAGTAGGTATGGTAAAAGGTGCTTCGTACTATAATCCTTGGACTCAACCACAACAAGTGATTGAACGTCGTAATGTTGTATTAAAACTTGCTGAGCAACAAGGAATTATTGATGAGGAATTATATAATTTACTCAGCCAACGCCCACTTTCAGTCTTACCAAAAGGTGGTGTGATATCACCGCAACCAGCATTTATGCAAGTTGTCCGTAGTGAGCTGAGAAAACAGTTGGGTGATAAAGCAGACCACCTGTCAGGAATGAAAATTTTCACCACATTCGACCCAGTTGCTCAGGCTGCAGCAGAACAATCGGTTACGGATGAAATAGAAACATTACGTAAATCGACTAATAAAGAATTACAAACAGCAATGGTTATTGTTAGCCGTGAGACAGGTGAAATCCGTTCTATTATTGGTAGCGCTGAGCCACGTTACCCTGGTTATAACAGAGCGTGGTTAACTAGACGAGCAATTGGTTCACTGGCAAAACCGTCAACCTACTTAACTGCATTAGGTCAGCCAGAACGTTATCAGCTTAATACTTGGTTAAATGACAACCCATTATCAATCAAACTTGATAACGGCGGTTATTGGCAACCGAAGAATTTTGATCGAAAGTTTCGCGATAAAGTGATGTTAATTGATGCATTAGCTCTTTCACTTAACGTACCTACAGTTAACTTAGGTATGTCATTAGGTTTAGACGCAACTAAAACGACTTTACAAGCATTGGGGGTACCTGAAGATCGTATCCCTAATTTGCCTTCTCGCTTATTAGGTGCTCTAGAGTTAACACCATTAGAAACAGCACAAATGTTCCAAACTATTTCCAATAATGGCCAACGTGCACCGCTCACAATACTACGGTATGTATTAACTGATAAAGGTGAACTTGTTTATCAAAATTACCCGCAACAAATTCAAGCGGTTTCTCAGCAATCGGCTTATTTAACCACTTACGCTATGCAACAAGTCGTTGAATCAGGAACATCACGTTCATTGAAAGCTAAATATGGATCATTCAATTTAGCTGCCAAGACTGGAACAAGTAATGATTCGCGTGATAGTTGGTTTACTGGTATTGATGGAAAAAATGTTGCAGTCATTTGGATAGGGCTTGATGATCATTCACCTATGAAATTAACAGGCGCTACAGGTGCATTAAAAATATATAGTGAATACTTACAAAATAATCCACCGAAAAAATTACAACTTTCAGTACCACAAAATATCTTTATGGTACCTATTGATAGTAGTGGCCAATGGCAATGCGATGGAGGAGGAGTAAGGACTTTACCTGCATGGACGGTCAATCCGCAAAGTTTATGTGCTGTCAGTTCTCAAACTGAGACAAATCAATCGGCTCCTAGCTGGGTTACTGACATGTTCAATAATTAAATGAGATTATTAAATGCCTGAATTACCAGAAGTAGAAACTAGTCGGCGTGGTATTATACCTTATTTAAAAGGCCAAATTATCAAACAAGTTGTTGTTCGACAACCCAAGCTTCGTTGGCCTATTGATGTGGCTATTTCCGATGCTCAAGGTCAAATAATAATAGATATTACAAGACGTGCTAAATATTTATTATTACAGTTGACGCAAAATTGGATTGTAATTCATTTAGGTATGTCTGGTAGCTTACGCATAGTAAAATCAAACCAAAAACCAGATAAACATGATCATGTTGATTTGGTATTAGAAAATGGTGTGACATTACGTTATACCGACCCAAGGCGTTTTGGGTCGTGGCTTTGGACTAATTCTATTGATGATCTTAAACAATTGAAGCATTTAGGATTAGAACCTCTAAGCGAGGAGTTTTCAGCAAACTATCTTTTCGAAAAAGCGACTAATCGAAATATTCCTATAAAAAGCTGGATTATGGACAACCATATTGTGGTTGGTGTTGGTAATATTTATGCTTCAGAATCATTGTTTATGGCAAAAATTAATCCGCACCGGAAAGTAAATAGTTTAACTTTAGAAGAATTTGAACGATTAGTCACAGCAATTAAACAAGTGCTCACCAAATCTATAGAACAAGGTGGTACTACACTTAAAGACTTTGTTCAATCTGATGGTAAACCGGGTTATTTTGTACAAAAGCTCCAAGTATATGGTAGAGAAGGCGAAAAGTGTTTAATTTGTAAATCTGACATAAAGTCTCATCGAATAGGCCAACGCAATACATTCTATTGTGAAAAATGCCAAAAATAGCAAATTTGGAAATATATTCTTATTGATCATTCTTTAATATCTTTAGCCTGATTATATTTAATTTAAATAAAAATTTTTGGCGACTACTTTTAACTCCACCCAAATCAGAATAGTATAGTAAATAAACGACAGTAATTGCGAATATAAGAATATTAAATAATTTATATAGAAAAATCTTTTTTACTCAAATAGCTATGGACTTGTTACGCAATTTCGGCTATCTTTCACGCTGATATTTATATTTTGTAAAGAGTGATACCATTTAATAACATTTTATTAATTGTTAAAAGGTTTTATCTTTTTGTATTTAAATACGGTTGTTATACTTATTTTAACTTAAATATATTTCTTTTTGATTAAGGAATTTAAGATGATCAAATTTGCTTCTCGCTTTTTGATAGCTTGTTTTGTTTTTTTATATACAATGATAGCTACTGCTGAAGTTAGAATTATAATCACTGATGGCGTAAGTTCTGCTAAACCAATTGCGGTCATACCATTTAAATGGACAGGTAGTGGCGAACCTCCACAAGTTGTGGATAATATTATTGCTTCTGATTTACGCAATAGTGGTAAATTTAATCCAATTGATGTAGCAGCAATGCCGCAAAAACCAACTACCGCTTCTGAAGTCAATCCTAGTGTTTGGAGCAATATTGGTATTTCTGCCGTTGTAGTCGGAACAATCCAACCTGATGCATCAGGAAAATATCTTATCACCTATCAATTAGTTGATACAGTTGAACGTCCTGGCGCTGTCTTAGTTGAAAATCAGTTTCCTATTGAACAACGTTGGTTACGTTATGCAGCCCATACTGCAAGTGATGAAATCTTTGAAGCGTTAACTGGTATCAAGGGTGCTTTTAGAACACGTATTGCCTACGTCGTTAAAAATAGTAAGGGTCCTTACACACATGAATTACGTGTATCTGACTATGACGGATTTGATCAAGTCACCGTACACCGTTCAAAAGAACCATTAATGTCACCAACATGGTCACCTGATGGCAAAAAAATAGCCTATGTAACTTTTGAAAGTGGTCGTTCTGCATTAGTGTTAAAAACATTAGAAAGTGGTGCAGTTGAAACTATTGCATCTTTTCCACAGCATAATGGTGCACCAGCATTTTCACCAGATGGTAGCAAATTAGCTTTTGCCTTATCAAAAGGTGGTAGCTTAAATTTATATATGATGAATTTAAGAACTAAGAAAATTACACAAATTACCTCTAGCCGCAGTAATGACACTGAACCTTCATGGATGCCTGATAATGAAACTATAGTTTATACATCTGATCAGGCGGGACGTCCTCAACTATATTCAATTAACATTAATAGTGGAGCATCACAACGTATAACTTGGGATAATACGCAGAATCAAAATGCTCGCGTATCTCCTGATGGTAAGTTTATTGCTGTGATTTCTACTAATAATGGTGAGCAACATATTACTCGATATGATCTAGAAACGAATACTTATCAACGATTAACTGATACGTTTTTAGATGAAACACCGAGTATTGCTCCAAATGGCACTATGATTATCTACAGTTCATCGCAAGGTTTAGGTACAATTTTAAATCTTGTTTCAACTGATGGTAATTTTAAAGCAAGGTTACCAGCGACTGATGGACAAGTAAAATTCCCATCGTGGTCACCTTATTTATGAGGAACGACTAAATTTTAAGCAATAATATAATTATTAAAATTGTGTAAATGTGAAGGTCGTTATAATATATACTTCTAATCTTTCTAGTTGGTAACAGGTGTTACTTTGAAGTTGGTTAGAAGTATACAAAATATAAATAATAATTTATTTAAACACAAAGGAGTTAATTCAATGCAATTTTCTAAATTTCTTAAGGTAGCTGCAGTTGCTTTACCATTAATTGCTGTGACAGCATGTTCTTCAAACAGCAGCAGCAAAGCAGGTAACGGTTCTTTATCTAAAGAAGCTCTAGCTCAATTACAAAAATTACAACAAATCAATACAGTTTATTTTGATTATGATAAATACAATGTTAAATCAGAATATTCAACATTATTAAATGCACATTCAATCTTTATGCGTGCAAATTCATTCTTAAATGTTGTTATTGAAGGTCATGCCGATGAACGTGGTACTCCAGAATACAATATCGCGTTAGGTGAACGTCGTGCAGCAGCAGTTAAATCTTACTTACAAAGTAACGGTGTTTCTGGTGAACAACTTTCAATCGTTTCTTATGGTAAAGAAAAACCAGCAGTATTAGGTCACAACGAAGCAGCTTATGCTAAAAACCGTCGTGCAGTAATTACTTACGCTGGATATTAATCCCATCTTATGACGGCTGATTTATCAGCCGTTTTTTATGTTTAAGTTCACGTCGAGTTTATATAATATGTATAAAAAAATACTCACATTGTCCTTATTTTTATTATTTGCTGGATATGGTTGTGCTGCTGGTAGTTCTGATGTGGATAGAACAATACAAGCACAAGGACAGTTGATAATCCAGAATCAACAAAAAATTAATGATCTACAATCAGATGTAGATACACTTCGAGGTCAATTGGAAGAAACTAAGCATCAGCTTAACCAAACAATTGAACGCCAAAAAATGATATTACAGCAAATGACTAATGGGACAGGATTCTCATCAAATCCAAATGATGAAACCCAAGGTGACAGTTCTGATTCAACATCAAGTACTGATGCTGGGGCATCGCCATCATCATCTTCAGGTTTATCTGGATGGTCTACTTCAGGTGATGATAAAGCGGATTATAATTACGTCATGCAATATATTAATGATGACAAACAGAGTGATGACGTAATTATAGCCTTTCAAAATTATCTAAAAGCCTACCCAAAGACAAGTTACCGTGCAAATGTAAATTATTGGCTTGGTCAACTTTGTTATAAAAAAGGAAAAAAAGATAATGCATCATTTTATTACGCAACAGTAGTAAAAGATTTTCCATCTTCTCCAAAAGCAGCAGATAGCCTTTACAAAGTGGGTTTAATTTTACTTGATAAAGGTGATAAAAAGAATGCCAAAACTGTTTTTCAACAAGTCGTAAATAAATACCCTAAAGATAAAAAAACAGTTGATCTAGCAAATAAAAAAATAGCATCGTTATAATAAAGTGTATAAATAACCAGCTATTGAATAAAAATAGCAATAAAAGGGTTGCACCGCCTTATAATTATAAGTATTATAGCAACCCGAAATTGCTTGAAGCGTTAAGTAATAAAGCAGAAAGTAATTCTATCAAAATGGGTTGTTAGCTCAGTCGGTAGAGCAGCGGACTTTTAATCCGTTTGTCGAGCGTTCGAATCGCTCACGACCCACCATTTCCTCTTACATAATGAATTTATCATCCAAACAAACTAGACATACTAAACTTGTCGGTTAGTGCTCTGATTAAAAATCTATTTTAATAAAATCCACTGTTAGTTATTAGAAGATAATTCAAAAAAATCAAATAATCAAAATATTACCATATCATCCACTAATTAACTTAGAGACTTTCAAATCAAATTTATATTTTTATAAAAATATGATTTAAGGTTTATATTGAAAGCCGTCAAGATAGAAAAAAGTTGTAATCGCAAATAACAATCATTATCATTAACAACTGTTGTTTTAAAATTAATCAAACAATAGGAAAAATAATGAAATTAGTTAATCAATTAGTCTTCCCATGTACTCTGGGCTTATTTACTTTTATAGCTTACGCCCAAGATAAAGTTAATGATGATATTGAAACTATGAAGGTAGTCGCTAAGGATAATAATGATCAGCGCATAAAACTATCATCAACTGCAACTAAACAAACCTTTGAAATAAAGGATATTCCTCAAACCATTAATTCGATTAACCTTGAACAACAGAAAATTTATGGACAAAATGATCTCAGTGTCATTGTCAATAAATTACCCGGAGTCGATGCAACTTATGATATGCGAGATGAAGGTATCAAAATTAGAGGGTTTTCTGCTAGTTCCGGCGATATTTACCGAGATGGTGTCCGTGCTAGCGGACAAGTTAGACAAAGTACAGCTAATATAGAGCGAATTGAAATTTTAAAGGGACCTGCTTCGGTACTTTATGGTCGAGGTTCAGGTGGTGGAATCATAAATATGATCAGTAAGCAGGCAAATTTTGATTCACCGTCTACCTTGAGTTTACGAGGTGGATCTTGGGATAAATATGGTGGAATGATAGATGTTAACCATGTTTTAAGTGATGAGCTTGCCGTACGAATGACTATAGATCACCAATCAGATAAAGGTTTTCGTAAAGGCATTAAACAACGAGATACAATGGTTTCGCCAAGCGTTTTGTATGATAATCTAAACGGATTTAATTGGTTAGTACAATATACAAAAGATAAATTATGGCGTAAACCAGATAGGGCGCCGGCTTATTATGATTTACCAAGAGGTGTTTCAATCAAAACGGCCTATGCTCACCCAGATGATTATGTGAAAGATAATTTTAATTCGTTACGTTCGGTGATGGGATATGAATTTGATCATCATTGGTCTATTAAATTAACAAATATGTATCGTAAAGCTGACCAAAATTTCGATCATCTTTATGCTGGTAATTATTGTGATTGGAATGGGAAATTAAACAATGGTAAGCCGTGTAATTACAAAGGTAAATTAAAATTCCGTCGCGCTTGGCAAGAAACTTCGAACAAAACCTACAGTAATACCCTTGATTTAGCCGGTAAATTTAATACTGCAAGTATTGCCCATGATATGTTAATCGGTGTTGAATATAACATTGAAAAAAGGGAACCACGATTAGCTTTAGCTAGCCAATATCCTGAAGCTGTGGATCCTTATCATCCTCATTGGCGCTCTAAAAAGCCTCACTTCACAACATTGAATACCAAAACTAATCATAAAGCTACTTCTAGAGGGTTATATTGGCAGGATCTCATCAGTTTTACAGAACAATGGAAATTACTTGCAGGATTACGTTATGATAATTATGAATTTGCTTCAGATAACAAATTGAATCATCAAAATCGGTCATATGATGGTCACACTTTAAGTCCACGTATTGGTTTAATTTGGCAACCGATTGCGTCTCAAAGTTTTTATGCTTCGTATAGTAAAAACTTTGCACCTTATGGTGGTAGAGGTTTAATAACCATAGCTACAGATTCTAAAACTGTTTATGATGATAAGCCTCAGTATTCACGTCAGTATGAAATCGGTGTCAAAAGTGATTGGTTTAATGATAAGCTCTCTACTCAAATCGCACTCTATGATCTTGAACTTTATAATGTTAGGTATCAACCTGACTCGGTCAATGATCCTTATAATTGGCAAGTTAGAGGCAGTGATCGCAGTCAGGGAATAGAGTTGAGTGCTATTGGACAATTAAGTAAAAATTGGTATATCAATAGCGGTATTGGTTATCAACAAGCTAAAGTGCATAAAGATAAAAAAACACCAGCTAACCAAGGAAAATACCTATCTAATACAGCTAAACATAGTGGCTATCTAAGTGTTCGCTACCTTCCTCATGAAGATTGGTTCACGGAAGTGGGATTTGATTATAAAGGTTCAATGTATAATGATGATAAAAACCTCGTTAAACGCCCTGGATATGGAACATGGAATGCCGCAATCGGTTATCAAACACGATCTGTTGATCTAACCTTAGCATTAACCAATTTATTGGGTAAAAAATATTGGCGCTCAAGTAGTATGCCAGGCACTCCTCGCGCATTTTTATTAACTGCAAGTTATAAATTATAATATTCGATAAGTATTTTTAAGAGGGAATGGTATTCCCTCTTGTTGATTATTTTTAAACTTTCGCCGCTAGTTCAATAATTTTCATCGTGACTTCGAATGATTTCAAGAATGATGATAAAGGTAAAAACTCAAAACAAGAATGGAAGTTATGTGCGCCAGTAAAATAGTTTGGCGTGGTGAGTCCTCTTGCTGATAGTG
This sequence comes from Gilliamella sp. B2785, assembly GCF_026537005.1. NCBI lineage: Bacteria > Pseudomonadati > Pseudomonadota > Gammaproteobacteria > Orbales > Orbaceae > Gilliamella > Gilliamella sp. B2785. Next base: position 437,567 of record NZ_JAFNNC010000002.1, on the reverse strand, counting down.
CTGAACCATCTGTTCCTCCACGCATGGCGATAGTATTTGGTTTAATACCTAATAATTCAAATGATTGGTAAATCAAATCAATACAACGACAATCATCACCTAAATAATTAGCAATATTGCTATAGATATCAGTAATTTGACATTCAATTTTTGCTTTAGGATATTTACGACTGATAAAACTAACCACATCTTGAATGTAAGTTTTACGAGCTTCATATCGAGTTAAATCAAAATCACGAATGCTCATTTTTAATGTAGTTGTGCTTTGGTTACCAATAATATCATTAAACCAAAAATATCCTTCTTTACCTTCGGTATGTTCAGGTGTTTCAAAGCTATCAAAACAGTTAATAATATCATTCGCTATGCGAATTGGATTGATTAAGACATTTTTTGCTGACATAGGATGAGCAGATACACCCTCAATTTCAAACGTAACCGAGCCAGCATTGAATGTTTCATAAACGACTTCACCCAATTCACAGCAGTCAATGGTATAAGCAAAATCAGGTTTAAAACGTTGCAGATCCAGTTTTTTGGCGCCATTTAACCCAACTTCTTCATCTGGCACGAAAGCAACATAAATATCACCATGTAGGCAATTTTGCTGTTGCAATTGATCTAACATGGTCATGACAACTGCAATTGCTGCTTTATTATCAGCGCCTAGAACACTGGTACCATCTGTAACGAGCAGCTCTTCATTGAGATACTTCTTCAACTCTGGATGTTCTGCCACCTTAAACCAAATATCTTTGTCTTTATTTAATAAGATATCTTCACCAGTAAAAGTCACCCTTTGTGGATTAATCTTCTCTGACAGTGCGACATCTACAGTATCAAGATGCGCAACAAAGCCAATTTTTGGCGCATTAGGTTGGTTACCGGTTAATTTGGCTGTCACAATACTATGTTCATCAAGGTGAACATCTTGTAATTTCAAATCAATTAACTCTTGTTCAAGTTGTTTTGCTAAATTAGTTTGTCCTGGAGTAGAGGGCACAACTGCCGAGCCAGCTTTGCTTTGGCTTGGAATACTTACATAACGTAAAAATCGTTTAACTAATTGTTCGGTAATATTCATGATTAAAATCCTTATCTGCGATTAACTAGTTATTGGAGGATAGACATAACCACTATCAAAACCGATAGGAAGACCTAAAAACCAAAACAGTAATAAATTTATTGTCAAAGCAATTAAGAGAGCAGCCGTATATGGGATCATCATCGAACTCAAAGTACCCACACCAGTGTTTTTACAATACTGCTGACAATAAGCAATGATCAAAGGATAAAAAGCAAACATAGGCGTGCTAACATTAACTGCTGAACTGATACGATAAGCTGCTTGGGTTAATTCTGGCGAGATCCCCACAGACATAAGCATCGGAACAAAAATCGGCGCTAAAATAGCCCATTTGGAAGAGGCTGAAGTGATTAACACATTAAGCAGACTAGTTAGAATTATTACGCCAAAAATAGTAACAACTGATGGCAAATGTAATGCTTTTAAAAACTCAGCTCCACCAATAGCAATTAAGGTACCAATTTGTGAGTTTGAAAATACATATAAAAATTGCGCACAAAAGAAAGCAAAAACAATAAATGGAATAAGTGACTTAGTAATATTTTCCATTGATTTGACGATATCTCGCGATGATTTAAATGCGCCAGTGATAAAGCCATGAATTAAGCCTGGTATTGCAAAAAATACAAATAACAACGGCACAATAATTTGCATGATTGGTGCTTTGTTACTCGTCATACTACCGTCGGGTGCGCGTAATAAAGAATCTTCTGGTAATAAAACCAATACTAAACCGACAGCAATAATTAAAAAAACAGCTGATGCAATTTTAAATGCTTTATTTTCAATTGGTGAAATCTCAGGAGAATCAGCAATGTTATCTAATTGAATATCATTGTTTAAAGGCATCGTGGCATTTAAGCGAGGCTCAACAATCTTATCTGTAACAAACCAGCAGGCTATCAATACAAAGAAAGTACCACCAAAACTTAAAAAGTAATTACAAAGAACATTGACTTGATATGTCGGGTCAATAATTTGAGCGGCGCTTTGTGTAAAGCCTTGCATTATTGGATCAATAATTGAAGGGGTATAGCTTGAACTAAAACCTCCAGCTAATCCTGCAAATGCAGCAGCAATCCCCGCTAATGGGTGACGCCCTGTCGCATAAAACATCATTGCTGACACAGGCATTAAAATTACATAAGCAGAGTCTGATGCGATATGACAAACCATACTGACAAAAATAACTGATGGAGTAACCAGTTTTTTAGGTGTGATAGCTAATAATTTTTTGAGCAGAACATGAATATAGCCACTGCTTTCAGCAATACCAATACCCAATGTAGCTACAATGGTAATTCCAAGAGGAGGAAATGAGACAAAATTTGATACAAGTTTTGTAAAAAAGGTAACTAATTGGTTGGGTGCTAACATATTCACTACTGCCAGTTTTTCTTGCGTCACTGGATTAATATAATTAAAGCTGACAAAAGAAAGTAATAATGAAGCAACCAGACAAATTATTAATGCATAAAAGAAAAGAGTTGTAACATCAGGAATTTTGTTTCCAATTCGTTCTATTGTATTTAAAAATCCACCAGTTTTTAATGGTGACGTATTTTTTATTTGATTCATGAAAAAAAGTGTAAATATTATTCGGGAAAACAATGTAACATAGTTTAATAATGTAAGTAAACAATGCGTTGGCGCGATTTTAATGACTTAAAAAACCCCGTTCCTCAACTTTTTTTACATTATTTTTACTTATGGGATTTACTAATTTTGAATTTTCTTTAATGTGCATAATATTTAATATTTCGCTAGTATAGAATTCCTGTTAACGATGACATCTAGATTTATTGTTTTTAATCAAAGTTAACAATAAGTATTGCTGCAAGATTGCATAAAACAAAAATAATGCTATATTGTCTGAATATTTAATCATAAAAAAAGAATAAATATTCAATCATCCTGATTGTGAGTAAGGCTCTAAAGGATATTATAATATAAGCAATGGGAGCTTAATTATGGTTTTCGATATTGATTTAATAAAAGATATTTATCAACATTACCCGCAAAAAATTGATCTTATTCGCCAGAAAATTGGAAAACCATTAACCTTGACGGAAAAAATCCTTTATGCCCATCTTGCTGAAGGTGAAGAGCTTAAAGCTTATAAAAGAGGGGAAGATTATGTAAATTTTTCCCCAGATCGTGTCGCTATGCAAGATGCAACGGCACAAATGGCACTATTACAATTAATGAATTCTGGTCGTAAACGAGTTGCGGTACCTTCAACAGTCCATTGTGATCACCTTATTCAAGCTTATAAAAATGCCCATGATGATCTCATCATTGCTGAAAGTAATAACCATGAAGTTTATCAATTTTTACGTGATGTTTCGAACAAATATGGCATCGGATTTTGGAAACCTGATGCAGGAATCATTCACCAAGTAGTGCTTGAAAATTATGCCTTTCCTGGTGGTATGATGATCGGTACCGATTCGCATACCCCTAATGCAGGTGGCCTATCCATGATTGCCATTGGTGTTGGTGGCGCTGATGCTGTTGACGTGATGGCGGGTATGCCGTGGGAACTAAAAATGCCAAAAATTATTGGTGTAAAGCTGATTGGAAAATTATCTGGCTGGTCATCACCAAAAGATGTCATTTTAAAACTAGCTGGCATTTTAACCGTTAAAGGTGGTACTAATTCAATTATTGAATATTTTGGAGAAGGTACTGAGTCGTTATCAGCTACTGGTAAAGCAACAATTTGTAATATGGGAGCTGAAGTTGGCGCAACAACCTCAATCTTCCCTTACAGTAAAAAATCTGCTGATTATCTTGCCATGACTGGTCGTCAAGAAGTAGTGGATTTAGCTAATACATTGGTAGATTGTTTCAATCCTGATAAAGAAATTTTAAAGCAACCTGAAAATTATTATGACCAAGTTATTGAAATTAATTTATCGACCTTAGAACCTTATGTGAATGGTCCATTCACACCTGACTTAGCTTATCCTATTTCAGAGCTTGCTTCTGCCGTTAAAGAACACGATTATCCAGACAATATGGAAGTTGGACTTATTGGATCATGTACTAATTCTTCTTATGAAGATATGATGCGCGCAGCTTCAGTTATTGATAGTGCTAATAAATTAGGCTTAAAAGTAAATGCAAAATTAATTATCAATCCTGGCTCAGAGCAAGTTAAATATACTTCTAAACGTGATGGCATTTTAAGTCGTTTTGAACAAGCAGGTGCTGCTATTATGGCTAACGCATGTGGCCCTTGCATTGGGCAATGGCGTCGTGATGAAGTTGCCGATGAACACAAAAATTCGATTGTCACCTCGTTCAATCGTAATTTTGCTAAACGTAATGATGGTAGCCCAAACACTTATGCGTTTGTTTGTTCCCCAGAAATTGTAGTGGCATTATCAATTGCAGGTAAATTAAGCTTTAACCCACTTACTGACCATCTCATTAATGTTAAAGGTGAAAAAGTGAAACTTCCTGAGCCACTCGGTGATGAGTTGCCAAAACAAGGATTTGCGGTTGATGATGCTGGGTATATTGGGCCAATAGCTGATGGTAGTGCAGTTGAAGTTCGTATCGATCCTCATTCAGATCGACTACAACAGCTTTTACCTTTCACTCCTTGGGATGGCAAAGATATTATTTCGCAACCACTATTGATTAAAGCAACTGGTAAATGTACCACAGACCATATTTCAATGGCTGGAAAGTGGCTAAAATTTCGTGGTCATCTAGATAATATTTCAAATAATATGCTAATAGGAGCGGTTAATGCCTTTAATCAAAAAACGAACTGTGTGTTGGATGCTCAAACGGGAGATTATGTTGAAGTACCTGCATTAGCGCGTAAATTAAAATCACAAGGAATCGGGTCAATAGTTGTTGCTGAAGAGAATTATGGTGAAGGTTCATCAAGAGAACATGCTGCAATGGAACCACGTTTTTTAAATGTTAAAGCCATCGTAGTTAAATCGTTTGCTCGTATTCATGAAACCAATCTAAAAAAACAAGGTATGCTTGCTTTAACCTTTGTCAATAAAGATGACTATGACAAAATTCGTGAAGATGATCAAATTAGCATTACAGGACTCAGTAATTTTGCTCCGGGAAAAAATCTAACATTAACCCTTCATCATCGTGATGGTAGTAAAGAGTCTTTCGCCGTTTCGCACACTTACAATCAAGCACAAATTGAATGGTTCAAGGCAGGTAGTGCATTGAATAAGTTAAAAGAAGAAGTTAAGTAAAATAAGAGGAATAGACAATATGAATCAGCAAGTTTCAATTGAAAATGGACAATTACTTGTCCCAAATCATCCAACGATTCCTTTTATTGAAGGTGATGGTGTGGGTAAAGAGATTTGGCACGCTGCTCGAGCTATTTTTGATAAAGCAATTGAAAAAGCTTATCAAGGTAAGCGTAGTATTCAATGGAAAGAAGTACTTGCTGGTGAGAAGTCGTTTAATTTAAATGGATCATGGCTACCTGAAGAGACCATGAGTGCCTTCAAAAATTATCTTATTGGTATCAAAGGACCATTAATGACACCTGTTGGCGGAGGGATTCGCTCACTAAATGTTGCATTGCGACAAGAATTAGATCTTTATGTTTGTTTGCGCCCTGTCCGTTGGTTCAAAGGTGTTGAATCACCAATAAAGCATCCTGAAAAAGTAAACATGACCATTTTTCGTGAAAATACCGAAGATATATACGCCGGTATTGAATGGCAACAAGGTTCTGATGATGCTGAAAAGTTTTATCATTTTTTATCTGAACAAATGAAAGTAACTAAAGTTAGGTTCCCTAAAACCTCAGCTTTTGGAGTGAAACCTGTCTCAATTGAGGGATCTGAACGCCTAATACGCTCAGCAATCAAGTATGCATTACAACATAAATTACCGTCTGTGACCCTTGTTCATAAAGGTAATATTATGAAATTTACCGAAGGTGGATTTAAGCAATGGGGTTATGAACTTGCGGAAAGAGAATTTGCTGACGCAGTTTTCACCATGAATCAATATGCAAAAATTCAGAAGGCCCAAAGTAAAGCAGCAGCAGAACAAGCATTACAAACCGCTAAAGCAAACTCTAAATTAATTATTAAAGATGTTATTTGTGATGCATTTTTACAAAATACATTATTAAAACCTGAGGACTATTCTGTTGTTGCAACATTAAATCTCAATGGTGATTATGTATCGGATCAGCTGGCTGCCATGGTTGGTGGTATTGGTATTGCGCCAGGTGCTAATATTAATTATTTAACCGGACATGCTATATTTGAAGCAACACATGGTACCGCACCTGATATAGCAGGTCAAAATCAAGCCAATCCATCATCACTTATATTGTCAGGAGTGATGATGTTTGAATACTTAGGTTGGCATGAAGTAGGACAATTAATCACTAATGCGATGGAAAGTTTGTTTCAATTAGGTAAAGCAACAACTGATTTAGCACGCTTTATGCAAAATGGACAATCATTATCAACAACTGAATTTACTCAAGCAGTTATCGATAATTTATAATTCAAAGGGGATGGTTAATGAAAGAAAAGTTCTTGGTTTATAAATTATCGGAAACCATTAAAAATACTAGTAAAATTGAATCGCAGTTATTCGAACAATTTAATGTAAAACGTGGATTACGTAATGCAGATCATACTGGTGTATTAGTTGGATTAACCAAAATTGGTGATGTATTAGGCTATGAACGCTTAGAAGATGGTTCACTAAAACCAATTGCCGGTAAATTATTATACCGAGGAATTGATATTGAAGAGCTGGTTCATAATGCTCAACAAGAGCGACGAACAGGGTTTGAAGAAACTATCTATTTATTATTATCTGGTTACTTACCCGATAAAGAAGAATTACGAGATTTTTCACGTTTACTCTGTGAGTCGATGGCGTTAGAAAAACAAACTAAGATTGCCATAATGGAACTTGAAGGCCATGATGTGATGAACATTTTGGCTAGAACTGTTCTTGAAATGTATACTTATGATCCTGAACCTGATGATACCTCACGTGATAATTTAATGCGTCAATCCATCGATTTAATTGCTAAATTCCCAGCAATTATTGCTTATGCTTACAATATGTTAAGTCATAGTGCTAAAGGTAAATCACTGCATATCCGCCATCCACACGAAGATTTTTCAATTGCAGAAAATTTTCTCTATATGATGAAAGGATCCGGTCGATACACAGAACTTGATGTAAGAGTACTTGATTTAGCCATGATTATTCATGCTGAACATGGTGGCGGGAATAATTCAACTTTTACCGTTCGCGTAACGAGTTCTACGGGTACCGATACTTACTCATCTATTGCTGCAGGTATAGGATCATTGAAAGGTCCATTGCATGGTGGGGCTAATTTGCAAGTAGGAAAAATGCTTAAACATCTTGCCGAAGAGATTAAAAATTGGACTGATGCAGATGAAATTGATGCATATCTACAACGTATTTTAGATAAAGAAGTGTTTGATCGAAAAGGGTTAATTTATGGTATTGGTCATGCGGTTTATACCGTATCAGACCCAAGAGCCATGTTGCTAAAAGAGATGGCCCATAAACTTGCTCAAGAAAAAGGCCGAGAAAAAGAATTTAACTTTCTAAACTTACTTGAGGAACGTGCGATTCATGCAATAGTTAATCGTAAAAATGCCAGAACTAAAAAACAAGTCTGTGCTAATGTCGATTTTTATTCAGGTTTTGTTTATGACATGATTGGGTTACCAAAAGAAGTTTACACGCCACTATTTGCTATGTCGCGAATCGTTGGTTGGTGTGCTCATCGCATTGAAGAACTTAATTTTGATGATCGTCGAATTATACGTCCTGCCTATAAAAACATTGGCGAACTTATGCCTTTTATTCCTTTGAAAGATCGTTGATACATATACCGTCAGTATCATTCTGACGGTGATATTAAAATGGCTGTTTATTAAAAAATCATGGTGATTTAGAACAATAGTTTGTAGACTATGCTTCATTAATCGTTTTTGACTATGTACTTGGTACATAAATCGTATATGAATCTTTTAAAATCTTTAGCTACAGTTAGCTCAATGACAATGGTTTCACGCGTTTTGGGGTTTGTTCGTGATGCTATTATTGCCCGTTTTTTTGGAGCGGGAATGGCTACGGATGCATTTTTTGTTGCTTTTAAACTGCCCAATTTACTTCGACGAATTTTTGCTGAAGGGGCTTTTTCCCAAGCTTTTGTACCGATTTTAGCTGAGTATAAAAATCAGCAAGGCATTGAGGCTTCACGTACTTTTGTGGCTTATATCGCAGGTTTATTAACACTGGTATTAGCTATCGTTACTTTAATTGGTGTTGTAACTGCACCATTTATTATAATGATAACTGCACCAGGTTTTATGCAAGAATCATCAGATAAATTTGAACTTGCAACAATTATGCTACGAATTACTTTTCCTTATATCTTTTTTATCTCACTTGCATCATTAGTGGGCGCTATACTTAATACTTGGAATCGTTTTTCTGTACCTGCATTTGTGCCAACATTGTTAAATATTAGCATGATTGCTTTTACCTTATTCTTAACCCCTTATTTTAATCCACCAGTGCTTGCGTTAGCTGTTTCTGTTGTGGTGGGGGGAGTTTTACAATTGCTATATCAGCTACCTTATTTGAAAAAGATTGGTATGTTGGTTTTGCCTCGTATTAGTTTTAAAGATAGTGGTGTTTGGCGAGTGTTAAAGCAGATGGGTCCTGCTATCTTAGGTGTATCAGTCGGTCAAATATCGTTAATTATTAATACAATATTTGCATCATTTTTGATTTCAGGTTCTGTTTCATGGATGTATTATGCTGATAGATTAATGGAATTTCCTGCAGGTGTACTAGGTGTTGCATTAGGAACTATTTTGTTACCCTCTTTAGCCAAAAGTTTTGCCAAAGGTGACCACAAACAATATTCAGAGTTGTTAGATTGGGGACTTCGCCTCTGTTTTTTATTAGCTTTGCCAAGTACTGTGGCATTAGGTGTTATTTCTAAACCATTAATATCAACCCTTTTCGAGTATGGTCAATTTACTTTAAATGATACTTTGATGACTCAACGCGCATTAGTCGCTTATTCAATTGGTTTGCTTGGATTAATTTTGATTAAAGTATTAGCCCCCGCATTTTATTCCAGACAAGATATTAAAACACCGGTGAAAATTGCAATAATAACCCTTATTTTAACGCAATTGATGAATCTGGCTTTTATTGGACCTTTACAACATGCAGGCCTTTCATTATCAATTGGACTTGCAGCATGTTTTAATGCTGGTTTATTGTTTTGGCAACTTCGTAAGAAGAAACTCTACCAACCACAACCAGGTTGGTATCGATTTTTACTCAAGGTTATTATTGCTGTTTTATTGATGTCAGTAGCGTTGTGGTTTGGAGCTCAGTTATTACCCGATTGGTCTACAGGCTCAATGCTAACTAGAATTGGATATTTATTCTTGCTAGTTATTGTTGGTATTTGTATCTATTTTGGCTCGTTGGCCTTGATGGGCTTTAAAATAAAACATTTTATTAAAAGAATTGAATAAGTTGTGGTATTGATAACAAGGAAGTTAAATGCAAAAAGTATCTTTTTTTAAATTGCCGTTAACAGGATGTTTAGTTTATTTTTTATTTAGCACATTTTTGAATACATCTTTTTTATATTTGCAACACAATGCTTCAATTCCAGATAATATGTTTTGGTATTTCTTTTTTGAATCAGATTTTTTATTTCGGTTTTTATTTGAAAAAAGTTTTATAGAAGCATTATGGGTTTTTGGTCTTTTAGCGGTCTTCTTTTATTCTTTCCATATTCATATTGTTAATAAAGCTAATATAGTTTCACTAATCATTTTAATGTTGATTTATTCAATTATTGCATCTTTCATTGCAATTAATACAAACGTTAAACCCCAAAATTATCACCTTTATTCAATATTATTTAGTTTAGCATTTGCTATTATTCGTTATTCACTCGAAGTCTTGCTTTTGTATTATTTAATTGACTTTTCTAAAATTTATTTTGTTAAAGATCAAAATGAATTTATTTTGACTAAAAAAAATTCCTCTGAAATTCACTTTATTCTTTTTTCTATTTTTAGTGGCTTTATATTGATTAAAGGTTTTAACCTTCTTTATGAACCTCTTTCAAAAAAATTTGATATTTCTAATTTTTTTACTGCTATTTATCTGAGTGCTTTATTATTGGGTCTTGTATTGAGCAAACGATGGTTTCATATTTTTTCTAATAAAGTTATCTATATAAAACTTTTTAAGAGTGTATCAATATCAAATATTTTAATTTTAGCCGTTGTTTATATTATCTTTACCATTATTTATGACAATCCAACCAAATACTATATTGATTTGTTTGATATATTATTTAAGTATATTCGTATATTATTTTTATTGATATTTCTTATTTTATGGATTTGCCTAGTACTTAATAAAATAACTAAATATTATTTTGGTAAGACAAATTTCAAGAGTGCCAAAACCAGTTAGATTAATTATTTAATTTAGTTTTCAAAAAATCACAGATTTCAATTTGTGATTTTAATTGTCTTATTTCAGGAAGTAATACCGATGCTTCTGGATAATGCTGTTTTAAATAAGCTAACCATTGTTTAATTCGAGCAGAATGATAAAGTGGCTTTACATCGTCAATAGCCGTCATCGCATAACTAAGTAGTATTTTTATGACTTCTTGCCAGATTAATGATGAATGTTTATAACGAATTTTATTAGCTAAATTAGGAATATTTAGTATCCCACGGCCAAGCATGATGTCATTTGTTTGGCTATGTTTTATGCAGTTGTAGGCATCTTCAATAGAAAAAATTTCGCCATTAGCAATAACTGGAATGGTTAGTTTTTGTTTTATCTTTCCAATTGTTGACCAATCAATTTTATCAGCTTTATATCCATCTATTTTTGTTCTACCATGAATGACAATTTCATTTGCTCCTGCATTTTCAATTGCTTTTGCAATTTCGTAACAACGGGATTTATCTTCCCATCCTAATCGAATTTTAACTGATAATACGGGATTAGAACCTATTGCTGTTCTAACTTGATTCACAATGTTATATATCTGATTCGGATATTGTAATAAATAAGCACCACCATGGTTGCCTACTACTGTTTTAGCCGGACAGCCAAAATTAATATCTACACCATAAGAGCCTAACTCGATAGCTTTAACGGCATTTTCAGCTACCCATTCAGGTGATTGTCCCAGTAGCTGAATACGTACAGGCGTTCCTGATATTGTTTTGCCATCATTATGAAGTTCTGGGCATAGTCGGAAGAAAGTTCGATTAGATAATTTATGGTTGGTCACTCTTACAAATTCAGTTACACAATAATCAAACTTATTAATTTCAGTTAATATTTCTCGAACATGATAATCAAGCACTCCCTCCATTGGTGCTAAAATAATTCGATTTATTTGCATTTTATGGCCTGTTTAGTATGTTTATTTCCACAAATAATACAATTACTTTGTTTAGCAAATGTAAATTGGTTAAACTCCATCGTCATGCCATCAACCATCAATACTCTCCCAACTAGAGGTTTCCCATACTTGGTAAGTACTTTGATGGATTCTAGTGCTTGAATTGAACCAAACATACCGACTAATGGCGCCATTATGCCTGCTTCAATACAAGTAAGCTGGTTTTGACCAAATAATTGACTTAAGCAATGATAACATGGTTGATCATCTTCATAATTAAATACAGTCAGTAAACCTTCCATTCGAATTGCAGCGCCTGAAACTAAAGGTTTTTTTTCTTGAAAACAGCAACGATTAATTTGTTCACGACTCGTTAAATTATCAGTGCAATCAATGACGATATCATGCTGTTTGATTACTGTCATTAATTCACTATCAACCAGCTTCTGATTAATGGTGTCAATAATCATATTTGGATTGATTTGGCTTAATTTTTGCTTAGCTATATCAACCTTATATTGATTTATGGATTTTGGCGTGTATAAAATTTGTCGATTCAAATTTGATTCGGATATGGTATCAAAATCAATTAAAGTCACTTTGCCTATGCCAGATGCAGCTAAATAGAGGGATGCAGCACAACCTAACCCGCCTAATCCAATAATTAAAACTGTACTGTTTTTTAAAACTTGCTGCTTATCAATATCAAAACCATGCAAAGCTATTTGCCTGTCATAACGAAACAATTCTTGGTCGGTAAGCGTTAACATATGAAGTTATAAAGGTTGATGATGAAGTGGATAGTATAACAAAAACTTGGCACAAGATTGTGCCAAGTTTTTAACTTTATTTGTCAAAACCCGATAGGAATTTTAAATATTCTTCCTTAGACATTAACGGTTTGTAATTCACCATTAATGTTTCGGCTGGTTTCGCATCATCATAGAGCAAATCAATAATGGTACAAGCCATCATTTGAGCAGGGCGAATATAGGCCATATCTTCATCAAATACGGTATAGTCTTTTCCATGTAAAATACCTCTAACCGAACCAATCCAAGGGTGACTTACTGGCATAATATGAGATAGGTCGCCAGTATCTGTACTTCCAGTCATATGTGGTGCGATTGAAACGTTTTCTTCACCAATTAAATTTTCAGCATTTTGCTTTAAAAGGTCATTAAGTGTTGGGTTATTATGTAATGGTAGGTAGCCTGGTAAATCTTTAATTTCACAAGTTGCACCAACAGCCATTGCACCAGCTTTTAATGCTTGATTGATTCTTTCATTCGCATCGATCATTGCAGGAACATTACCTGCTCGTACATAGCTTTCCATTCTTACATCGCTTGGTACAACATTTACTAAGTCACCACCTTGGGTAATAATTGGATGGAAGCGAATATAATCTTTTTCTTGAAAGGTTTCGCGAATAGCATGAACACCCATCATCCCCATCATAGCTGCATTTAAAGCATTTACGCCAGCATGAGGGGCTGCTGCCGCATGAGCTGCCTCTCCCTTATACTTAATTAATTTTCCGATAAAACCATTACTTGTGGTTGAGATTTCAATAAAACCATCCTGACGTTCATTTGGGACGCTTGTTAAATGTATTTGTAATGCCATATCAACATCATCAAAATCACCTCGTGAAATCAATTCTGGTTTTCCGCCAATGTATTTGATTTTGCCTTCTTCAATTAATCGGTTTCGATAGGTAATTTCAACATATTCTTCTGCAGGGACAGCAAATGGTACCACATCCCCGGCTAAAAATTGCATTGCACCTGAGTCAATTAGCCCCATAGTGACAGCCATCATATTAGCGATTTGCGCATTATGTCCACAACAGTGAGCCGCTCCTGAAGTTTCGTCTGCGGCAGGGTGGTCGGCACAAATAATTGCATCGAGCTCGCCAATAATGGCAATGCTATATTTACTTCCTTTCCCACCTTTTAATCGACCTTTAACACCAGTTAAGGCTAATTTATTTTTAAATGGAACACCTAATTTCTCTAAAGCGTCTTCTACTTTTTTAGCTGTTTTATGTTCTTTGTAACCAAGTTCTGGCTCTGACCAAATTGCTTCAGCAATCGACTTGATATCTGCTTTTCGATTTGCAATTGCATCGCAGACTTTTTTCTTTAGTTCTTCTTTAGTCATAAATAAAATCCTTATCCAAATTAGATAACGCCTTCCCAATGTAAAGTTATTTGAGCAATTAGGGCAGCAAAAATAAACGTACCAGAAAAAACAGCTAAAGATACGGGAATGATACGCCAAGATATATTTTTAAATAGCGCAAGATCTTTACCAATCGCTAGTCCCGCATAAGCAAGTACTGGTGTACAAACAGCAAGTAATGAGACTTGATCTGTAATTGCAACGACTTCTTGATGATATGGGAATATCGGTGCTGATACAATAGCAGCAACAACGGATACCCATAGAATTACAGGGAGTTTATTTAAAACAGGTAATTTACTTATTAATAATCCTGCAATAGATATGACAACTAACACAGCTAATGCTTCAAGCGATGGCATAAAATCAATTTTATATTTTACAGTTTCACCTGCTGCCATGATACGAATTAGATTAGACCAATCAATATCGGAGGATCCTACAGTGTTACCTGCTGCCATGATAACGGCTACTAAAATAAGTACAAAAATTGTTTCTAAAATTTTCATATTCGATTCCTTATTTATTGCGACGAAGGCGAGCTAAAGTGTTATACATGAAAGAAGCGAAAGGCAAAGAAAATAGTGTATATATATATATGCCTACAATACCAGACATTAAGTTCGCTGTTGTTGCATAAGCATTGATATTTTCTGATAAGTCAGGATATAAATCACTTATCGGTGCCAATGAAGCAGCCATCATGCTCCCACTACCTACTCCAGCTCCCATTGCTAAAGCATAAGGGTGAAGAATATTCAATTGTGCTATTATGCTTGCAAGGATACTCATCCAAATTGCACCATAAAGAGTCCCACATACATACATAGCCATAACACCTCGTCCTTCAGGTGAATCTAGCCCATATTTATCTGCAACAATAGCTATATTAGGTTCGCGAGCAACAGAGTAGGTTGCACCAACTGCCTCTCTTTTCATACCTAATAACATAGCTAATGGTAATCCTAGTAAAATTGTTCCTGCGAAATGGCCTAATTCTTGAAAAATTAGGGCTAACTTGGCATCGTTTAAAATCATGTCAATTTTAGGACCTACAGCTACACCAAGCTTTGCAATAAGTAATATTAATGTAACCATCATCACTAAACTGGCATGCTGCATATTTTTTTTAGTTAATATTTTTAGCTTTGGTAGGCTGATTACACCGCCGAAGATCATTGCATATAACATTGGATAAACGGCGATAATCCATATTGATTGTTTACCGATTAGTTCGCAAATAATTACTACTAACAGTGCAATTATATGCAATTTATAGTCTCGTAAAACTTCCATTCCTGCTCCTTATTTTAATTTTTATCTATATTTTATATTACGGTTGCCCCTAAAGTGTTTTGAAAGTGTTTTAAAGCCCATTGATGACCGATTGGATCAAAGCTAGCAACTGCATTTTGATGAATAATCAATTTGTAGCCTAAATTATAGGCATCAATCGCTGTGTGTAATATGCAAATATCTGTGCAGACACCAACTAAATGGATTTCAGTAATATGCCTTTCGCGTAAGCGTAGATCGAGATCCGTACCACAAAATGCCGAGTAGTGTCGTTTATTCATCCAATAAATATTATCTGAATTCTGATGTTTTTGATAAAGAGGATGTAAATTACCAAATAACTGTTGCCCAAAAGTTCCAATAATATTGTGAGGGGGAAAGAGTTTATTTTCTGGATGATATTTATCTGAAGGGTCATGAGAATCAATCGCAAAAACGATAAATTGATTATTTTGAATGAATGATTTAGTTAAATTTAATATTTCTGACTCAATTTGTTGCCCAGCAGAACCTGTAGTCAAAGCGCCATCGTCAGCGATGAAATCATTAGTATAGTCAATTGAAATTAAAGCTTTCATATCATATGAGTAATATCCAAATAATACTAAAGCTTAGTAATAAATATCTGATAAGACAAGCTCTTAAATAAATCATTTTAAAAGCTTATCAAGATAAAACGATTTTATATTTATTATCTAATTGAATTTAAAATAGTTTGTAAAAAAATGTATAAAGTAAAATTATTATAATAAATCGAGTATAAATAAATTAAATAGTGATTATTTTCAAACATAGTCTTTATACCCTGATAAATTGCTCTATAATAATTATTATTTTTGATAACTGTACACAGGATATTTTTAATGAGAACAATTTATTGCGGACAGCTAAACGCAAGCTATATTAATCAAGAAGTCACACTATGTGGATGGGTCAATAAACGCCGAGATTTAGGTGGGATGATTTTTATTGATATGCGTGATCGTGAAGGAATTGTGCAAGTTTTTTTTGATCCTGATTATCAACAAGCATATCAATTAGCTGGCGAATTACGTAATGAATTTTGTATTCAAATTAAAGGAAAAGTAAGAGCACGACCAGAGGGCCAAATTAATAAAGATATGGTAACTGGTGAGGTTGAAATACTGGCGACTGAGCTTGTGATTTTTAATCGTAGTGATGTTTTACCGCTTGATTTCAACCAAAATAATAGTGAAGAACAGCGTTTAAAATACCGCTATATAGATTTACGCCGTCCAGAAATGGCGACTATATTTAAAACTCGCGCAAAAATTACGGCATTTGTCCGTTCATTTATGAATGAGCATGGTTTTTTAGATATCGAAACACCAATGTTAACCAAAGCAACACCAGAAGGTGCTCGAGATTATCTTGTTCCAAGTCGAGTTCATAATGGTGAGTTTTATGCGCTTCCTCAATCTCCACAACTGTTTAAACAGTTACTGATGATGTCTGGGTTTGATCGTTATTATCAAATTGTTAAATGTTTTCGTGATGAAGATTTACGAGCCGATCGCCAACCAGAATTTACACAAATAGATGTTGAAAC
The DNA here is from genome assembly GCF_026537005.1 of Gilliamella sp. B2785. Taxonomy (NCBI): domain Bacteria; kingdom Pseudomonadati; phylum Pseudomonadota; class Gammaproteobacteria; order Orbales; family Orbaceae; genus Gilliamella; species Gilliamella sp. B2785. The sequence goes on along the minus strand of NZ_JAFNNC010000002.1, from coordinate 420,950 downwards.
CTCGTTTATGACAGCTGAACAAGTGCGCGAAATCATGGAAAAAATGATACGCGAACTTTGGTTGCATGTTAAAAATATTGATTTAGGCAAATTCCCAATTATGACTTTTGCTGAGGCAATGCGTCGTTATGGTAGTGATAAACCTGATTTACGTAATCCGCTTGAAATTATTGATGTGGCGGATTTGGTTAAAGATATCGATTTTAAAGTATTTTCAACACCAGCAAATGATCCTAAAGGAAGAGTGGCTTTATTATGCGTTCCAAATGGAGCCCAACTAACACGTAAACAATTAGATGATTATACGCAATTTATCTCAGTTTATGGTGCTAAAGGTATGGCTTGGATCAAAGTTAATGATCGTAGTAAAGGCCTTGAAGGTGTGCAAAGCCCAGTAGCTAAATTTTTTAATGAACCTCAAATGGAAGCATTACTTAATCGTGCCAATGCTAAAGATGGTGATATTTTATTATTTGGTGCGGATAGTTATAAAGTAGTGAGTGATGCATTAGGTGCATTGCGTTTGAAAGTTGGTAAAGATTTAGGTATTACCGATGAGAGTAAGTGGGCGGTACTTTGGGTTGTTGATTTCCCTATGTTTGAGGAAACTGACGAAGGCTTAAGTGCAATGCATCATCCATTTACATCACCAAAAGATTTTACCCCAGAGCAATTAATTAGCAATCCTGAAAATGCAGTAGCTAATGCATATGATATGGTAATCAATGGTTATGAAGTTGGCGGTGGTTCTGTACGTATTCATCGCAGTGAAATGCAGCAGGCTGTCTTTTCTATTTTAGGAATTGATGAACATGATCAGCGTGAAAAGTTCGGCTTTTTACTTGATGCATTAAAATATGGTACGCCACCTCATGCGGGTTTAGCATTTGGCCTAGATAGATTAACTATGCTGTTAACTGGAACAGATAATATTCGAGATGTTATTGCCTTCCCGAAAACGACTGCAGCAACATGTTTATTAACTGATGCGCCTAGTCCTGCAAATCCTACAGCTTTAATGGAATTAGGTATAGAAGTGAGCAAAAAATAGCGATATTTATATGCAAAAATATAAGAACCCTGAGTCAGTATTAGTCGTTATTTATTGTAAACGGACTTTGCGTGTTCTTATGTTGCAACGTAAGGATGATCCTAATTTTTGGCAATCAGTTACAGGTAGTATGGAAGATAATGAATTACCTAGAGATACGGCAATTCGTGAAGTTTTTGAAGAAACCGGTATAGATATTAGCGAAGAAAATCTTAAATTAATTGATGCAAAACATACGGTTGAGTTTGAAATTTTTCCACAGTTTAGATATCGGTACGCACCAGAAGTAAAGATAAATAAAGAACATTGGTTTTATTTAGCTCTTAATGATGAAATAACGCCATTGCTTACTGAACATTTATCTTATCAATGGTTAACTATAAATAGTGCAGCCAATCTTACTATATCGCCAAATAATTGTGAGGCTATTAGTAAAATTGGCTCAATTGATAAAAATTAATACAAGAGATCCAAAATGAAACTTAGCCATTATGTTATTTCGTTATTCAGCTTGTTTTTTGTAATATCTATCAGTCATGCAGAAATGAATATAAAAAAATGCAAAGTAACTAAAGAAGAAGCTTTAATTTTTGATGAATATGATTCACAAATTGCTGAAAAAATTATTGATTACAAGTTACATAATCAACCTGAAAAAAGAGAAAATAGCATTATTAAAATTTTTACAAATGAAAATAGTGAAGATCGTAATTATTGGTTAGCATCGATACAAACTGATGATAAATCAGAATCTTATCTATTTTATCAAGTTGATAAAAACGAAATTATTGAAGTTGACCAAAAACAATTTGAAGCATTATTACCTAAAATCGTTGAATGTAATCAAACAAAACAACTTCCCATATATAGTGAGAACTTTGATGAAGATTAGTTAATCTTCATCAATTAGTATTTCAATAGCGAGAGTTAAAAGGAGTAATAATGTCGTTGTCTAATTTTCGTGATTTTTTAGATTACCTTGAGCAGCAAGGTGAATTAAAACGCATTACTTATCCAATTAACCCTCATCTTGAAATGACCGAGATTGCTGATAGAGTTTTACGCTCTCAGGGACCAGCTCTATTATTTGAAAACCCAATTGGCTATGACATTCCTGTACTTTGCAATCTTTTTGGTACAGCTAAACGAGTTGCTATGGGGATGGGGCGAGAAAAGACTACAGAATTAAGAGAAATTGGTGAATTACTAGCTTTTTTGCGAGAACCAGAGCCACCCAAAGGTATTCGACAATTTTTTAATATATTACCTAAATATAAACAAGTTCTAAATATGCCGGTAAAACGGCGTTCCTCAGCGCCTTGTCAGGAATTAATATTTAAAAATGATGAGGTCGATTTAACTCAATTGCCTATTATGCATTGTTGGCCAGATGATGTAGCTCCACTTGTAACTTGGGGACTAACTATAACTAAAGGACCACATAAAGATCGTCAAAATGTAGGTGTTTACCGATTACAGCTACTAGGTAAAAATAAATTAATCATGCGTTGGTTGTCCCATCGAGGTGGGGCACTTGATTTTGCTGAATGGCAACAATCTTATCCAAATGAAAAATTTCCTATTAGTGTAGCTATTGGGGCTGATCCTGCAACAATATTAAGTGCAGTAACACCAGTACCTGATACCTTATCTGAATATGCTTTTGCTGGATTATTGCGTAATAGCCGAACAGAAGTGGTCAAATCATTATCAAATGAGTTAGAAGTTCCTGCAACCGCCGAAATTATTTTAGAAGGTTATATTGATCCCCATGAGCAAGCTGTGGAAGGGCCTTATGGTGACCATACTGGTTATTACAATGAAGTAGAAAAATTTGCTGTCTTCACAGTTACACATTTAACCAGACGTAAAGATGCAATTTATCATTCTACATATACAGGTAGACCTCCAGATGAGCCGGCTGTAATGGGATTAGCATTAAATGAAGTATTTATCCCGATATTACAGAAACAATTTCCTGAAATTGTTGATTTTTATCTACCTCCTGAAGGTTGCTCTTATCGTATTGCCATTGTGACAATCAAAAAACAATACCCGGGACATGCTAAAAGAGTGATGATGGGGGTATGGTCTTATTTAAGACAATTTATGTATACTAAATTTATTATTGTTTGTGATGACGATATTAATGCTAGAGATTGGAAAGATGTTATGTGGGCTATTTCGACAAGAATGGATCCACATCGAGATACAACATTTGTTGATAATACGCCAATTGATTACCTGGATTTTGCTTCACCTATTTCCGGTTTAGGCTCTAAAATGGGACTTGATGCAACTAACAAGTGGCCGGGTGAAACTAATCGTGAGTGGGGTAAAATTATTACTAAAGATGCTAAAGTAGTCGCTCATATTGATGAAATTTGGGACAAACTTGGATTGTGATAGCTTTTGTTAAATAATTAATTATATTTTTTATAATGAGTCCGATTAAGCGATTTAATAATATTTACAATATTTGAATAACTTTAACTTTCAATTAAATAATAAAAAAAAGTATATTTAAAAAAACAAAACTATTCCCCTTTTAATCAATTATGTATAATTATTGCTAATATTATGACATTTAAAAAATTATGAAAAAACTTCAAATTATATTGGCTTTGGTGTTATCTATCTCTTGTGGAGCAGTTGCAAGCGAAGCTAAAACACAATCGGATACTGAGTTAAAAGTAAGTGACCCTAGTTCATTAATTCCTTCGTTGTTAATTGCTGCTGAAAAGGGTGATATGCAATCACAATATATGCTAGGAACAATTTATAAGCAGGGTTTAGGGGTTGAGGTTAATGATCTAAAGGCTTTTTTCTGGTTTAAGAAAGCCGCTGATCAAGGTTTAGCTAAAGCTCAAAATAATTTAGCTTATATGTACCAAAATGGTTTAGGGACTAAAGCTAATTTATCTGAGGCATTCAAATTGTTTAAATTGGCTGCCGATCAAAATTATGCTTTAGCTAAATATAATTTAGCTTTGATGTATAAAAATGGTGAAGGCGTAGAAAAAAAAACGTCTACCGCAATTGATTATTTTACCCAAGCTGGCGATCAAGGTATTTATGATGCTTATTTAAATTTAGGCATTATGTACTTTGCGGGTGATGGCGTTGATAAAGATCGCCTGGTAGCGGCCGATTGGTTTAGTAAAGCCGCAAAAGATAACAATCCAGAAGCACAATACTATTTAGGATTAATGTCCCAAACTGGTGACGGTTTAACCCAGGATAATGTTGCTGCCCTTTATTTTTATACTCAAGCGGCCGAACGCGGTTATGTACTAGCAATGTACAATTTAGGCATTATGTATGCAACCGGAACAGGAACAAGACCAGATAACACTCAAGCCGCATATTGGTTTACTCAAGCCGCTGAAGGTGGTAACGCTGATGCACAATATAATATAGCGGTTATGTATGATGTTGGCGGGGGAGTTCCTAAAGATGAACAAAAAGCAATCGATTGGTATACCAAAGCAGCCAAGCAAGGAAGTGTTGATGCGCAATATAATTTAGGTATTAAATATTTAGAAGGTGAAGGCGTTAAAAAAAATGATAACCTAGCAGTTTATTGGTTTACTAAAGCTAGTGAGCAAGGGGATACCGACGCTAAAGCTTATTTAGAAGAGATAGCTAAAAAAAATAAAAAGGGCGAATAAGCCCTTTTTTCTTATCCTGAATTTCGCATTCCTGCCGCAATACCAGAAATGGTAATCATTAATCCCTGTTCAACTATAGTATTTTCGTTATCATTTTTACGAGAACGACTTAATAATTCTGCTTGTAATAAATTAAGTGGTTCAATATATGTATTACGTAATGCAACAGACTCCGCAATCCAAGGTAAGTCTGCCATCAAGCTAATATCATCAGTAATCGTTAATACGGTATTAATATCTTCGGTTAATAAATTTCTTAACTCCTCTCCTAATGGCCATAATGTAGGAGAAACTAGCCTTTGTTCATAGTACTCATGAATATTCGGCGCCGCTTTAGCGTAAACCATTTCCAACATACCTAATCGGGCATTAAAAAATGGCCAATTATGATACATATCTTTAAGTTGTTCTTTTTTGCCCTCATTGATAACTTGCCTAAGTGCGCTTCCTGCACCTAGCCATGATGGAACCATTAGGCGATTTTGAGTCCAAGCAAAAATCCACGGAATTGCTCGTAAACTTTCTATTCCTCCACCGGTACGACGTTTTTGTGGTCGAGAGCCTAGAGGTAATCTTCCAAGTTCGGTTTCTGGTGTAACTGATCTAAAATAATCAACAAATTCAGCTTTTTCTCTTATGTAGCTACGATAACATTGGCATGAATAATCAGACATTTCATCCATAATATCACGCCAGACTTGCTTCGGTTCAGGTGGTGGTAATAAATTAGCTTGTAATATAGCTGATGCATAAAGCATTAAGCTACTAAGTGCAACTTCAGGTAAACCAAGTTTGAACCGAATCATCTCACCTTGTTCTGTAACACGTAAGCCACCTTTTAATGATCCTGGTGGTTGTGACAGTAAAGCTGCATGAGCAGGAGCGCCTCCCCGTCCGATTGAACCTCCACGACCATGAAATAACACCAAGTTAACATTATATTGTTCAAATAAATTAACTAATTCTTCTTGTGAACGATACTGTGCCCATGATGCTGCGAGAGTTCCTGCATCTTTTGCTGAATCAGAATAGCCAATCATAACCATCTGCTTGCCATTGATTTTTTCACGATACCAAGGAATATCTAAAAGCTTTTGCATAACAGATTTTGCATTATTTAAATCTTCTAAGGTTTCAAACAAAGGCGCAACAGGAATATTTTTTTGGCAATCAACAATTTTTAAAAGTAAGTAAACAGCTAGGACATCAGAAGGTGCTTTTGCCATCGAAATGACATAAGACGCAATCGATTCTTCACCTGCTTTTTTGATAACACGGCAAGTGTCTAATACTTCTTTAACCATTTCATCTGGTTGCCAATTATAGGGTAGTAATGGTCGATTAGATTGTAATTCGGTTAATAAAAATTCTTGTTTTTCTTCTTCTGACCATGAAGCATAGCTGCCTAAGTTTAACTCTTTAGTTAAGGCGTCTAACGCTTCAGTATGCACTGAACTATCTTGACGTATATCTAATCTAACTAATTGCAATCCAAAACTTTTAATACGTCTTAATGTATCTAATAGTGGGCCATGAGCAATAGTTGACATTCCGTTTTCAACTAATGATTCATAACATGTATAAAGTGGTGTCCATAATTGCTCATTTTTTATTAAAAGATCATTAGGTGCTAAAACTTGTTCATTATTTAATAATGCAACTATGTAGCTATGGGTTTTAGTTAAACGTGAACGTAACTGTTTCATTACAGCCCTATAAGGCTCTGTTGCTGTTTTATTTTGTTCATCTAATAAGTCAATGACTGATTGGCTACATTCAGTCATTGATAATTCACGAACTAAAATTTGAATATCAGCTAAAAATAGTTCAATTGCTTTTAATCTAGCTTGCAACATCACCCTTCCTGTAACTTTAGCTGTTACATTTGGGTTACCGTCTCGATCTCCCCCCATCCAAGAGGTAAATTTCACTGGAACATGTTCAACAGATAGTTCAGCATTGAATGCATCAACTAATTGGTCATTAAACTCACGTAAGAATAACGGGACGCCTTCCCATAAACTATCTTCAATTACAGAGAATCCCCATTTAGCTTCATCAAGAGGAGTAGGGCGTTTTTTACGAATTTCGTCGGTGTACCATGCTTGGCAAACAAGTTGTTTAAGGCGACGCATGATACGTTCTCTTTCATAATCCGCTAAATCGTTATGATCAAGTTGTGACAAACAATTATTAATAGCGGTATAAGTATTAATCATTGTTCGGCGATTGATTTCAGTTGGATGTGCAGTAAGCACTAACTCAATAGATAAATTATCAATAGCTTGTTCAATTGTTTTAGGCGCGAAATTTAAATTTTTAAGTGTTTTAAATAATTCGGTCATTTTTTTAGGGCTGCTCGATGCTTCCCCATGTGGTGAAATTCCATAATACTCAGCAGCAGTATTAACTAAGTTTAAAAATTGATTAAACGCACGTGCAACATGGAGTAAATCTTGATCATTAAGATTTTCAATCAATTTTAGTAATTCATTATGTGCTTGTTTGTTACCTTGTTGAGCTGATTTTGATAACTGCCTTATTTTTTCGACCAAATCGAAAGTTTCATTCCCTGTTGCTCGTTTAATTGCATCGCCCAATAATGTACCTAGCATATTGACGTTGCTTCGCATTGATGAGTATTGGCTATTCATTCTATTCTCTACTTTGTTTATATTTTGCCTAAGAGCCTTTAAGCTGTATGACCAAAAATTAAAGAAAAAGGTATAAATATAAGTTAATTGCTCAGGATATATACTTTATAACAATGTTGTATTGAATTTAAATAATAAAATCTTATAGTTTTTATTATTTCCATCGTTTTTATTATATTTGGTAAAAATAACATTCTGTTGACTATATAAAGATAATAAATTATTTAGAAAGAATTTTTTGTATTAACGAAACGTTAGTAAACTGTATATTGTCGTCGATTGGGTATATACTAATATCATTATGAATAAGTATTGGATTATCTAATGATCGTTGTTTTTTATATTGCATCGATAATAGCTATTATTGCTAGTTTAAAAGTGATTTTTTGTAGAAGGGTAGAGAAGGCAATTTTATATCTCGCTATTTCACTTTTTGCATCAGCATTAATATTTATTCTGTTACAAACATATATTTCAGCTGCTTTATATATCCTCTTTTTTATTTGCGGTGGCATAATCCTTTTTTGGGGTGTTTCTTTAAAGCTTAAAATTCGTAATGATAATGTTGAAAATAATAAACATGGCATAAGTCCTAAGATTTGGTTGGGGCCATTAGTTTTGGCATTCATATTGTTAGTTATTCTTATATATGGTGTAGTAAGCACTGACTATTCACAACTTAAAGAAACACATGAATTAATGCATCAAATGTCTATCTATGCTTATATTTTGATGACGGAGTTAGCTGCATTTTTGTTATTAGGTGCAGTAGTTATATCTTATCATTTTATGCATCGAATGTTTTCGGAGAAATAACGTGATACCACTTATGCATGGGCTAATTTTTGCTTCTATCTTGTTTGTAATCGGGCTGTTAGGTGTAATGATTAGACGAAATCTCTATTTTTTATTATTAAGCCTTATTATCATGAATAATGGAGCAATAGCAGCTTTGTTTGTCGCGAGTAGTTATTGGCAGCAATCAGATGGTGGCGTTTTAGCTATCTTAGCTGTAATTACTGTCTTAACTCAAATATGTGTCGGGCTTGCTTTACTTGTTAAATTAATTTATCGACGTAAAAACTTTAATATTGATTCATTGAGCGAAATGAAAGGATGAATTTACTTTATTTAACTATCATTGTTCCATTACTATCTTTTCTAATACAGGTTTGTTTTGGGCGACAAATACAATCCATTAATGTTAAGTTAATCGGAATTAGTACTATATTTATTGTTGGTTTAATAACAATATTTTCATGTATTGATTTTTCTACCAATACCGTCCCAGATATGACACTCGTTTATACAAGAAATCTATGGACTTGGTTTTCTGTCGGTGATTTTGAAGTTCCGATTTCCTTAACTTTGGATGGGTTATCGCTAACTTTTTTAGTGCTAATTTCTTTCTTTGGTTTATTGATCTCTATCTTTGCTGCCTGTTATCTAAAATCACGGGAAGATATTTATACTTTCTATGCATATAGTAATTTACTCATAACTAGCATGTTAACAGTTGTGCTTGTTGATAATTTGTTTGTGATGCTACTCGGTTGGGAAGGTGTGAGTATAAGCACTTACTTACTTATTGGTATTTATTACAAACAGGCTCGTAATGGTTATGCTGCCGTTAAAGCTTTTGTTATGATGCATTTAACCGACATATTTCTAATTATTGGTATATTTTTACTTTATCAAACAGTAGAAACATTAAAAATCAGCGAGATTTTATTTAAAGCACATAACGATTTAGCTATCGATTCAGATATTATCTTTTGGATCACCATTATGTTGTTCCTTGGCGCTATGAGTAAATCGGCTCTTTTTCCAATGCATACATGGTTCACAGAAACCACATTAGCACCAATGCCAGCTGTTGCTCTATTACAGTCTTCAACTGTCATATTGGCCGGAGTTTATCTTGTTTTAAGATTAAGCAATTTGTTTATGATGTCTAGTGATACACTTTATATAATGCTTTTATTTGCATCTTTAACTATTATATTTGCTAGTAGTATTGCTTTGGTTCAAAATGATATAAAACGAATTATAACCTATATTAATTTAGCTCAAATTAGTTACCTATTTTTTGCCTTTTCAACTCAAAGTTGGAATTTATCATTAAATTGTTTGATAAATTATTCTGTAACCAGTACATTATTAATACTAGCTTCAGCAATTTTATTAAAACAATGCCAAGGTGAAAGAGACATTAGCAAAATTGGTGGTTTATTAAAATCTAACCCAATATTATATGCTATTTTTCTAATTATAATGCTTTCACTTAGTGCATTCCCTTATATTTCTGCATCTTTTTATATTAAAGGCGATATTATTTGGAGATTAATGGCACAAGATAGCTTGATGGCTGGCACCATAGGTTTATTAGGTGTTTTATTATCAAGTTTGGGCATTTGGCGCATAATCTTTTTAGTTTTCCATCATACCCATAAAATGGATCATATTATAAAAATTAAAACGATAAATTATTTTCCAATTTTTATATTGTTAATATTTACTACTGCATTATTTATTTATTTCCCATTACCGATACAAGGAATAATTCCTATAGCCCATCTTGATACTCAGGAACAGTTACCATTTCGGATATTATTAAGTGCAGTGACTATATTGAGTTTAGTTATTGCTTATATTCTTTATGGGCATCTTAATAGTGAGGTTCATGAAATACTTAATACTCCGATGGTCAAATTTTTAGGAAGATTATGTAAAAGCAATTGGCGATTTGATTTTGTCTTGAACAATATCTTCGTAAAACCTTATATCTATTTAGCGGATTTCCTGAAAAAAGATCCGTTAGCGATATGGGACAATTGGATAATGTGGGGAATTAAAAAAATAAACTCATATATTGTTAGCCTAGAAAATGGACAGATACGATGGTATATGGTTTCAATGGTCATAGGTAGCATTATTATATTAATGTTATTGATTTTTATTTAATAAAGGTGTGAACTTTCATGTTGTTATGGCTTGTCTTCTTACCTGTAATTGGCGGATTCATTGGTTGGTTATGTCAAGTATTCTTACAAAGAATCGTAGTATCAACTGATGTACAATTGCGTTGGCAACGTTTACCAATTATGGTTGCTTTCACGACTATATTAATCACATTAATATTAGCCATAATTTTATGGGCGAATGCAATAAATGTAGAACCAGATACAAGTTGGAGTAAAGAGGTTAATTATGACTGGATCCCATTACTTGGTATCCATTTTCATCTTCTATTGGATGGTCTATCGTTGGTAGTAATTACTTCGACACTTTTCATTGTACTACTAGTTATTATTTATTCTAGCAAAGAAAACCTAAATAACCTTGGGTTGTTTTACTTATGTGTATTATTTATGACATCAGCCATTATGATGTTATTTGTCATTACTGATCTGTTTTTGATGTTTTTCTTCTGGGAAGCGGTAGCTATTCCGATTTATTTCTTAATTTCATTGTGGGGAAGGAGAGATTTAAATTCACAACGCTTCAATGGTGCTAATAAATTTTTAATCTACACACAAATAAGTAGTTTATTAATGCTAATATCTATTGTTTCATTAGCACTAATTAATTGGAATTTAACCGGTCAATGGACTTTTGACTATCAAATTTTAACTAAAACACCAATTTCAAGTAATACTGAATTTTTATTAATGTTAGGATTTCTAGCAGCTTTCCTTATACGCATTCCTTTAGTTCCTTTTCACAATTGGTTTATTGAAGCACATATTGAATCTTCAACAAGTGGTTCAATGATGATAAGTGGTTTATTACTTAATACGGCAACATTTGGTTTATTACGTTTTGTAATCCCCCTTTTTCCAAACGCGTCTTTGGCCATTATGCCTGTTATTTCAATACTAGCTATGTTTACTGTTTTTTATGCTGCTTTACTAGCATTTAACCAAACAGATATAAAAAAATTAATTGCTTATATCCATATCGCGTTAATGGGGTTTGTTACTACAATTATTTATAGTGGATCTGTAATAGCATTTCAAGGCGTTGTTATTCAAATGATAGCCATAAACCTAGCTATCGTTGGCATGTTTATGATTAGCGGATTATTGGCTGAATGCTATTTAACTCGGAATATAAACCAATTTATTGGATTAAAAGAGCAAGTGAGATATCTGTCCTCTTTTACTTTATTTTTTATGTTAGCTGTATTAGGCATACCAGGTACAGCTAATTTTGTTGGTAATTATATGATGTTATTAGGTAGTTATACCTCTTATTCATATTATACAATTTTGCTGGTTATTGGGTTGCTGTTACTGTCAATTTCCTTAATTATTCGTATGCAACCTATTTTTTATGGAGTAGTTGATAAAGTAGATGTAACCAAACACTTTTTAAGTAAAAAAGATATTTTATTATTATCTAGTGTTTTGATTGTTCTAATTTTTATCGGGTTGTACCCTAAGATAGTGTTAGATATATCTTATTCTACTGTCAACCAAACACAGCAGTATATAACAGCAGAACGAGTGGGAGAGTAAAAATTTATGATAGCTTTATTGCCAATATTCATATTGAGCTTTGCCATAATTGTTTTGCTCATAGCGCTTTTTGTTTTTAAAGTAGGAACTAAAAAATGCGCTATTTTAGCTATATCAGGGTTGATATGCGCTTTAATTTGTTCATCAATTCTAGGCTTTAAAATTTCTCATAACACACCCGCAATAACTGATATTAGTAGTGACAATATGCAAATATCTGTACCTACTTCACAAGGTTCAACTGATACTGATTTATCAAGTGAGCAAACTATAGCCGTTGATGAAGTTCCAACGGAAACATCATCCATTCAAAATGACCAGAACTCTGAACCTATGGTTCAACAAGATTTTGTAGGCCCACCTCAGAATGTTATTGATACTACACAAACTGATGATAATACTGATAATAAATGGCGTGCTCATCAAGTTACAGCGTTATTTACCTGTGATGGCTATGGATTACTTTATACCAGTTTGATTTTGATTATTTCTATTGTAGTTGCTTCACTCGCTTATCAATGGTTTGTACAAGAACTGGTCGTACATGGTTTATTCTATGTAATTTTATTACTTATGGCATTAGGCGGCGTAACTTTAGTTTATGCAAGTCATTTAATGTCATTCTTCCTGGGCTTAGAATTACTTTCGATACCATTTATTGGATTGATCGGTTATCAATATATACAAACACATGCGTTAGAAGCTGCGATCAAATATATGATTCTATCTGCAATAGCTAGTTCATTTTTGTTAATGGGAATAGCCTTCTACTATGCAACAACTGGAGAGCTTACATTTAGTGGTTTAAGTTACCAGCTTTCAACCATGAATTATCAAAGTACATTATTATTAATTGGCATTTGTTTAATATTAGTGGGAATTGGTTTTAAGCTTTCACTGGTACCTTTTCAACTTTGGTTGCCTGACGTTTATCAAGGTGCGCCGACTGTAGTAGCATTATTATTATCAACAGTAGGAAAAGTGGCAGTATTTTGTGCTATTGCCAGATTATTTTTACTTGCGCCAATTGTTAATAATGAAACAATTCGTATTATTTTGGTGATTATGGCTTTTTGTTCAATACTATGGGGTAATTTATCTGCTTTAATGCAAAGTAGCTTAAAGCGTTTATTAGCTTATTCATCCGTAGCTCACTTTGGTTATTTATTACTTGCTTTAATTGCGGTGCAATATCAAGTATTGGCCTTAGAAACCATTGGTGTATATTTGATTGGTTACATTCTTGCCAATATCTGTATTTTGGGCGTGATCAGTTTAGAATCACATTCCAACGAGTTACAGGATCATGAAAACGAAGTCGATCTTTCAGGATTATTCTGGCGTCGTCCTGTTTTAGCATTAGCAATGGGTATAGGTTTACTCTCTTTAGCCGGTGCTCCACTGACAGCTGGTTTTGTTGGGCGTTTCCTTCTAATATTGTTGGGTGTAACGGCTGAATTATGGTGGTTAATTGCGGCAGTGGTTATTGGTAGCACACTAGGACTTTATTTTTATGCAAGACTTATTCTCAACCTTTATATCAAACCATCCAATGATGAACAGCTGAATTCGAACATCAGATTAAAATGGCAGGATATAAAAATGAGCGAATTGCTAATTGTTCTTGCAGCAGTTTTAACGATTGTATGTGGTGTCTATCCAAAATGGTTAGTTAACTTAGTTAGTATGGCTCAATATTTAACGACTTAATTATTTTTGTTACTTTCTTGAGATTGATTAAAAAGACATTGACAAGAAATAGTTAATTATCGACATATTTATTGTGTTATAATTCTGAACTTTAATATTTTTGTAATAATTAAGAGGACCGATATGGACTTTTTTATTTCTAATGCATATGCAGCCGATGGCGCTCAGCCTGGTGCTGATTATTTAATGCCAATTATGTTAGTGGTATTCGGGTTATTTTTCTATTTTATGATTATGCGCCCACAACAAAAACGCGCTAAAGCGCATCGTGAGTTAATGGCATCAATTTCTAAAGGTGATGAAGTATTAACTAATGGTGGACTTATTGGTCGAGTTTCAAAAGTTAACGACAATGGTTATATTGCGTTAGAGTTAAATGATACAACAGAAGTTGTTATCAAACGTGACTTTATCACATCTGTTTTACCAAAAGGAACAATGAAATCATTATAATAAATTTCATTGTATTAATTATCTAATTCCACAAGAGAAAATGTCGTGCTAAATCGCTATCCTTTGTGGAAGTACATTATGTTGGTCGTCGTAATTTGCGTCGGCCTGCTTTATGCGCTTCCAAATATTTATGGTGAAGATCCTGCTATACAAATTTCAGGTTCAAACGGTACCGAAATTAATGTTGCTATGCAAGATAAAGTTAAGCAACTTTTGGTGAAAAACAAAATTGAACCTAAATCACTCGTATATGAAAATAAATCTATTTTAATTCGATTAAGTGATAATGATACTCAGCTTAAAGCTAAAGAATTAATATCACAAGAATTAGGTGAAGATTATACTGTTGCGCTAAATCTAGCACCAGCAACACCATCGTGGTTAGCTGTGATTGGCGCCGAGCCAATGAAATTAGGCCTCGATTTGCGCGGCGGTGTTCATTTCTTAATGGAAGTAGATATGACTACTGCATTAAGTAAATTGACAGACCAGTCGATTGAAAATTTAAAAGCAGAGTTTAATAAAAACAATCTTGTATATAAAACAATCAGCAAAAATCCTAATCAACAAATAACAATGCAATTTGATAATGTTGAAGATCGAAATAAAGCTATTACTAAGATCAATGGATTACAAGATTATGAGTTAACTTCACAAGATGAAAACAGCATTGTCATTAGTGTTAGTCAACAGAGACTGCAACAAGCGAAAAATGATGCAGTTCAACAAAATACTACCATTTTACGTAATCGAGTTAATCAGTTAGGTGTGGCTGAACCAATTGTTCAACGCCAAGGCTCAGATCGTATTGTGGTTGAATTACCCGGTATCCAAGATACTGCATTGGCTAAACGCATTTTAGGTGCGACAGCTACCCTTGAATTTAGGCAAGTGAATGATGATAGCTCAATTGACTTAGCTGCAATTTTAAACGGCAATATGCGTGTTCCATATGGTTCTGAAATTAAATATATGGAAAACGGCCGACCAGTTTTACTTTATAAACGTGTAGTATTAACAGGTGATCATATTACCGATTCTTCATTTAGAGTAAACGAATATAGCCAACCAGAGGTTTCTATCACTCTTGATAGTGCTGGTGGTAAAACCATGCTTGGTTTCACGCAAAAAAATCTGAAAAAAGCAATGGCAACACTTTTTGTCGAGTATAAAGATACTGGAAAACGTGATGAAAATGATAAACCTATTCTTGAAAAACAAGAGAGAGTCATCAATGTCGCAACTATCCAAGGTATTTTTAGTGACCGATTCCAAGTAACAGGCATAAGTAGTATTGATGAAGCTAAGAATTTATCATTATTACTTAGAGCTGGTGCGTTGATTGCTCCGATTCAAATAATTGAAGAACGAACAGTAGGTCCTTCAATGGGGCAAGAAAATATCACACAAGGCTTAGAATCTTGTGTTTGGGGATTATTAATTTCTGTCATATTTATGCTGGTGGTTTATCGCCTATTTGGAGTATTTGCAAGTCTTGCACTGGTAGCGAACTTAATTTTGATTGTTGGCACCATGTCATTATTACCAGGTGCGACATTGAGTATGCCAGGTATTGCCGGTATAGTTTTAACCGTAGGTATGGCAGTCGATGCTAATGTATTGATTAACGAGCGAATAAAAGAAGAACTAAGTAACGGACGAGGTGTTCAACACGCAATTAGCGAGGGTTATGCGGGTGCTTGGAGTAGTATTTTTGATGCCAATATCACCACACTGATTACTGCGGTTATTCTTTATGCGGTTGGTACTGGCTCAATTAAAGGCTTCGCTATTACATTAGGTATCGGTATTGTAACATCGATGTTTACCTCGATCGTAGGGACTCGAGCATTGGCCAATCTTATTTATGGTGGTCGTCGTGTTGATAAGTTATCAATTTAGAGGTTTATTGTGATTGTTGATAAAAAAGAAAATCATGATGTTAGAGAGCTAAATCATGGCCGCAGAGTCCTC
Organism: Gilliamella sp. B2785; assembly: GCF_026537005.1. NCBI lineage: Bacteria > Pseudomonadati > Pseudomonadota > Gammaproteobacteria > Orbales > Orbaceae > Gilliamella > Gilliamella sp. B2785. The sequence goes on along the minus strand of NZ_JAFNNC010000002.1, from coordinate 404,917 downwards.
GACTTTTTAAAATTTGGTTTTATTGCTTTTGCCATCTCAATGATATTAGTTGTGGCGTCATTTGTAATAATTTTTGTTAAAGGATTTAATCTTGGACAAGATTTTACTGGTGGGACAACTGTTGAGTTAACCGTTACTAAAGCTATAAACCTTGATGACCTACGTAACAGTTTACGTGATGAGGGCTATCATGAACCAATCGTTCAATATTATGGTAGCAGTAAAGATATCATTATTCGACTACCAACGGCCAACCAAAGTGAAGGTAGTGTATCATCAACGATTGATAATGCATTAGGTATGAAAATTTCAAATTTAGTGCATAAAAATATTGATAGTAATGCGGAAATTAAACGAATTGAATTCGTTGGCCCAACAGTTGGTACTGAATTAGCTCAAGATGGAATATTAGCGATTTGTGCTGCTTTAATCTGTATTTTAATCTACATTGCGTTTCGATTTGAATGGCGATTTGGTACAGGTGCTGTTGTCGCATTAGCGCATGACGTTGTAATAACCGCAGGATATTTATCGTTATTTAATCGAGAGTTAGATTTGACTATTATCGCAGCGATGTTATCTATCATTGGTTATTCGCTAAATGATACCATCGTTGTATTTGACCGAATTCGTGAGAATTTTAGAAAAATTCGACGTGCGTCGCCATACGATGTGATCAACATCTCATTAACTCAAACATTACATCGAACCTTAATGACATCAGGTACAACCTTAGCTGTTGTTATTATTTTGTATATATTTGGCGGTTCAATGTTAAAAGGTTTTTCTGAAACATTAGGCGTAGGGATTGTGTTAGGCACGATATCATCAATCTATGTGGCTGCATATATGTCACTTAAGTTGGGTGTTAAACGTGAGCACTTTATGCCACCAAAAGTTGAAGTTGAAGGTGCAGATCAAAACGCAATTATTCATTAACTACTTAAGCTCTGTCATGGTTTGGCAGAGCTTTATTAGACTGTTTTTTAAGCGAATAATACCAAACTATTTGACACCCTCTAACTAGTTGCATATTATTAGCCAAAGTTTTACCTATTTGGGGCCATAGCTCAGCTGGGAGAGCGCAACGCTGGCAGCGTTGAGGTCAGGGGTTCGATCCCCCTTGGCTCCACCAATTCCCCATTTCTTAAATCAAATTCTTTCAAATACATATATCTAGTGCTAAGATAGCAAAACTATTCACTATTGAGTACTCTATATGATTCAATACCATTCAAAAATATTAGCTAATGAATGTCGTGATATGAATGATATTCGAGCTGAAATCGACAGAATAGATCATTTGGTAATTCAATTATTAGCCGCTCGGTTCGAGTATGTTAAAGCTGCAAGCCAATTCAAAAAAAATGTCACTGATGTGCAGGCTCAAGCTCGTTTTAACAGTATGTTAGAGCAACGTATGCTTTGGGCTAATGAGTTGGGACTTGATGGTGAAGTGATTAAACAATTGTATGCTAACTTAGTTAAATATTTTATTAATGAAGAAATGAAACATTTTAATAAGGCAGATAAATAAGATGAATTATGAAAACAAACAGCATCTATTGGATGAGATAAATAAAACTGCTAAGCTATTTATTGATGAATTCAGCGAATTATCCGAACTAGATAAAGATAAGTTAATAGATGGAGTAGATCGAACTCCAAGTCAAATGATTGCTTATCAGTTAGGATGGTTGGATCTTGTTAAGTCTTGGGATGATCTTGAACTTGCTGGAGAAACCCCAACATTACCAGCAGAAGGCTACAAATGGAATCAGTTAGGCACATTATATCAACACTTTTATAAGATTTATCAGGATTATTCATTACAAGAACTGATTAAATTATTTAATGAGAAAATTGTTATCTGGAATAATTGGATTAACTCATTAGATGATAGTACACTTTTCATAAAAGACACGCGTAATTGGACTAAACCTTTTCCTCCAGCATGGACTGTTGCACGATTTATCCATATTAATTCTGTTGCACCATTTAAATCCTTTAGAGCTAAAATTAGAAAATGGAAAAAATTAAATTCAAATCAGTAAAATCATAACATTTATTCCCAAAAAGATAAGGAACTGTATGGCTTTTTCAGAACAAGAAAAGAAACACCTTTTAGAACTAAAATACGTTGGCGATAAAATCATAGAAAGATTACAACAGATGGAATTCGATTCATTTGAAAAGTTGCGTAATACTTCTTTAGATGAAATACTGAATAAAGGTGCCTTATTAACCGGATCATCATGTTGGAAAAACAGCCATCAGGCAAAAACCGCAATCCAAAATATTTTGGCTTTGGTCAATCAATGTTAATTGATTTTTTTGCTGTAACTATTAAATTGGTCTCTATATAGACGTGATAAATCCTAATTTTAAGTCATTATTTTTGACAATATGGTATCCACACGCGGCGACATCTAAATTGTGGTAAGGTAAAAGATGATAATCACTTGATTGATCGACTGGTTGGTACTTTCCCCAATATTGATTAAATGATTCGCACATTAAAAAGGATATCCCTATTTTTATCAGCCAATTGTTTGAAATGTGAAGCTGTGTATTACCATTAATATTAGAATAATAAAAGAATATTGGCTAAATTGCTAAATTTTTATACTCAAAAACCCCGTTCCTCAACTTTTTTTAATTGGCTATCACATTTGTGTACTAAAAAATATTCGGTTAACGATAGCAGGATATATCTTAAACAAATATCGATAAATATTAATGGGATAATTAATATTAGCTATTAAGTTTATGAATTAGGTTTTGCTCATTTGATTGAAGTTTGGCAAAATAGCTAACTTACTATGTATTATTTTAAGTACTTTAGATAATTTAAAATTTTCAATTAAAGTAAAATCTCATATTGGTAGGTTGAAGATAAAACAGGAACTAAATTAGGATGATTAGTCAAAGAAAAAAAATTATTAAGAGGTTATTCATCTCAAGCTGTTTGAGTGGATTTTTCCTTTGTTCAATGACTGCTTATGCCGAAGACTCAAATCTCACGTTGCAAACCGAGACGGTAGAAGAGGTTAATTCCTCAACTGAGACTATAGAATCAATTGATAATGTTGAGCCTTCTCAACCTAATGAACATATTTATCACAAAACTATATTTTCATTGTTAGGTGAACCTAAATACCCTGAAAATTTTGAACATCTTAACTATGTCAATCCCAATGCTCCTAAAGGTGGAATTATTAAATTGTATGAAATAGGTACTTTTGATAATTTTAATCGTTTCGCAAGTCGTGGCGCACCTGAACATTATTCCGGCTCCTTATATGATTCTCTATTTACCACAACAGCTGATGATATTTCGAGTTTTTATCCACTAATTGCCACTTCAATCACTTATTCAGATAGTTATCGCTGGGCAGAGGTAGAAATTAATGCTAATGCGCGTTTTCAAGATGGTAAGCCAATAACCGCACATGATGTGGAATTTACTTTTCAAAAATTTATGACTGAAGGTGTTTCACAATATCGGGTTTACAACAAAGGGATAAATGTTAAAGCCATAGACGATTATCGCGTTCGTGTCGACTTACCTGAAGCCGACCGTGAAAAATTACTATCCTTTGTTGGTAATATGCATATTATTCCTGAACATTATTGGAAAGATCGTAATTTTTCCGAGCCAGTAAGTACGCCTCCGATTGGTAGCGGACCTTATTATATTAGCGATTATAAAATGGGACAGTATGTCATTTATAAGCGAAATCCTGATTATTGGGCAAAAGATTTACCGGTTAATAAAGGTCTTAATAATTTTGATGAAAAACGTATCGATTATTATATGGATACGAGCATTGCTTTAGAGGCTTTTAAAGCTGGGGAGTATGATTTTCGAGGTGAAGGGCAACCGAAAAATTGGTTTACTCAATATCAAGGAAAATACTTTGATTCAAAAGATATCATTAAAAAAGAAAAAATCGTTGAAACAGCAGTAGATACTAAATGGTTAGCGTTTAATTTGCAGAAAGATTTTTTTAAAGATATAAAAGTTCGAAAAGCGATTACCTTAGCTTTTGATTTTGAATGGTTAAATCATGCATTTTATTATGATAGTTATAAAAGACCATCTAGCTTTTTTGAAAATACTATTTATGCCGCCAAAGGTAAACCGAGTGAACTTGAGCTTAAATGGTTAACTCCTTATAAAAATATTATTCCTGAACAAGCGTTTGATGAAGCTTTTACTGTTCCTAAAAGTGATGGGCAAGGTTTTAATCGCAATAACTTATTAACAGCTGCTAAATTATTGGAAGAAGCAGGTTGGATCATTAAAGACGGTAAATTAATTAATCCTAAAACCCAACAACCTTTTGAATTTGAATTGTTAACTTACCTTGGTGACGACATCAAATATGCGATCCCTTTCCAGCAAAATTTAGCTCGTTTAGGTATTAAAATGAACATAATCTCACTTGATTACGCGCAGATCAATCGCAGAATGCGTGAACGTGATTATGATATGATGCCACGTAATTATAGTTCGATAGATTATCCATCCTCAAGTTTAATGATTTTTTGGGGAACCGAGTATTTAAACTCTACATATAATGGCTCAGGCTTACATAATCAGGCAATTGATTCAATTATTAATGAAATAATTAAAAATGTTGGAAACCAGGAGGAATTAGTTCCACTTGGACGAGCACTAGATCGAATTTTGACGCAAGAATATCCGATGATTCCAATGTGGTATAACAGTAAAACTTTTTATGCATATTGGAATAAATTTGGCCAGCCAACCCAACAACCAACTTATGCAATAGGAATTGATAGCTGGTGGTATGATGAAGATAAAGCAGCTAGCTTATCAAAGAATAGAGAACACTAATATGCTGAATTATTTTATCCGTCGATTATTGCTAATTATTCCAACATTGCTAATCATTTTGACGATCAACTTTTTTATTGTACAAATTGCACCCGGCGGTCCTGTTGATCAAGCATTGTCTATGATTGAAAATGGACCAGAAGCAGGACAAACCTTGTTACCAGGCAGTGAAACTAGCCCAACAATATTAAAAGAAGAAAAAAAACAATCAAATTATCAGGGCGGGCGAGGTCTTGATCCTGAAATTGTGGCAATGATTGAAAAGCAATATGGTTTTGATAAACCGATCTGGGAACGCTACATTAATACATTGAAACAATTTATTCAGTTTGATTTTGGTAACAGCTTTTTCAAAAGTGAATCAGTGCTAAGTTTAATTGCAAAAAGTTTACCTGTTTCTATTTCATTGGGGTTATGGAGTACATTAATCATTTATTTAATCTCAATTCCATTAGGGATTCGTAAAGCAGTTAAAGATGGTTCAGTATTTGATTTTTGGACAAGTACTTTAATCATTATTGGTTATGCAATACCCGCTTTTTTATTAGCCGTGTTGCTAATAGTCCTTTTCGCTGGGGGGAGTTATTGGGATATTTTCCCGCTTCGAGGATTAATCTCAAATAATTTTGAACAATTAGATTTTTGGGGCAAAGTCAAAGATTATTGTTGGCATATTTGCTTACCAACTATTGCTATGGTGGTTAGTGGTTTTGCAACATTAACTATGCTAACTAAGAACTCATTTTTAGATGAAATTCGCAAACAATATGTTGTGACTGCCAGAGCTAAAGGTTTGAGTGAAAGGCAAATTATGTATAAACATGTTTTCCGCAATGCAACCTTACTTATCGTATCGGGTTTTCCAACCTCATTTGTCGGAATTTTATTTACTAGCTCTGTACTTATTGAAGCGATATTTTCACTTAAAGGATTAGGTTTATTAGGGTATGAGGCAATTATTCAACGTGACTATCCTGTTATTTTTGGCTCATTATATATATTTACATTAATTGGCCTACTCACTAAACTTTTATCAGATTTAACTTATATGTTAATTGATCCACGTATTGACTTTGAGGCTCGCAACTGATGACTATGCACTATTCAATTAATCAGCTACGTTGGCAACGATTTAAACGCAATCGACGTGGGTATTATTCGTTATGGCTATTTTCAATATTATTTATAATAAGTCTATTTTCTGATTTTATATTTAATGATCGCCCCATTTTCATAAAGTATCAAAATAACTATTACTCGCCAATATTTCATTTTTATCCGGAAACAGAGTTTGGTGGGCAGTTTCAAACGCAAACTAATTATTTAGATCCCGCAGTACAAAATAAGATTGAATCAGATGGTTGGATATTTTGGCCTCCATTCCGATATACCTATAATACTGTAATTCATGATACAGCTAGCACATTTCCAACACCACCATCTAAAACGCATTTGCTTGGCACAACTGATGCTGGATTTGATGTATTAGCCAATATTTTATACGGATTTAGAATATCGATGTTTTTTGCAGTATTTTTAACTTTCTTCACTTCCATTATTGGTGTACTTATCGGTGCAATCCAAGGTTATTATGGCGGAAAAGTCGACCTATTGGGACAACGATTCATTGAAATTTGGAGCGGATTACCAGAATTATTTGTAATTATTCTACTTGCAAGTATCTTACCACTCAATTTTTGGTGGTTATTAGCTATTACAGTATTATTTGGATGGATGGCTTTAGTTGGTATTGTGCGAGCCGAGTTTTTACGTACTCGTAACTTTGATTATATTCGAGCTGCCAAAGCAATGGGAGTGAGTGATAGTAAAATCATGTTTCGACATATGTTGCCCAACGCGATGGTTGCCACATTAACATATTTACCATTTATTCTTTGTGGTTCAATTTCAACGTTAACTGCATTGGATTTTTTAGGTTTTGGTTTGCCCATTGATTCACCATCCTTAGGTCGATTACTTCTACAAGGTAAAAACAATTTACAAGCACCTTGGCTCGGTATTAGTTCTTTTTTAGTTATTTCTATATTATTGTCACTTTTAATTTTTATTGGTGAAGGAATTAGAGATGCATTTGATCCAAACAAAGGAGTATATAAATGAGTTCTCCTTTATTATCGATTGTTGATTTAAGTATTGCGTTTAAAACTGGTCAAGACTTGCAAAGTCAAATTGTCGAAAATATTAGCTTTGATATCGGCGAACAAGAAACGGTTGCATTAGTTGGTGAATCTGGTTCTGGTAAAAGTGTGACTGCACTATCGATCTTAAAATTGTTACCCAAAGAGCAGGTGATCTATCCATCTGGCGATATTATTTTTGAGGATAAATCGTTATTACATGCGCCTGAAAAAGAGTTACGCAAAATTCGTGGTAATGAAATAAGTATGATATTCCAAGAACCAATGGTATCACTTAATCCATTACATACAGTGGAAAAACAACTTTACGAAGTATTATCATTACATCGTGGTATGCGACATAATGTTGCTCGGGGGGAGATTTTACAATATTTAGATCGTGTTGGAATCAAAGAGCCTAAAACTAAACTTTCTGCTTATCCTCATCAATTGTCTGGCGGCGAAAGACAACGGGTCATGATTGCAATGGCAATTTTAACGCATCCTAAATTATTAATAGCCGATGAACCAACTACAGCCTTAGATGTTTCAGTTCAAGCACAAATTATTGATTTACTCAAAGAACTTAAAAAAGAACTTAATATGAGTATGCTATTTATTTCACATAATTTGGGGATTGTAAAAAAACTGGCAGATAAAGTGGCAGTAATGCAAAATGGGCAAATTGTTGAATTCAATAATAAACAACGCATCTTTTTGCGCCCTCAACAAGAATATACCCAAACATTATTAAATTCACAACCTAGTGGTGAACCCGTTCCTTTACCTGATACACCGGGTATATTGCTCAGTGTTAATCATCTAAATGTTGAAGTTATCGCGCAAAAACGATTATTTAGTAGTAAAAAGAAGAAAATTGTTGATAATATTGGCTTCACGGTGCACCAAGGTGAAACTGTGGGTATAGTTGGCGAGTCAGGATCAGGTAAAAGTACTACTGCACTAGCTATTTTGCGTTTAATTCAATCACAAGGTGATATTTTATTCGATAGCCATCCTATACAGAATTTATCCGCTAAAAAATTATTACCGTTTCGCAGCCGAATCCAAGTGGTATTTCAAGACCCATACTCTTCACTTAATCCGCGCTTAAACGTTGAACAAATTATTAGTGAAGGCTTAATTACTCATAAGAAATTGAGTAAAACAGAGCGTGAACAAGCCGTGATTGATATTATGCAAGAAGTTGGATTAGAGCCTGAAATGCGTTTTCGTTACCCTAATGAATTTTCTGGCGGACAACGACAACGAATTGCCATTGCTAGAGCTTTAATCTTACAACCAGAATTATTGATTTTAGATGAGCCAACTTCTTCATTAGATCATACTATTCAAAAGCAAATAATTAATTTGCTTAAATCATTGCAAGAAAAACACCATCTTAGCTATCTATTTATTAGTCATGATCTTGCCTTAGTTTATTCTTTCTGTCACCAAATTGTTGTGATGAAAGATGGAAAAATTATTGAACAAGGCTCTCGTGAACAAATCTTCTATACGCCTGAAACTGACTATACAAAAGATTTACTTTCATTTTTAGATAAACCACCTAGAAAAGCGACTAAAACCCTAATTCATGCTGATATTCTTGAAAAAACGCAGAAAGCTGAAACAGAAGAAAATATAGAAAAGGTTGAAAAGCATGATGGTGAAGAAGAAAAAAAGGTCAATTGGGAAGATGCATTGTTAATGCGCAAAAAATAAATTTATACGGCTTAGGTATAGGCCATAATTAAAAATTTAATTTAGTAAAAAAGATTAAACAGGTTAATTATGCAAAAACGAGTATTCCGATTTTTAACTGCTTCATGTTTATCATTTGTCTCAATAAATGTCATGGCATTAACGTGTTCTGATGATGTTGAGCAAAATAAAGTTGAGGCAAATAATTATATCTTCAAAATATTAGATTTTATTGATTCTAAAGCTAAAGGTATAAAACAAGAAGTTAGAACTTCAACAATCACATCAGATACAGGTGCGATCCGTTCAATTGCGAAACATAGTTTAAATTATGATTCCAATGGCTTAATTACTGAAAGTCATTACGACCTTTATTCTGATAAAAATGAAAAACTTTATTCTGAGCATCTACAAAAAACAGAATTTGGTTGGCAAAATGTTATTCAAGATATTGAAGATAAAACTAACAGTACGATTCAATTCAAAACAGATGAAAAAGGCCGTATTATTGCGTCGGAACAAATAAAGAAGGCTCCTGATTTTACATTTATTGAGAATGACAATTATCAGTTTGATAATAACAATTGTTTAGTTAATAAAAATGTTCAATGGCAGCTAAAAGAGTTGAATGCTAATGGAGATGTAGTTGGAACTGTTCAAAAAGGTGCTTCGGTATATTCATTTACTTACCAAAATCATCAATTAGCAAAAGTGTCAGCGCAATATAGCAATAAAACCCAAAATGAAAGTAATTTTTCTTACCAATTTGATGAAATTAACCGATTAATGGCCATTCATTCAGCTTATTCAATGGTGGGTAAAGATACAACAAATTATATAACCGATTTCTTAACTTTTAATGAAAAAAATGATTGGCTTAGTGCAAGTCAGTCTAAACAAAATAGAAAAAACAAACAGACTAATATTGTTCGACAAATTACCTATTATTAATCAAATTTAAATGGCGTTATCAAAAGTAATCGATAGCGCCAATAAATTAATATCAAAGTAGCTTTAGACTCTGACAAATAAAATATAAATTGCATGAGCAGTCCATGCGAATGCTAAACAGAAAGTTAGTAGCTTTTCTCGTTTTGGATGTATGTTGAAATGATGCAGCAAAGTTAGAATCTGTTGTAATCCACACCAAATTGGTAGCGAAATCATTAAGCATAAAAATAGTTTGCCTAATTCAGTGTTGGCTAATTTAAGAATTGATGAACGCGTTATTGCATCACCAAAAGGGATAATAAATGCAATGATACCCAATACCACGGGAGCAAAAATAGCTGCCCAAAGTCCACCTAAAGCAAATAGTCCTTTTGCCACTGTTGAATCAGAGCGTATTGGTTGATTTTCTTGTTTTTTCATTAATCAAACACCACTTATTTAATAATCAATAATAGTAAGTAATATGAAAGTAAAAGTGTTACACACCAAAAGCCAATAATAAGTAAATATACTTTACCCTTTTTATGCGAATCTTGCTTAAAAATAACTTTCGGTATTAATCTAAACCAATTAATTGAATGAAATAAAGCAAGTAATAAAGCAATAGAATTGATGACAACAACTAAAGGCTTTTGCAAGAAAAAGATAAAACGATAAAACTCGTCTTGCCCCATTGCGTTTGTGTACATACAAATAACCCCATACATCAATATTATACTTACCCAAATCATGGAAAAAGGGGTTAATTTATTAACAATTGAAAAAAATCGCGCCTGTTTTTTTGATAAATTAATATGTTCAGGCTGATTGTTAGTATTAATTAACTTAGTATTGGATTGATAATTTTCATTATTTTTTTTAATCATAACATTCTCAATGGAGGTAGTATTATCACGTTATTAATCTTTTAAGCGATCAATGTTCATTTCAGTATTATAAACACTAAGTGATTAATATCGTCAAATTAAAGTCACGAATGATATCGGTTTTTTACTTATCAACACTAGGCAGAAAGTGCGTTGGGCTTAATTCATATTAAGTATAAAAGAAATCTATATCGCATTGTTGCGAGATTAACAAATTACCTTTAAGCAGATAATTAGTATGATTAAACACTAGATATCATAAAAACTAAATTGTGTACGATAGATTTTTATATTTTTTAATTGGGGATAATATTTCAATAAGTAAATATAAAAATCATGGCATTTGAAATTTTCAGAATATCTAGAATTGTTAATTCATTAGGTATCATTTCAATTTTTTATCCATGTTTTCGTAGATCTTAATTGGCTTAATGGGGATTAATGTTTTGCCTTTTACTTCAAACTCAGAATTATTACTGGAAACAACCATTATCTGTCCTCTTTCTAAGTTAAAATCTAAAAGTGCATATGGTTCTACAAAACCTAAAAGAGAAAACTCCCTGTCCCTGTTATCCGGAGGAAATTCGTAATAGACAACTTTTTTATTATATACATACACTACAGTCTTAGAAAGCTCTTGATATTTTCCATATTTCCTTTTAGGTTTTTCTACTTTTTTGACATCAATATTATGTTCTCGCATTAATATGATATACCGTCCACTAATACTGCCACTGATTATCCAAACTTCATCCCATTTAAAATTGGTATAATCAGATAAGGTTATGGTTTTAGGATGATTGTTTTTTACATCTTTTAAAACCTTTTCTAAAGGTGTTTTGTTGCAACTGGTTAATGTTACTATTGACATAAATGCGACTAATAGTAGGAGTATTTTTTTCATTCTTTGGCATTCCAGATTAATTTTGTTTTATATTCTTGTTCAGGTATGGTTGGAAATCCGCCTAATGATTTTATAATCTAAAAACTTTATTTTCTCTAGCAACACAGTGTTAAATACTAATTCATAATACTATGAATTGTTTACTAAACAAATGATAAGTGAGTGAAAAATATCAATCGATATCTCTTTTCTAGAAGGTAATAAATACAAAGTTCATATACTCAATGATTTTCCTATTAATGAACAACTTCAAACTATTTTTATTTTGATCTTATAGACGAATCGCTAATAATTAAACAGGATAGTTTTACTATGTCGGTATATTAAAAAGTACTCATATTTGATAAGTATTAACAAGGTATTTACGATACGAACTAAAATAATTGGTAAAAATAGCGTACAATAGCGCAATGTTTACTCGTTCATCAGCTTAATTAGTTTAGGAAATAAGTATGACAGGCAAATTTATTGTCATCGAAGGTTTGGAAGGCGCCGGTAAAACGACTGCCATAAATACTGTTGCGCGTGTTTTGAATCAACATCATATTTGCGATCTGCAATTTACTCGTGAACCGGGTGGTACACCGATTGCTGAAGCATTGCGTAATATTATTAAAAATGGTTTAGATAATGAGCCATTAACTGATAAAGCTGAATTACTTATGTTATATGCTGCGCGTATTCAATTAGTCGATAACGTGATTAAGCCTGCACTGAAAATGGGGAAATGGGTCATTGGTGATCGACATGATTTATCTACTCAAGCTTATCAAGGTGGCGGACGAGAGTTAGACAGAGTTTTTATCGAAACACTACACTCTCAGGTTTTAGGTAATTTTAAACCAGACTTAACGTTGTATTTAGATATTTCTCCAGAACTTGGATTGATGAGGGCAAGATCTCGAGGGCAACTTGATCGTATTGAACAACAATCACTGCCTTTTTTTGAGCGAATTCGTCAGCGTTATTTAGAGTTAGCTGAAAATGATAACACTATCATTACTATTGATGCTTCAAAATCAATTACAGAAGTGACAGCTCAGATTGAAACAACATTAAATTCATGGTTAACAAATTAGGTTTCGATTTTATGATTTTCAACGAATATCCATGGCTTAAATTACCTTTTGAACAGTTAGCAGAAACGATTGTTAATCATCGTGCTCATCATGCTTTGTTAATCAATTATATTCAAGGTAGTGGTGAAGAAGAATTAATCAACTTAATAGCTAATCGATTACTCTGTCAATCTTCAAAACAGTTGGAACCATGCGGTAAATGTCATAGTTGTCAGTTATTTTTATCTCAACATCATCCTGATTATTACCAAATAACAAATGAACAGGGAAAACAATCGATTGGTATTGATCAAATACGGAATATTTCTACAAAAATCTATGAAAAATCCCAACAGGGAGGTAATAAGGTCATCTGGATTAGACATGCTGCTTTTATGACAGAAGCCGCTGCAAATGCGTTGCTTAAAACGTTAGAAGAACCTCCAGAAAATACCTATTTTATTTTAAGTGATAACCATAATAGTCAATTTTTACCTACAATTCATAGCCGTTGTTTTTGTTATTTTTTAAAAATACCAAAAATAGAAGAATCTATTAATTGGTTAAAAAAGATACATAATGATTTATACAGTGATAATGAGCTTGCCACTGCTCTGTTATTGAGTGAAAATGCGCCACTAAATGCAGCTCTTCTGTTGCAACCCGAAAATTGGCAACAACGAAAATTATTTTGTGAAAACTTGTTAAATGTCTTGCCACAAAACAATTTTTGGCAATTAGCAAAGACATTTAATCATGAGGACTTTTTTGAGCGTATCACTTGGTTTTGTGCATTGCTAGGTGATGCGTTAAAAGCTAAACAGAAAGTTGGTCGATATATTGTGAATCGTGATCAGGTTCCGTTAGTTAGGCTACTTGCCACAAAAAGTAATGATGAAATTATTTCGCTTTATCAACTGTGGTTAAAGGCAAAAAACTTGTTATCGATAAATGGGTTAAATAGGGAGTTGATTGTTTATAATGTTCTTGCTCAATCACAATTAATTGGGTATCAGAAATAGACTTTATAGAATAATAAAATTTTAGGTCAATAGTAGATTTACATATGAAAGGATTGCAGTGAGTTATTTATCAATTGAATTTGGTCTAATTTTTGTAGTTCTCTTTGCTTTATATTGGTCTTTTAGATTATTACCAAAATTCCAAAATAATTTACTTTTGATTTCAAGTTACCTTATTGTTGCTAGTTATAGTGTTCAATTTGCTGTTATCCTTTTTAGCTACACTAGCGTGATATATTTCTTTTCAATAATGATTGCAACGTCTAAAAAACACGCAAAAAGATGGCTGGTTCTAGGATTAAGTGCCGCAATAATCAATTTAGCATTGTTCAAATATTTTGATTTTTTTCGATATGAATTACAATCATTGCTTAACTATCTAAATTTATCTATTTTATTGCCAGCAATAACCATTTTTATTCCAATAGGCATCTCCTTTTATACGTTCCACTCGGTAAGCTATTTAGTTTCGATAAAAAAGAAAGAATTACCTGTTGCTAAATTCTCGGATTTTGCCTTATTTTTATCCTTTTTTCCTTGTATAATTGCGGGTCCAATTAATCGAGCAAAAACATTTATTCCACAAATTGTGGTGAGTCAACCTAGAGAGATTTTAGAACCCTTTCGGGCATTTACGTTAATTATTCTGGCCGTGATAAAAGTTTATTGTTTAGGTGGATTAATTAGCGAAAACTGGATAACTCCGATTTTTTCAAATCCATTAGAATACAGTACTCTTGATTTATTGGTAGGCTTATACGGTTATGCTATACAAATTTACCTGAATTTTTCTGGTTATACCGACCTTGTTACAGGTATTGCTTTATTATTAGGTTTTCGACTTCCTATCAACTTTAACTTTCCTTATTTAGCCTGTAATGTCCGCGAATTTTGGGAACGTTGGCATATTAGTTTATCTCATTGGATCCGCGATTATATTTATATCCCTCTTGGTGGCAATCGTCGTGGTTTTATTCGCACTCAAATTAATGTTATGTCAGCTATGTTATTGTCAGGTTTATGGCATGGAGCTGGGATTAATTTTGTTATTTGGGGAGGATGTCATGGTTTGGGGATTATTGTTCTTAATATATTAGATTGTTATATGGGAAGAGGTTGGATTACTCAACGTTTCCCAATTATTGCTAGATTAATTACTTGGCATTATATCTGTTTTACTTGGTTATTTTTTTATTGTGCAAGCTTACCTGACGCATTAGATTATTTAACGGCTCTAGGCCATAACTTTTTAATTGAGTCACATTATGTTGAGGTATTTCTAAGTATATGTGTAATATTTTTGTTATACCCATTATTTAAAAATATTCCTGATTGGTGCGCTTTACAACTTAGCAAAATAAATCGGATTTATTTGCCTATCATTTTTATATTTATATTATGGCTAACTATCTATTTTGCACCATCTGGAGTGCCAAATTTTATTTATGCTAATTTTTGATTATGAAGAACAATAAAAATGAAATATAAAAAAACATTATCAAAAAATAGACAACAAATTGATTTGTTCGAAAATGGCTTACATGAGCAATCAAGAAAGCATAATGCTAAGACTAAAGTATCAGAAGCTGCAATAACTCAAAAAGAATCACTTTCACCTAAATATGTTTTTATTATGCTATTGATTACCGCAATAGCATTAATAGCAATTTATCACAAATCGGTATTAATTTATTGGCAACAAACGTATCATCATGATCTATTTAATTCAAGAAGTATGACCCAAAAAATGGATCTAGACGATTCTGATGGTCGAGTAGAAGAATATTCGAAAGATGTAGTTATTGATCAAAATAATGTCATTAGCTCCATTGATGATGAGTCACATTTAAACCAACCAGTAAAAAATGTGTTAGTTATTTCACCATCCGAAATGGTTAATATTAAAAAAGATAAAAAAAGGCAAAAAATTCATGTTCAACCAATATCAATTAAGCAAGAAAATACTAAATTAAGCAAAACTAGGTTTGATGGAACGCCAGTAACTGAACAAATAGATACCGAAGCTAAAGATGAAGCACCTAAAATTCAAAATATTCCATTAATTCATGAGCCCTTACCGATTGTATTAACTCAAAATGACAAAGTATTGTTTGTTGGCGACTCTTTGATGCAAGGCGTTGCACCATATGTTAAAAAAATGTTATTTAAACAATATAAAATAGAAAGTGTAAATCTAAGCAAACAAAGTACTGGGCTCGCTTATCCAAAGGCTTTCAATTGGCCAAAAACAATCAATGATAATTTAATTGCCGATCCTTCTATCAAGTTACTTGTTGTTTTTTTAGGACCTAATGATCCTTGGGACTTTCCTGTAAAAGGTTATGCTAAATACGTTAAATTTAAATCCGAGTTGTGGGAAGAACAATACCGTTTACGTATCGCCACAATTTTAAATAGTGCTAGTGAACATAATGTTCAAGTGCTTTGGCTGGCTGCTCCTTGTATGCGCAAACCGCAACTAAATTTAGGGATGGTTTATTTAAATACGCTGTATCAGTCTGAAGTAGAAAAGAGACAACAACACTTTTTAACAACCAATCAATTATTAGGTTGTACTTATGAAACATTTAATAGTTTTATTGAATCGAATAAAGATAAAATAAAAGTTAGAGTTGATGATGGAATCCATTTTACACTTATAGGCCAAAAAATTTTAGCTAAAGCAATTATGGATAAAATCATTTTTAAACAATTTGAGGATGACGATAGTGATTAAACTTTTAAAGTATATTATTACTATAGTGACTATCACTGTTTCAGTAGGATGCAGTGTAGCAGAAAGTAAAACTGATGCACAATCTACTGTTGTTGACTTTGGTGACCCAAATGCAAAACAATTAGCTCAACGGTTAAATTCATTAGCTAGAAATAAAAATGGCAATCAAGTCGTTAATATAATTCAATTTGGGGATTCTCATTCAGCGGCAGATTTTTTTACTGGTGAGTTTCGAACATTAATGCAACAAAAATACGGTGATGCCGGAATTGGTTGGGTTACACCTGTTGCCATTAAAGGTCAAAATCATACAGCAGTTGGTTGGAAAGTAAAAGATTGGCGTGTAATAAGTAGCCGTACAGTAAGTGACGTAGATTTTCCAATGGGTGGATTTATTGCAAAAGCGACTAACGATTCAGCCACTATACAAATAATACCAAAAAGTTTAGATAACAAAAATTGGCAAGTAAAATTAACCTTCAGAGCATTGAAGAATACCCCTAATTTATTGAGTATTTATGATGCTGACGGTAAAAAAATAAATATAAGTTATTTACCCAAAAGTAGTGTTTGGCAAACGGTGTCATTTGTGACTAAAAACCCTTTTACGATTAAAGGAAACCGTGATGTTGAAATTGGAGGAATTTGGTTAAATCGCTCAAAAAAATCAGGGGTTATTGTATCTTCAATTGCAACTAATGGCGCTAAACAGAGCATATGGCAAAAATGGGGTTCAAGTTGGTTGAAAGAATTATCTGCTTCAAAAAGTGATTTAGTTATTCTTGAATACGGAACAAATGAAAGTTTTGATGAAACTTTAGATGTTAATGATTACCGCAAAAACTTAGTGAATAATATTCGCCAAATTCGTAGAGCATTACCTAATGCAGCCATTTTATTGATGACACCTCCAGATACAATGGTAAATGAAAATAGTATCCCTAAATCATTTTTAGCAATTATGAGTATTCAAAAGCAAGTAGCTAAATCTGAAAGGACACTATATTGGAATTGGCAAGCAGCTATGGGGGGAGCTGGTTCAGTTAAAGTTTGGCAAAAACGTGGACTGACTCGACCAGATTTAGTACATCAAACCTTACAAGGCTACAAAGAAAGTGCTAAAATTTTCTATACTGGTTTTAATGAGTTTATTAAGAAGAAAAGATAGAATATATAATTAAAAAGGAACAAATAAGTTATGTCATCTCCAATCATTGTTGCTGTTGATTTTTCAGATACTAAGTCAGCATGGAACTTTATAGACCAAGTTGATCCAAAAGATTGTCGTCTTAAAATAGGCAAAGAATTATTTACTCATGCAGGTCCTGACTTTATTAGGCAAATAAAACAAAAAGGATTTGATATCTTTTTGGATCTTAAATTCCATGATATTCCTAACACTGTTGCTAAAGCAGTAGCTGCAGCCGCCGATTTAGGTGTTTGGATGACAAATGTTCACGCTAGTGGTGGTGCTCGTATGATGGAAGCTGCAAAAGATGCGCTTTATTCATACGGTAAGGATGCACCAATGTTAATCGCAGTGACTGTATTAACGAGTATGGAGTCTTCTGATCTTAAAGAAATAGGTATTAACGTTTCACCATTAGAGCAAGCAACAAAGCTGGCATTACTGGCAAAGAATTGCGGACTCGATGGAGTTGTATGTTCTGCTAAAGAAGTACAAAGTTTTAGAACTAGACTAGGAAGTGATTTTAAATTAGTTACTCCAGGAATTCGTCCAGCAGGATCAACACCTGATGATCAGCGCCGTATTATGACACCTCAACGCGCACAAGCTGCTGGTTCAGATTATTTAGTTATTGGGCGTCCTATTACTCAAGCGGAAGACCCAACCAAAGCATTACATGCTATTTTAACAACACTAGATTTATCAAAGAGTTAATAATTATGTCTGATAACGCTATTGTTTATTCAACTGAACATGGTCGAATTACGCCAAAGCAGGCTGCTAAACCTCGTATTAAAGGCGATGGTTTTATTCGTATTTCACGCCAGACATCAGGGCGTAAAGGTAAAGGAGTTTGTGTTATCGAGGGATTCGATTTAGAGGATTCTCAGTTGATGCAATTAGCAGCTGAGCTGAAAAAGCGTTGTGGTTGCGGTGGTTCAGTTAAAGACGGGAAAATTGAAATTCAAGGCGACAAACGTGAACTATTAAAATCATTATTAGAAGATAAAGGTTTTAAAGTTAAATTTGCTGGCGGTTAATTGATTAAAAATAAAGTAATAACGCCCTATTGAGAAAAAGGGCGTTGTTATTCATAAAAACATTAATTAGAACGGTAACTACGCATTTTTTTGCTGATTTCACGTCTTTCTTTAGAAATTTCAGCATTCTTGATTATATAATCATCAACACGATCATCATAATCACTCTTCATATTAGCAATAATAGCTTGAAGTTCTTCGTAAGTCATATCAGGTTTAATGTAATCACTTAAATTTTCAAGTAATAGCACACGTTTTTGGTTATCACGAATTTTTTTCTCGTTATCTGAAATTTCACGTTTTAATTTATTTAAACGACGTGATAAACGAATATATTCAAGTACATCTTGAAATGATGGTGCGGCTGATTTTTCCTTGTCCATCTATAACCCCTTATTTCTAAAAAATGGAAAACGATTCTGAGTTAATTATATACCAATAATTTTTTAAGGTCATACTAAATATACTTTTATTGAAAAATGTTAAATTTAAATATCAATCAAGCTTGCTGAGTTTTGTTTTAAATCAAATTTTTTGAAGTATGAAATAATAATATTTTTATAAAATTGTCGATAAATTTATCGATTTTCCTTCTAATTGCGATAAAAATAAAAACAACTATTAAGAATTATTGCAAAGTATTATACAATGTGTCGTTAATTGAAAAGAGTACCAAATGAGAGAATCATAATGAGCTGGATTGAAAAAATTCTGAGTAAAAATAATATATCGTCAGATCATAAAAAGGCAAATATTCCAGGTGGTGTTTGGACCAAATGTAGTAATTGTGAACAGGTTATCTATCAAGCTGAACTTGATCGTAATTTAGAAGTTTGCCCAAAATGCGATCATCACATGCATATTCCTGCCCGAGTTCGCTTATATCGTTTTTTAGATGAAGGTTCTGATGTAGAGATTGGTTCAGAACTTGCTCCTAAAGATATTTTGAGGTTTAAAGATACCAAAAAATATAAAGATCGTTTAACTGCCGCTCAAAAAGAAACACATGAAAAAGAAGCGATGGTAGTAATGAAAGGCACATTACTGGGCATTCCAGTCGTTGTTGCCTGCTTTGAATTTGCTTTCATTGGTGGTTCGATGTCGTCTGTGGTTGGTGCTTTATTTACTCGAGCCGCAGAACAGGCAATTGAAGATAAGTGCCCATTAATCTGTTTTTCTACCAGTGGTGGCGCTCGAATGCAAGAAGCATTATTTTCATTAATGCAAATGGCAAAAACGAGTGCTATCTTAGCAAAAATGCAAGATGAAGGTTTACCCTATATTTCTGTGATGACCGATCCAACAATGGGTGGTGTATCTGCTAGTCTAGCGATGCTAGGTGATATTAATATTGCTGAACCTAAAGCGTTAATTGGTTTTGCGGGGCCTCGAGTAATTCAACAAACAGTGCGTGAAACACTGCCAGAAGGATTCCAACGTAGCGAGTTCTTATTAGAAAAAGGTGCAATTGATATGATTATTGATCGTCGTGATATGCGCCCTAAAATTGCAGGTCTGTTAGCTAAATTAATGAAACTCCCAGTTCCTTTTGATTCTATCGTTAATGATGAGACTATTTAATTAATCATGCGACCTGAAATTCCTGATGCCATGTCTAATCTTGAAACATGGCTTTCTTATTTGGAACAATTACATCCAACGACCATTGATTTAGGACTTGAGCGTGTTAGAACAGTTGCAGAGCGTCTAGATCTTTTGCAGCCAGCCCCTTATGTTTTTACGGTGGCAGGGACTAATGGCAAAGGAACGACTTGCCGCACGCTTGAGATGATATTACTTGCTGCAAATAAGCGTGTTGGAGTTTACAGCTCTCCCCATTTAGTGCGTTTTACTGAAAGGGTTAGAATAGATAATCAAGAGTCAAAAGAACAAGACACAGTTGATGCATTTGTTGAAATTGAAAAAGCGAGAGGAAATATTTCCTTAACTTATTTCGAATATGCAACGTTAGCTGCATTATATCAATTTAAACAGGCTCAATTGGATGTAGTTATTCTAGAAGTAGGCTTAGGTGGAAGACTTGATGCCACCAATATTATCGATGCTGATATAGCAATTATTACTACAATCGGTATCGACCATGTAGAATATTTAGGCAATACTCGAGAAAGTATTGGTCGAGAAAAAGCAGGTATTTTTAAACCCAATAGTATTGCTATTATTGGTGAGCCAGAGATACCATCATCTATTATAGATGTTTCTAAAACTGTAAATTGTCCTATTTATGTAGTTAATAAAGATTGGACATATCAACAAATTGATGATTCATTATGGCAATTCATTTCACCGTTAAAACAGTATGATCAATTGCCTATTCCCAATGTGCCTTTAGCTAATGCTGCTACTGCAATAGCAGCACTAACTTATTCTTCGCTTTCAATTGACCAGAATCAAATAATCGAGGGTCTTAAAAAAACAAATTTAGTTGGAAGATTTCAAATAATACAGACATCACCAATTGTAATTGTTGATGTTGCACATAATCCTCATGCTGCTAACTATTTAGCTAACCAAATTAAGTTATTGGTAAAGAAACAACCTACTATTGGTAAGATTAGGTTTGTCATTGGTATGTTGAAAGATAAAGATATTAAAAGCACTCTATCTTTATTAAATGCTGATCAATGGTATTGTGCTTCACTTTACGGTGAGCGTGGATGTAATGCTGAGGTATTAAAGCAGTATTTGCAAGATAATAAAGTAGAAAATATAACTACGTTTGAATCAGTTGATAATGCATATCAAAAGGTCATGCAAGATTCAAAAGAAGATGATATTATTGTCGTCTGTGGTTCATTTTATACTGTATCTGCCGTTTTAGATAAATTAGGCAAATGTAATCATGGATACTAATCAAGAGAAAACTACTTCAAATAAAATTAGGAATCAACTAGTTGGTTTTGCTACATTATTGCTAACTATTGCTATAATTGCACCTAATATCATTACAGATAAATCTAATTTACATACGCCTACAATTCCTATTTTACAACCAGAAGTAGTAAATGAACAAAATCAAGTGATTACATCACAAAATGAGTCAACTATTAATGGTGGTTCAGGATTTGAACAATCTTATACACCTGATTCTGATCAATATACTAGCCCTTTAGCATCACCTGATAATGATAATAGCGATGCTTCATCTATTTCTGAACAAACAGATAAGCCCTACATGATTCAACTTGGCGCATTGAAAAATAAGAAAAAAATTGAGGAATTAGTGGCATTATTAAGGCTTAACAATTATGACGTTAGAATCATTCCAAGTAATCCAGGACCTAATCAATTAATAAAATTACAGGTCGGTCCTTATGCAAAAAAAGAGCAAGCAGAGCAGTTGCTTAGTAACCTAAACAATTTAACAAAATTAAAAGGTGTCATTGTTACAAATTAAAAATTATTTTACTCTTTAATGAGTACAAACATTAAATAAAAATATTAATATAAAATTGTGAGTTATTATGATGAATTGGGTTGATTATACGATTATTGGTGTGATTATTTTATCTGCACTAATTAGTATTATTAGAGGTTTTGTTAAAGAAGCGTTATCCCTAATAAGTTGGGTTCTGGCTTTTTTTATAGCAAGTCGTTTTTACATGCATATCACTAGTTACTTAACTTATTTTGATAGTGATGTAATTCGTATTGCTGTAGCTATCGCTATTTTATTTATTGCTACACTAATTGTGTGTGCCATTGTTTCTTATATTATTGGGCAATTGGTTCAAAAAACAGGACTATCAGGTACAGATCGCGTATTAGGTATTTGTTTTGGTGTATTAAGGGGTATTTTAGTTGTGGCGGCAGTGCTCTTTTTTGTCGATACTTTCACACCGTTATCCCAATCTCCTGAATGGGAGCAATCGCAGCTAATTCCGCATTTTCATTTTATTATTCGTTGGTTTTTTGATTTTATACAGCAGTCGTCTTCATTTTTAGTTCAATAACTTTGAGGTAATCATTGTATGTGTGGTGTTGTTGGTATTGTAGGATGCAGTACAGTTAATCAATCTATTTATGACGCTTTAACTGTTTTGCAGCATCGAGGACAAGATGCTGCGGGGATTGTAACTATCGACGAGCAAAATCGTTTTCGCTTACGTAAAGCAAATGGTTTAGTTAAAGATGTATTTCAAGAACATCATATGTTGCGTTTACAAGGTAATTTAGGAATAGGGCATATTCGCTATCCCACTGCGGGCAGCTCAAGTCCTTCAGAAGCGCAACCATTTTATGTCAATTCACCTTATGGTATTGCACTTGCACACAATGGTAATTTAACTAATACTGACCAATTAAGAAATAAAGTATTTGAATTAGCAAGACGCCACATTAATACAAGTTCTGATTCAGAAGTATTACTTAATATTTTTGCTAGCGAACTTGATAAATTCCCTACCTATCCATTAACTGCAGAAAATATTTTCACCGCTATCAATCGGGTACATCAAATCATTAAAGGTGCTTATGCATGTGTTGCAATGATTATTGGACATGGATTAGTCGCATTTCGTGACCCATATGGTATTCGTCCTTTGGTGATAGGTAAAAAAGTGCTTGATAATCAAAAGACAGAATATATGGTTGCATCGGAAAGTGTTGCTTTAGATATTCTCGATTTTGAATTTATGCGTGATGTTGAACCAGGTGAAGCTATCTATATTACTCAAGATGGACAACTTTATTCAAAACAATGTGCAAATAATCCTCAATATTATCCATGTATTTTTGAATATGTTTATTTTGCCCGCCCTGACTCATTGATGAATGGTGTTTCAGTATATCAATCCCGTATATTAATGGGACAGAAACTAGGTCAAAAAATTGCTAGAGAATGGAAAGACATTGATATTGATGTAGTAATTCCTATTCCTGAAACATCATGTGATGCCGCGCTTGAAATTGCCAGAATTCTGAATAAACCCTATCGACAAGGATTTGTTAAAAACCGCTATGTTGGACGTACTTTTATCATGCCAGGTCAAGCGGAACGAAAACTTTCAGTAAGAAGAAAGCTAAATGCTAATCGTATTGAATTTGAAGGTAAGAATGTTCTTCTAGTTGATGATTCTATTGTTCGAGGAACGACATCGGAAAAAATACTTGAGATGGTGCGTTCAGTTGGTGCTAAAAAAGTTTATCTCGCTTCGGCAGCGCCTGAAATTAGACATCCTAATGTTTATGGTATTGATATGCCAGTTGCTAGTGAACTTATAGCTTATAACCGCTCTGTTGGTCAAATTGCCAAAGAAATTGGAGCAGATAAATTAATATTTCAAGATCTTTCGGATTTAATTGATTGTATTAAAGAGCAAAATCCTAATATTCATCATCTAGAATGTTCTGTTTTTGATGGAAAATATGTTACTGAAGGAATTGATGATAATTATTTTGATACGCTAGAGCATCACAGAGCTGAAAACAAATCAATCACGCCAGAATCTGAAAATCTTGAAATTTATAATGAAGGTCAATACTAGTCATTTAATTTTCTAAAATATAACCTAAAGTCATAAATAAGCTTGAAGTGAACAGTTCAAGCTTATTTTCATCCCCAAAATTAGCCTTTCTTCTTTACAATTGACATATTGTTGTTTGATTTCTATTACTAAAAAGTAATATAAAATTGATTAATTAATAAAAATAGTAAGTTTTAAACAAAAATATAATTAATTAACTTGTTGATTAATATATCAAAAAAACGTCTTTACAAAAAGATGTCAAAAAAAGTTACAAAATAGTTTTATAAATTACATTTATGTAATAAAATCCTCCTGAACTTAGCTGTTTTGTAAAGAAGTTTTAGTTTTTAGGCGAATATTATTTAGTTTTAAAATCGCATATTAAAAACAACACATTAAATAATAAAAACTTTACTTACAACGTAAATAAATACGATGCATTTGTAAAGTTAGTGAGATATAAGGAATGACTACGGTGAGAAAGAATCTTAGATTAAGAGTTATCTCAGCATTTGTAATAGCTACGTTAAGTTGGAATTATGCTTATGCTATTGATACTCAGCTATCGTCGAATGAGGTTGATAGCAATAAAATCATTGAATTAAAAAATGGTACTAAAGCTCGAGAAATGATTAATAATCAAAAACGCAGTTTGTACCAAATTGCATTATTAAGCAATATTTCAATTTCTGAATTACGAGCTATGAATGCAGGTCGTTTCGATAAAAAAGATATGGTTGAAGTCGATGAACGACTAGTTTTACCTGAAAATTCTCCTTTATTACCTGCAATAAATAATAATAATAAAAAAGATAAATACTCAAATTTACCTTCGCTAGGCTCTGATGATAGTTACGATGTAAAAAAAGACAAAGATGCACTATCAAGCCAAGTAGCTACCACCTTGCAAACTCTTGCAACTCAAGATTGGAAAAATATTACTTCAGCAGATAATGGCGGTATCTCTGGCCATTTGAAAAACAAAGGTAAAGATTATGCTGAAAACTATGTTCGCAATGGTATTCATTCACAAGTAGTCGATCCTCTTCGTAGCGCTGCTCAAAATTTTTTAGGGCGTTTTGGTACTGCTCAATTACAGTTCGATTTAGGCGATAAGGGTGAATTCAATAATATCAATGTTAAATTATTTAGCCCATTGATTGATACTGACAGCACATTGATTTTTAGTCAGTTATCATTCCAAGAATATGAACATAATCGTCATATTGGTAACTTTGGTATTGGTCAACGTTGGGATGTTGCTGATAATACATGGTTATTAGGATATAACGCCTTTCTTGATCATGATTTCCAACGTTCACACAATCGTTTAGGCCTAGGTGCTGAAGCTTGGACTGATTATATGAAGTTCGCAGCTAACTATTATCATCCACTGTCTGATTGGAAAGATTCAAGAGACTTTGATGACTATTTAGAACGAGCTGCTAGAGGTTTTGATATTCGCTTTCAGGGCTATTTACCTCAATATCCTCATTTAGGCGGATCACTTATGTATGAACAATACTATGGTGATAAGGTTGCTTTATTTGGTAAGGATAATTTACAAAAAGATCCAAGAGCGATCACAGTCGGATTGGATTATACCCCGGTTCCTTTATTTACCGTTAAAGCTCAACATAAGCGCGGACAGGATAGTAAAAAAGTCACATCTGCTGAATTAACCATGAATTATCGTATTGGTACACCGTTAAAAGATCAGCTAGATCCGGATATGGTTCAAGCGGCTCGTTCTTTAAAAGGCAGTCGATATGATTTAGTTGATCGTAATAACTATATCGTTCTTGAATATAAAGAAAAGAAAATGACTGTTGATTTAGGGTTAGATTCTCTTCAATTACTCGAAGGTACTACTCATGATCTAGTTATAGGTGTTCATAACGCCAAAGGTATATCAAGCTTAGCTTGGTCAGGCAATATGCAAGATATTGATAATGGTGGTGGTTTCTTGTGTTCTGCTGCGGGAGTATGTACTAGCTCTTCATGGTTAACACCTCCTGCTGATGTTAAGAATTGGAAGATTGTTGCACCTAGTTATGTAGATCGAAATGGGAACAGATTGCCAATTAGTACAAATGGCGTTTATAGCCTAGCAGTAACGGTTACTGATAGCAAAGGAAAATCAGCAACATCTAATTCAGTTTCGTTTGAAGTTCTTCCTAATTTAAGTATTCGTAAAATAGGTGTTTGGGCGGTTGATAGCTCAGGAGATCCAGCAACTTCTGTGCAAAATACAGCTGATGGTACAACTTCAGTAACGCTATTAGCTAGTTTGGTTACCCCTGGAACACCTACTGGAAGTGGAAGCTTTGGGGATGGTTATGATGGTTTTAGTGACCAATCATTGATGTCTAAAGTAGGCAATACATTCAAATCCTCAGTAGTTGATTTATGGACAGCAACCAGTAATGGTACAAAAGTCACTTTGATTGATGGTACTTCTGGTACGGTAAGAAGTTGCCCTACCTCAGAACGTTGTGTCATTGTTAAATCTTTTGAAAAAGTCAAAATGGGTGACAGCATTTCAGCAAATGCTTCTACCGCAGCAGGCACAACAGCTATTGGTGATACTTATACCATCGACGTTGCGTCAAACTTTGATGGAGCAGTTGATTTTTCTATCAAATTAGATGGTTATGGTCAGTCTTTCAACAAAGCTACGGTTAATTTTGGTGGTGGTAGAGCGGGCTACATTAAAGTATATCGTAGTGATGGCACTTTAGTTGCTAGACAAAATGGAAACGTACTTGATTTTGAACCAGGTATTACTGGATGGTATGTAGGTACTGAATATACCGTAAAAGCTTATGTCGATGATACTGAAGCTGTAGAAATTACCAACCCATTTGTTATCTGGTCACTTGTTGGTTCAAATAGCCCGGCGTGTCCTGGAAGTGCAATGACAACATTACCAAGTTATGTTGATAGTCCTAATGGCCCTTGGTTTAATGTAAGTATGGGACCAAATGCACCTTACACTATTAGAACTAATATGACTAGTTATGCAACAACAGGCACAAGTATTCCTGCTGTGGCTGGAGCTCCTACATATTTAGATCTAAACCAGGTAACAGCATCACCAGTAGCATGTGCTGGAGATCAAGGATTTAAATTACAAGTTTCAGTTAATTAAAAAAGTTTTTAATCATCTTCGAATTATCGAAGGTGATTTAAAAGGCAACACCAATAAAAACGGTGTATTTATATAAATATAACATGTTAATTTATTAGAGAAAATAGGAAGTTAAACATGAAAAAATTAGCAATTAAAAAAGTTGCATTAAGTTTGTTTTTAGCAGGTTATGCTGCTAGCAGTGCTTATGCAGTAGGTCCAGCAATAACTCAAAATTCAATAGAAGGTAATAAACCAGTAATTTGGTCAAAAGGTGCACATACTAGCGCCCCAGCTGAAAGATCTTTGACTCTTCGTATTTCAAATGATACAACAGGTGCAACATCTCTTGGTAATGGTGTAAAAGCTAAAGTTGGTGATTACATTCATATCTTTTATGACTTAGTAGATGCAGATGGAGATAAAGATTCAACTACTAAAAAGGCTGTATTAAATACACTTACAGTTTATGCTAAAATCGGCACTACTAGTACTTGGACTGAAATTTCAGATATAACTAAAGATTTTACCGTCAATGATCAAGAAGGTCATATTTATTTCAAAATTAGTCCTTCTATGGCGGGTGCTACAAAAATCGGTTTCAAACTTGAAGAAATTACTCCTTATGGTGCTCCAAGAGAAAATGAATGGTTATGGGTAAGTGATATTTGGGATGGTACTACTACTCCAGGTCATGGTTCTTCTAATCCTACAGATCCAGGTCAAGATCAACACGGTCCTGGTGATAAAGATCCAGATATCCCTGTAGGTCCTATTGAATATCCTGGTGCTACAACGTTAGGTATATTTAAATATACTCCTTCAGGTAGTGTAGATTTTGCGGACAACCTTGCTGCTAGTACTTCTACTACAGTACCAAAATATGGTGATAAACTAGCGGCTGTTGTATGGTTGAAAGCTAATCCAACTGATACTCGCACAACGCCTAACTTCACCACTGGTCCTGGAGGAGATACAAACCAATCAGCATCTTACACATTTACATGGAGTCTAGATGGTAATAATAGTGCTGCAAATGGATCTCAAACTGCTGCAGCAACTGATACTCTAGCTGGTGTACCGGCTGGAGATGCAGATGCTAGCCCAGAAGGTTATGGCGTGATTAAGTTAGGTGGCACTGGTAGTGTAAAACATAATACAGTATACGGTAGCCTTAATAGTGGCGATGGCTATGATGCAGGTATTCAAGGCTTCAAACTTAAAGTCACTGCAAACTAATCATTATTTAATGAAACTAATTAAAACCACTCAACTGAGTGGTTTTTTTATTTAATATTCCATATGCACTTCTTATAATTAACTTGTTAAAATAAATTAATGTAAGTTAACTCAGCAAATATAATTATGATAATTCCTTGGCAATCTCTTGATTCAACTACTCTAAACAATCTAATAGAATACTTTGTTTTACGTGAAGGGACTGATTATGGTGAGCAAGAAAAATCACTTGAAGATAAAGTGAATGATGTAAAACTTCATTTAATTAATGGTTCAGCTGCAATTTTTTGGTCTGAATTACATGAAACAGTAGATATTAAATTTATTAAATAATGATTAAAATCATTTTAGTGAGTATATGATTTATTCTGTAACTTTGTTATAGTGTTACTGTAGTAATTTGAATAGAGAGGAAGGAATAATGATTGGTAAACAGCAATCAGATACAACATTGGAATGGTTTTTATCTCATTGCCATATTCATAAATATCCAGCTAAAAGTACCCTTATTCATCAAGGTGAAAAAGCCGAAACTCTCTATTATATTTTAAAAGGATCTGTAGCGGTATTGATTAAAGATGATGAAGGTAATGAAATGATTTTGTCGTATTTAAACCAAAATCAATTCTTAGGTGAATTAGGTCTTTTTGAAGAAGGTACAGAACGTAGTGCTTGGGTTAAAGCGAAAACAAGTTGTGAAGTGGCCGAAATATCCTATAAAAAATTTAAACAGCTAGTGCAAGTTAACCCAGATATATTAATGCGATTAGCTAGTCAAATGGCAAGCCGGTTACAAGTTACATCAGAAAAAGTCAGTAATCTAGCTTTCTTGGATGTCGCGGGACGAATTGCACAAACACTATTAAACTTAACTAAACAGCCTGATGCGATGACTCACCCAGATGGTATGCAAATAAAAATAACCCGCCAAGAGATTGGGCAAATTGTCGGCTGTTCACGTGAAACCGTTGGAAGAATTTTAAAAATGCTTGAAGATCAACACCTAATTTCAGCACATGGTAAGACGATAGTTGTTTATGGCACCCGTTGATTTATCGAAATTATCATTAATATGATAGATATATAACGAGATTATACATGACACAATATATTCCCAACCATGTGGCGATTATTATGGATGGTAATGGTCGATGGGCTAAGCAAAGAAATCAATTACGCGCTAAAGGCCATCGAGCTGGTTTAAAAGCGGTGCGTAAAATTGTCACATATGCAGCAAAATTAGATGTAAAAGTGCTTACGTTATATGCTTTTAGTAGTGAAAATTGGAAACGTCCAGCTAATGAAGTTACTGCTTTAATTTCACTGTTTATTTATGCGTTAAATCGCGAAATTAAAAATTTAAATAAAAATAATGTTCGATTAAATATCATTGGTGATATATCAAAATTTAATCAAAATCTTCAAAACCTTATTATTAATGCTCAGCTTTTAACCAAAGATAATACTGGCCTTACCTTGAATATTGCAGCTAATTATGGGGGTCGTTGGGATATTGTTGAATCAGCTAAAAAAATAGCTTCACAAGCTTTAGATGGTAAAATAACGCCACAGGATATCAATGAGGAATATTTTGGCTCGATTATTTGTATGAATGATTTACCTGAAGTTGATTTAGTTATTCGCACCGGTGGCGAATACCGAATTAGTAATTTTTTATTATGGCAATGTGCATACGCAGAATTGTATTTTACTGACACATTGTGGCCTGATTTCAATCAGGCATCATTTGATGAAGCGATAAATATTTTTAACACTAGAGAACGGCGTTTTGGTGGCGTTCTAAATGAGGACCTTTCATGCTAATCCAGCGTATTTTAACTGCCATCGTACTTATTCCCCTTGTTATTATTGCACTATTTTTTGCACCTTTATCGATATTTTCTTATTTAATCATCGCTGTTTGTGCATTAGCAGCATGGGAATGGCGTAATTTTTTAGCAAAAAGAACCGAGAAAACAGTTCTTTTGTTTTTTATTGTTTTTTCAATAGTTTTGCTTTACTTCATCCCCATTGAGTCAACACTAAAAAGTCAGTTATTTGCTTTAATAATTTGCTTATCAGTTATTTGGTGGTTAACCGCTTTGTTATTAGTTGTAGGTTATCCTAACTCAGCAAAATACTGGTCTAAATCATCATTAATTAAGCTGTTGTTTGCTTTTTTTACCTTAGTCCCTTTTTTTATAGGAATGCTTGAATTACGAACTATTAATTACAGTGTTAATAGTTATACTGGGGCTATTTGGTTGCTCTATGTATTTGTGTTAGTATGGGCAACCGATACAGGTGCTTATTTTGCTGGAAGAGCGATTGGTAAACGGAAATTAGCTGTCAAAGTCTCACCAGGAAAGACGGTAGAAGGTTTTATCGGTGGTGTCAGTTTAGCAACTTTAGTTTGTGTGATCGCTTACTTAACTGGTTATTTTAATATTAATTTTACTCAATTTTTATTTAGCTCCCTATTGGCTATTTTGGCTTCGGTATTAGGTGACCTGACTGAAAGCATGTTTAAGCGTGAAGCAGGAATTAAAGATAGTGGAAATCTTATCCCAGGACATGGTGGTATTTTAGATCGTATTGATAGTTTAACGTCGGCAGTTCCTGTATTTACTGTATTATCTTTGCATTTATTCTAAAGGGTTACTGATTTTGCTTTGGTCACTGTTGTTATTTATTATTACTATCA
This sequence comes from Gilliamella sp. B2785, assembly GCF_026537005.1. NCBI lineage: Bacteria > Pseudomonadati > Pseudomonadota > Gammaproteobacteria > Orbales > Orbaceae > Gilliamella > Gilliamella sp. B2785. Next base: position 373,882 of record NZ_JAFNNC010000002.1, on the reverse strand, counting down.
GTATATTAGTTACAGTTCATGAGTTTGGGCATTTTTTTGTTGCTCGGCTATGTAAAGTGCATGTAGAGTGTTTTTCAATCGGGTTTGGAAAAAAAATATGGTCGCATAGATTTTCAAACGGAACTGAATTAGTTATCGCTATGATTCCACTTGGCGGATATGTTAGAATGCTCGATAGCAAAACGAGTGAATTATCCCCCAATTTAGAAAAACGCGCTTTTGATAAAAAAAGTATTTTGCAACGGGCTGCAATTATTTTTGCAGGGCCATTTGCTAATTTTGTTTTAGCTTTAATTATTTATTGGGTTATTTTTTTGACGGGTGTGGTTGATTATCCTGTTAAAATAAAAAGTATTATACCTTCAACACCAGCTGCATCTATAAATATGCCAGCAGATGCCGAGTTAAGAATGATTGATAATGCTAAAATAGACACTTGGAATGATGTAAATGCAGCATTGATTTCTGCTTTAGGTAAAAGCAATATTAATGTTACCTATCGTACTGATATTGAGCAACAAGAAGTTAGTCGGGATGTTAATATTAGTAATTGGTCTTTTGATATTGAAAAGGAATCTGCAATCGCAGCATTTGGATTTATACCTAAACAATTGGAAATTTATCCAATTGTGAGTAAAATTGTACCCGATTCAGCAGCGGCTCAAGCTGGTTTAAAAGTAGGTGATAAAATAATCAGTTATAATGAGCACCTTTATCAAAATTGGAATGATTTTACTGATACTATAAAAAAAGCTCGAATTATAAAACTGAAGGTAAGTAGGAACAATAAAGACGTCGATCTTACACTTGAGCCAAAAAGAAATAGAAATGGGGAAGGTGTTGCTGGTTTCTATCCGACATCTGATGCAGTAATTAAACAATATGATTTTTTTAATGGATTCGATAAAGCGATGAAACAAACAATGTTAACGACTAAGTTAACGGTTCGTTCTCTTTATCAATTAGTAACAGGAGTGATTGGTCTAAAACATTTATCAGGACCAATTACAATAGCAAAAAGCGCAGGGCAAACAGCAAGTTATGGATTTACCCCTTACTTATATTTTCTAGCCTTTATTAGTATAAGTTTAGGAGTTATCAATCTTGTTCCATTACCTATGTTAGATGGCGGGCAGTTGCTTTTTTTATTTTTTGAGAAAATAAAAGGAAATGCCTTATCAAATAAAGCACAAGAGCGTTTTTTTCGTATCGGATTTGTTTTATTAATGGTAATAATGGGAATTGCACTATTTAATGATATTTTACGATTGTAATGGGATGAGGTTATAAATATATACGATGAAAATAAATAAATTACTTATAGCATCTTTGCTGTTTAGTACCACAACAGTATATAGTTCCAATGCATTTTGTGTTGATGATTTTGTGGTTAAGGATATCAAGTTTGAAGGTTTGCAGCGAGTCACAATCGGTGCTGCAATGCTTGAAATGCCTGTTCAAGTCGGTGACTATGTGAATGAATCTGATTTAGGCCGCATTATTAAATCACTTTACGCCAGCGGTAATTTCGATGATATTACTGTTTCTCGTGATGGCGACAGATTAATTATTCATGTCCAAGAACGCCCAACTATAGCAAGTATTACCTTTTCCGGAAATAAATCTGTCAAAGATGACATGTTGAAAAAGAATTTAGATAGTACCGGTATTCGTGAAGGCGATGCATTAGATCGTACAATGCTTTCGGGAATTGAGAAAGGTCTAGAAGATTTTTACTATAGTGTTGGTAAATATAATGCTCAAATCAAAGCGGTCGTAACACCATTATCTCGAAATCGTGTTGATTTAAAATTAGTTATTGCTGAAGGTAAATCTGCTTTAATAGATCAAATCAATATCGTGGGTGCAAAAGCTTTTTCATCTGAAGAGCTTATTTCACGTTTTTCATTACGTGATGAAGTGCCTTGGTGGAATATGCTTGGTGATCGTAAATATCAAAAGCAAAAATTGGCATCGGACTTAGATGAGTTGCAAAGCTTTTATTTAAATCGAGGTTATGCTCGATTTAATATTGAGTCTACACAAGTTAGCTTAACGCCAGATAAAAAAGGGATTTATGTCACTATTAATATTCATGAAGGTGAGCAATATAAGTTAGCCGATTTTGATTTTAAAGGTAACTTTGCAGGACATGAAGAGGCAATACAAAAACTAGCCAAAGAAAAGCTTACTGTAGGTGAACTTTATAATGGTAAAAAAATAACTGATATTGAGGATAATATTAAGCGATTGCTGGCTAATTTTGGCTATGCTTATCCTCAAGTAGCTATTCAGCCTGAAATGGATGACTCATCACATACTGTTAAATTAGTAGTATTAGTTGATGTAGGGCAACGTTTTTACGTACGCAATATTAAAATTGTCGGCAATACCATTACAAGTGAGAGTGTGGTTCGTCGTGAACTTCGTCAAATGGAAGGCTCATGGTTAAGTAATGGTTTGGTTGAACTTGGTAAAGAACGTTTAAATCGATTAGGTTTCTTTGAAAGTGTTGAAGCGAATACTGAACGAGTTCCTGGCATTGATGATCAAGTTGATATTATTTATAAAGTAGCTGAACGTAATACCGGTAGTATTAAATTTGGCGTGGGTATCGGCTCAGACAGTGGTTTAAGTTTTAATGCTGGAATTTCTCAAGATAACTGGTTAGGAACGGGTAATAGCGTTTCATTTGATATTAATACAACCAGCAGTGATAAAACTGCATCTGTTTCGATTGTTAATCCTTATTTTACTGTTGATGGTGTCAGTTTAGGTGGTAGCGTTTACTACAATACTTATAAAACTGATAGTGATGATGATGAATCTGAGTATTCAAGTAAAACTTGGGGGGCTAATTTAGACTTAGGCTTCCCGATTAGTGAAAATAACTTTGTCCGTTTTGGTACAGAATACGCTAATCATAAATTAACTGATATGCAACCACAGTATAATATGTGGCGTTATTTTGAGTCTATGGGTGAAAATATGAAAGATAAAGATAAGTCTTATTCATATGACACCAATGATTTGTTATTGAATGCCTATTGGACATATAACACGTTAAATCGCGGCTATTTCCCAACAGATGGGTTAAAACTAACCGCTAATTTAAAAGCGACAGTGCCAGTATTTGACAATAGATTCTATAAAATGGTTAGTGATGCTTCTTATTATTATCCAATTGATACCGATCATAAATGGGTATTCTTAGCTCGTGGCCGATTAGGTTATGGTGCTGGATTAGGTGGAAAAGAATTACCGTTCTATGAGAATTTCTATGCAGGTGGCTCAACTGTATTGCGTGGCTTTAAAGCAAATACTGTCGGCCCTAAAGCGGTATATTTTAATAAAACCGGATGTAGAACCTTAGGTGATACAGCTCAATGTACTAGTTCTAAAGATGCAATAGGTGGTAATGCGTTAGCATTCGGAAGTACGGAGCTAATAGTTCCAACACCATTTGCAAGTGAAAAATATACAGATAGTATTAGAACATCAGTATTTTTTGATGCAGGAACGGTTTGGGATAGTGAATGGGATCTAAAAGGCAAAAATATTCCTGATTATAGTTCCCCATCTGATATTAGAATGTCTGCTGGTCTTGCTGTTCAATGGATGTCGCCATTAGGGCCATTGGTATTTTCTTATGCACAGCCGTTAAAGAAATATCATGGTGATTCAGCTCAGCAATTCCAATTTAATATAGGTTCAACATGGTAATGCCATGTTGTTAATAACTAAAATACACATAGGTGAATAAAGTGAAAAAAATTATATCTGTTGTTGGCATCAGTATTGCTCTACTTTTTACAGGCTTTGCAAACGCTGAAACTAAAATTGGTGTTATCGATATTAAATCTGTAATGGATCGTATGCCAGAACGAGAAGCAATCGGTAAAGAATTGAACCAAAAATTTGAAGCGAGAGCTAAAGCATTAGAAAAAGAACAAAAGCTTGCTGATGCAGCAGCTGCACGTTTAAAGAAAGAAGGGCTAACTTTGTCATCTTCTGAAAAAACTAAATTAAATAAAACTATTGCAGATTTTCAGAATAAAGCCACAGCTTTCTCAAATGAATATCGTGATAGCGAAACAAAAGAAGCTGGTAAATTACTAACCAAAATTCAAGAAGCAGTCAAAACCATTGTTGCTGAAGAAAAATATGATCTTATTTTAAGAGTAGATACGGTTTTATATGCCTCTGACGCTGTAGATATTACTGACAAAGTTTTGGAGAAGGTTAAAAAATAATGTTTGCTTTTCGTTTAGAGCAATTAGCTGACAAGCTTGATGCTACATTATATGGTGATGGTGAATTAACTATCACCGGTGTAGCATCAATGAAAAGTGCCACAAAAGGTCAAATCACTTTTTTGTCGGATAAAAAATTCCAAAACAATTTATTAACTTGTAACGCTTCAGCAGTTGTTATGACAGAAGATAGCCTTAAATATTGGAATGGGGCTGCTTTGATTGTTAAAGATCCTTATCTTACTTATGCAAAATTAGCACAACTTTTAGATACGACACCGTTACCCGCTAAAGGTATCGCACAATCAGCGGTGATTGATTCTACTGCTAAGCTTGGACAAAATGTATCAATTGGTCCAAATGCTGTTATAGAAAGTGGTGTAAATCTTGGTGATAACTGTTGTATTGGTGCTGGCTGTTTTATTGGGAAAGATACTCAAATCGGTGCAGGCACAAAAATATGGTCTAATGTATCTATATACCATAACTGTATTATTGGTGAAAACTGTTTGATCCAATCAGGAACAGTAATAGGTGCAGATGGATTTGGTTATGCAAATGACAAAGGTAAATGGATAAAAATTCCTCAGCTTGGTCGAGTAGTAATTGGTAATAACGTTGAAATCGGCTCATCAACAACAATCGATCGTGGTGCTTTAGATGATACTGTCATCGGTAATGGCGTCATTATTGATAATCAATGTCAAATTGCGCACAACGATATTATTGGTGATCATACTGCTGTCGCTGGTGGTGTTATTATGGCGGGTAGTTTAAAGATTGGACGCCATTGCCTAATTGGTGGTGCGAGTGTTATTAACGGCCATATGGAAATTTGTGATCAAGTAACTGTGACTGGAATGGGTATGGTTATGAGACCAATTACTGAGCCGGGTGTATATTCATCGGGTATTCCATTACAACAAAATAAAGTATGGCGTAAAACAGCTTCATTAGTTTTACATATTGATGAAATGAATAAACGTTTGAAAGCACTTGAGAAGAAGCTATTAAATGTCTCGACGTAGACGATTACGGTCGGTATAATGCTTCCCTATTTTATAAATTTAATTAGCTCAATTAATCAATTTATAATTATGAGCAAATATATTCAATAATTCCGAGGTATAAAGATGCAAGTTTCGGTAGAAACAACAGAAGGTTTAGGCCGTCGTTTATCAATTACAATTAAATCAGAAGATATTACCAAAGCAGTTGATAAAGAACTTATCAATACAGCAAAAAAAGTCCGTATTGATGGTTTCCGTAAAGGAAAAGTACCTTTAAAAATTGTTGAACAACGCTATGGTGCTTCTATTTTACAAGACGCTCTAAGTGATTTGATGCAACGTAATTTCATCGATGCTATTATCCAAGAAAAATTAAATCCAGCTGGTGCGCCAACCTATATTCCAACAGAATATAAAAATGGTGAAGATTATACTTTCACTGTTGAATTTGAAGTTTATCCGGAAATTAAAATCAAAGATTTAGATAAAATCGAAGTTGAAAAACCCGTAGCTGAAGTTGTTGATGCTGATGTGGAAACAATGGTTGAAACCTTACGTAAACAACAAGGTACTTGGAAAGTTGTTAAAAAGACAGCAAAAGAACAAAATCGTGTCACGCTTGACTTTTTAGGTAAAGTTGATGGTGCTGAATTTGAAGGCGGTAAAGCTGATGATTTTGCACTTGTATTAGGACAAGGTCGAATGATCCCTGGTTTTGAAGATGCAATCATCGGTCACAAAGCTGGAGATGAATTTGATATCAATGTTACATTCCCAGAAGATTATCATGCTGAGAATTTAAAAGGTAAACCAGCAGTATTTTCTGCTTCACTTAAAAAAGTTGAAGAACTTGAGTTACCAGAATTAACTGAAGAAGTAGTGAAAAGATTTGGTATTGCTGATGGCACAGTTGAAAGTTTACGAGCAGAAGTCCGTAAAAATATGCAACGTGAACTTAATGCAACAATTCGCAATAAAATCAAAACACAAGTCATTGATGGTTTAGTAAAAAATAATGATATTGAAGTTCCATCTGCTTTAATTGATCGCGAAATTGATGTCTTACGTCAACAAGCCTTAACTCGTTTTGGCGGTAATGTTAAACAATCAATGGATCTACCTAAAGAGTTATTCGAAGCAGAAGCTAAACGCCGTGTGTTAGTTGGATTATTATTTAGCGAAATCATTGAAAGTAACAAGTTAAAGGCTGACGAAGCAAAAGTACAATCTTTAATTGATGAAATTGCAACTGCTTATGAAGATCCTAAAGAAGTGGTTGATTATTATCGTAAAGATAAGAAAGCAATGGATAATATCCGTTCTGTTGCACTAGAAGATCAAGTAGTTGATTTATTATTAGCTAGCGCAAAAGTGACAGATAAGACTTATTCATTCTCAGAATTAATGAATCAACAAGTTGCTTAAGCAGCTTGTCACTTTATTTAATTAAAATTCATTATAAGCCCAAATAAGGATCAATTGTTTGGGCTATTTTGTTTAATTAGGAGATGAAAATGCCTTTAGAACCATACATGAGTGTGATTCCAATGGTTGTTGAGCAAAGTTCTCGTGGCGAGAGAGCTTATGATATTTACTCACGATTATTAAAAGAAAGAATTATATTTTTAACTGGGCAAGTTGAAGACAATATGGCAAATTTGATTATTGCTCAGATGCTTTTTCTTGAAGCTGAGAATCCTGAAAAAGATATCCATTTATATATCAATTCCCCTGGTGGAGTAGTGACTGCTGGTATGGCTATTTATGACACGATGCAATTTATTAAACCAGATGTGAGTACTATTTGTCTTGGACAAGCATGTTCAATGGGCTCATTACTTTTAACTGCTGGTACTAAAGGTAAACGTTTTTGCCTGCCTAATGCACGCGTCATGATCCACCAACCATTAGGTGGTTTTCAAGGACAAGCGTCAGATATTCAAATTCATGCTCAAGAAATATTACAGGTTAAAAGCCGATTAAATAATATTTTATCAATGCATACTGGTCAGGATATTAGTGTAATTGAAAAAGATACAGATCGTGATAACTTTATGTCAGCCGAGAAAGCAGTTGAATATGGATTAGTTGACGCCATATACAGTAAACGATCTTAATAATAAATAGGTAAAGAAAGTGGATAAAGAAAACTCAGAAAAATTACTCTATTGTACTTTTTGTGGCAAAAGTGAACATGAAGTCCGTAAGCTAATTGCTGGGCCATCATCTATTTATATTTGTAATGAATGTATTGGACTATGTAATGATATTCTAAAAGAAGAAACAAAAAGTTTTCTTTCACATGAAGAATTTATTAGTAAACCATTACCGACACCGCACGAAATACGAGCTCATCTTGATGAATATGTTATTGGTCAGGAACGGGCTAAAAAAGTATTATCAGTTGCTGTTTATAATCATTATAAACGTTTACGTAGCTATTCTAACCGTAGTGATGTTGAGTTAGGTAAAAGCAATATTTTATTAATTGGTCCTACGGGTAGTGGTAAAACATTATTAGCTGAAACATTAGCACGTTTTCTTGATGTCCCTTTTGCCATGGCTGATGCAACTACATTGACTGAGGCTGGATATGTTGGTGAAGATGTAGAAAATATTATTCAGAAATTATTACAAAGTTGTGATTATGATGTAGAAAAAGCGCAACGTGGGATTATTTATGTTGATGAAATTGATAAAATTTCTAGAAAATCAGATAATCCATCTATTACTCGAGATGTTTCTGGTGAAGGTGTTCAGCAAGCTTTATTAAAAATTATTGAAGGTACTGTTGCATCTGTTCCTCCTAAAGGCGGACGTAAGCATCCACAACAAGAGTTTTTACAAGTTGATACTTCTAAAATCCTCTTTATTTGTGGGGGCGCATTTAGTGGATTAGATAAAGTTATTGAAAATCGAGTCTCTACCAACACAGGTATTGGTTTTGGTGCTGATGTAAAAAGCACTAAGAATAAAGCGACAGAATCTGAGTTATTAGCTCAGATAGAGGCAGAAGATTTGGTTAAATTTGGTCTTATACCTGAATTTATTGGTCGATTACCTGTTATTGGAACGTTATCAGAACTTGATAAAGATGCTTTAGTTAATATATTAACCGAACCTAAAAATGCTTTAACCAAACAATTTAATGCTTTATTAGAGTTGGATGGTGTAGAACTGGAATTTACTAAAGAAGCTTTAGATGCCATTGCAATTAATGCGATGAAACGTAAAACAGGTGCTCGAGGATTACGTTCAATTGTCGAAAATATACTGTTAGATACAATGTATGACTTACCATCAATGCAAAACGTAAAAAAAGTACTTGTTGAGAAAGATACGGTAAATCATTTGCAATCACCTAAATTGATTTTTCGTGAAGATACAGAACTATCTGCATAATAGATAAGCAATTATCCTATTCAAACTGGTAAGCAGCATTTATGTAAAAAGTGAAATACGTATGTACATTTATTGTACTACGTATTTAAAACAGGATAAGCTTGAATATCTTAAAATCACCCCAATATAAGACAGATAAGTTTGTACTACCGAGAGAATAAAATGAAGACAAAACAAACTAAACAAATGATTATGCCTATTTTACCATTGCGTGATGTTGTTGTATTTCCACATATGGTAATTCCTCTCTTCGTTGGTCGTAATAAATCAATCCGTTGTTTGGAAAGTGCAATGGAGATGGATAAACAAGTTTTTCTTGTAACACAAAAATATCCTTCACAAGATGAACCTGATGTAGAGGACTTGTATGAAGTCGGTACTATAGCCAATGTTTTACAATTACTTCAATTACCTGACGGTACAGTTAAAGTTCTGGTTGAGGGTGTCGCGCGAGCTAAAATTGTTGATATTATTGAACGAAAAGATGATGATTTTTTAATTGCAAATATTAAACCGCTAAAAGAAGCTAAGAAAGCTGATAATATTAGTCAAGCGATGATAAGAGTCTTATTATCAAATTTTGATGATTATGCGAAACTTAATAAAAAAGTCACTCAAGAGGTTGTTGATTCAATTCATTTAATTAAAGAATCATCTCAATTAGCAGATTCCATAGCTGCTACCTTATATATAAAAGTTGAACAAAAACAAGAGATTTTAGTTACTGCTGATTTAGAAAAACGTTTCGAGTTGCTTATTTCATTAATGGAATCAGAAATTGACTTGTTGCAAGTTGAAAAAAATATCCGTCAACGCGTCAAACAACAAATGGAAAAAGCGCAAAAGGAATATTATCTAAATGAACAGATTAAAGCAATTCATAAAGAGTTAGGTGATATAGATAATAAACCTGATGAATTTGAAGAGTTAAACTCAAAAATTACTAAAGCAAAAATGCCAAAAGAGGCAAAGGAAAAAACACTATCTGAGCTTAATAAGCTTAAGATGATGCCTGCTATGTCTGCCGAAGCAACTGTTGTTCGCGGATATATTGATTGGATGTTACAAGTTCCTTGGAATAAACGCAGTAAAGTAAAAAAAGATATTAATGCTGCACAAAAAGTTTTAGATAAAGATCATTATGGGCTGGATCGTGTAAAAGACCGAATTTTAGAGTATTTGGCTGTACAAAGTCGAGTAAATAAAGTTAAAGGTCCAATTTTATGCTTAGTCGGGCCTCCAGGCGTTGGTAAAACATCATTAGGTCAATCCATTGCTAAAGCTACGGGTAGACAATATGTTCGTATGGCTTTAGGTGGTGTGCGCGATGAAGCGGAAATACGAGGACACCGAAGAACCTACATTGGTTCAATGCCAGGTAAATTAATTCAGCGTATGGTAAAGGTTGGTGTAAAAAACCCGCTATTTTTATTAGATGAAATTGACAAGATGGCTTCTGATATGCGTGGTGATCCTGCATCGGCATTACTAGAAGTTCTGGATCCTGAACAAAATAATGCATTTAATGACCATTATTTAGAAGTGGATTATGATCTATCTGATGTCATGTTTGTTGCGACAGCTAATTCAATGAATATTCCAGCACCACTACTTGATAGAATGGAAGTTATTCGGCTATCTGGTTATACCGAAGATGAAAAATTGAACATTGCTAAACAACATTTAATCGCTAAACAGATTGCTAATAATGGCCTAAAAGCAAATGAAATTGATATTGATGATTCAGCTGTAATTGGCATTATTCGCTATTACACTCGTGAAGCAGGGGTCCGAAGCTTAGAAAGAGAAATTGCTAAAATTTGCCGTAAAGTTGTTAAACAATTGGCTTTAAACAAGCGTTTGCGTAAAGTAAGTGTAACTCAAACTAACTTAAAAGATTACTTGGGTGTACAGCGTTTTGATTATGGTAAATCCGAAAGTGAAAACCGGATCGGTCAAGTGAATGGTTTGGCATGGACAGAAGTCGGTGGTGATTTGCTAACCATTGAATCAATGAGTGTTGTTGGTAAAGGAAAATTAACTTATACCGGCTCACTTGGTGACGTTATGCAAGAATCTATTCAAACGGCACTTACGGTTGTTCGTTCGCGCGCTGAAAAATTGGGTATTAATAGCGATTTCTATGAAAAGCGTGATATACATGTGCATGTTCCTGATGGTGCTACACCTAAAGATGGTCCGAGTGCAGGTATTGCAATGTGTACGTCATTAGTATCTACTTTAACGGGTAACCCTGTTCGTGCTGATGTTGCCATGACTGGTGAAATTACTCTACGAGGTGAAGTATTACCAATTGGTGGATTAAAAGAGAAATTATTGGCTGCTCACCGAGGTGGCATAAAAACAGCTATAATTCCTATTGATAATGTTAAAGATCTCGAAGAAATTCCAGCAAATGTTAAAGCTGAAATTGATATAAAACCTGTTAAATGGATAGATGATGTATTGACGATTGCATTGCAAAATAATCCATTTGGTATTGAGCCGGTTAAGGAAAAAGTTCAAATAAAGTCGCCAGTTAAAAAATCTGTTAAAAAAATTAAAAATACAGCAAATATTTCAACTCGATTGAACTAAAATAAACCAATCAAAAAGCCAACCTTATGTTGGCTTTTTTTTCGACCTTTAATTAGATAATAGCCAATTTTGGCAAATATGATATACTTGCGAAATTAAAATTCAGGTATATGGAGAATGACAAGCTATGATGGAAAAAATAAGAACAGCTGCAAACAGTCTTGTTGTTAAAATAATCTTTGCTATTATTATTTTATGTTTTATTTTTACTGGTGTTGGATTTTTAGGCTTTGGTGGTGGCAGTGGTGCAAATGATGAGCAATTGTACGTTGCTAAAGTCGACGGAGAAGGGATCAGTCGAACTCAATTTGAGTCTCAAGTAAAGTATGAATTAAGTAAAATTACAGGTGGTGATGCTTCGCTTACCAAAGTAATCCGAAGAAAAGTGTTATCTGAGCAAATAGATAATTATTTAGCTTATCAATTTTCAAAAAATATTCATGCAGCAATCAGTAACGAGCGCGTAAAAGATTTTATTAAAAATCAGAAAGTTTTCTTTATAAATGGAAAATTTGATAATCAAAATTATTTAAATTTACTTGCTGAAAATGGTTTTACTCCAGAAAGTTATGCAAGCTCATTAAAAACATCGTTACAACAAGAACAAGTTATTGGTGCATTAGTCACAACTAGCTTTGTTTTACCTTCTGAATCTGAAATTTCCTTGTTAAAAGATCAGACAAGAACTATCTATGCTACTAAGATTGATTCTTCAATAGATGATATGAAAGACATTAATATTACCGAAGAAGATGAGAAAAAGTATTATGATGAACATAAAAATGATTTTATGAGGAAAGAGCGAGTAAAATTAAAATTTATTTATAATTCAAAAGATGACATCGCTAAAACCATTAAGGTTACTGATGATGATGTAAAAAAAGAATATGAACAAAATTTAAAAAAATATACCTACCCAGCAAAAAAAGAGTTTAGTGCTATTTTTGTTACAGACAAAGCGCAAGCAGACAAGATCGTTAAAGAGTTATCTTCAGGCGCAAATTTTCAAAATATAGCTGAAAGTCTAAATCAAAATAATAATAATATTTCAGCTTATGGTAAGAATGGTTCTTTAGGTTGGTTTGCTGATGATGATTCTCTGCCTGAGTTCTTTAAAAAAGCAAACTTGAAAAAAGTTAATCAAATTTCAAATCCAATTCCGACTGATGATGGCTTTATCATAATTAAACTTGATGCTGAGTTACCACCAAAGGCTATGGATTTTGATTATGCTTCAATTTTAATTTACGAGAATTTAACTAAACAAAAATTACAAAATGGATTTAATGCTGTTGAAGATAAAATGAAAAATGCCTTATCTCAATCACCTAAATCAATTGAAGAGTTATCTGAAAAAACGGGTCTTGAAGTTCAAACAACTGATTGGACAACTTATAAAGATATGTCTACAATCATGATTCATCCTGAAATTAGTGATTTAGTCTTTAGCGAAGAAATGATCGCTAATGGGCAACCGACTCTTAAATTATCAGACTTAATTCCAGTTGAAAGATCTCATGGTAGCTATGATTTTATTATTCAAGTTACTGACTATCACCCAGAGGGGATAGCTCCGTTTGATGAGGTTAAAGATGAAATTAATAAAAAACTATCTAAAAATATCTCCGAGAGTCGTTTTAAAGCTAATGTTGAAAGCCTTTTAAATGAGTTAAATACTACTGGAAATTCAGATAAAGTAAGCTTTAGTAAGAAATATGTTTTGCACAGAGATTCGAAAGATTTAGACAAAAAAGTAGTTGATATGGTTTTTAGTTTAGAACCACCAATTTCAGGTGTTAAATCTGATGAGTTTAATGTGGAATATTTAGAAAATAATACTGCTTATATTTTCACCTTAATTAAAGTTGATACGCCTAAGGAGTATCAAGATATTTCACCAGAATTATTACCATTATCTATGTCTAACACTTTTCATTATCTTGCAAATGATATTCGTTCTAAAGCGAAGATTGAAATCATGCCTGATGCAAATTTGTGATAAAGATCGAAAAATTTTGGTGATAAATCAAAAAAAGAGAAGCCACTTTGGTGGCTTTTCGCATTTTTATGAATATTAAAATTTAGCAAATTAATTCCATGAGATAGTTATGAAGCAAATTTAGTTGCATAATTATATTGGAGTTAATTTACATGAAAATTTTTACACTATTATGCCTTTTATTTTCATCTTTACTTTTTTCAACAGTTAGTTTTGCTGATTCGAAAGCAGATGTCACTATAAAAGATGAGCAAATTGTACAAGTCAATATTAATACGGCAACAGCTGAAGAGCTAAGTAAAGTATTAACTGGTATTGGGATGAGTAAAGCTAAGAAAATTATTGAGTATCGAGAAAAATTTGGTCCTTTTGTTTCTATAGAACAATTAAAGGAAGTTTCTGGTATTGGTCAAGCAACGCTGGATAAAAATATAGGAAAAATCACTTTATAAATATCCTATCTTCCAAGAGATAATCTATCTGTTGGAAGATATTTTTAATTATCAATTGGATCAACGTCAATACTCCATCTTACGTTTGATGCTTCACTCCACTGTTCAGTTATAAGATTATCTAATATTTGTTGTAATAATTGTCTGTTCGTATGTTGTAATAATAATTGCCAACGATTATAACCCGCTTTTTTAGGTTGACTAGCAGGCATTGGACCAAGTTGCCATAAATTATGGTCATAATTGGACTTTAACCAATCATGGATGCGCTGTAAAAATTTTGGTGCCTGTAAATTATTACGGTCAGCAGCACGAATTAACACTTGATAGCTAAATGGTGGCAGTAAAGTTTGTTGACGTTCAATTAGTGTTTGTTTTGCAAATGCCTGATAACCTTCATTTAATAAAGTATTTAATAAAGGGTGCTCTGGATGATAGGTTTGTAGAATCACTTCGCCAGCTTTTGTTTCACGACCAGCTCGGCCTGATACTTGAGTATAAATCTGAGCAAATCTTTCCGTTGCTCTGAAATCACTTGAAAATAAGGCGCCATCAACATCAATTATGCCAACTAACGTTACATCAGGAAAGTGATGACCTTTAGCCAAAATTTGTGTACCGACTAAAATATGAGCTCCGCCTTTATGAATATCATTTAAATAGGTATTCAATGCTTCTTTTTTAGTTATCGTGTCGCGATCAATACGAGTAACTTTTATATTTGGGAACAAAATATTAAGTTGTTTTTCAAGTTGCTCCGTTCCAAATCCAATTGGTAGTAACTGGGTCGAACCACACTTAGGGCACTGTTTTGGCACTTCCCTTGGCGTATCACAATAATGACAAATCAGTTTATGCTGCTTTTTATGATAAGTATAAGGGCGATCACAACGTGGGCATTCCGCTATCCAACCACAATCATGGCAAATTATTAATGGTGCGAACCCTCTACGGTTAAGAAATAACATAACTTGGTTATTGTTATTCAAATGCGTTTTTATTTTTTCTATAAGTGGTTGAGATAAACCTGAAGCTAAAGCCATGCCGCGAATATCTAAAATAGATTGTTTGGCTAATTGGGCGTTACCCGCTCTTTGAGTAAGTTTGAGATGCTGGTACTTATGAGTTTGTGCATTATTAATCGATTCAAGAGAAGGTGTTGCGGAACCTAAAACTATAGGTATATTTTCAATTCTAGCTCGGATAATTGCTAGATCTCTAGCATTATAACGCCATCCTTCCTGTTGTTTGTAAGAACTATCATGCTCTTCGTCGATAATAATGATACCTAAATCTTTAAAGGGAGTAAAAAGCGAAGAACGAGTACCTACGACAATGGCATTTTCACCCTCTTTACTTCTTAACCAAACATCTAAACGTTCCTTGTCTGTTAAGCCTGAATGTAAAATATCAATCGGGGCATTAAAGCGCTGTTTAAAACGCTTTATTGTTTGAGGTGTTAAACCAATTTCAGGAACTAAAACTAAAGCTTGCTTACCTTGTGATAACACATCTGCAATTATATTTAAATAAACTTCAGTCTTTCCTGAACCAGTTATACCATCAAGCAAAAATACACCAAATTGTTTATTCTGTTTATTAATAGTCTCTATGGCATTAGATTGTTCATCATTTAATTGGATCGATGTTGGGTTGGTCGAGTATTGCCAGCAAATATTGTCAGGTTGTTGATAAACTAATTCTATAAGCTGTTTTTTTTGTAATTCTTGATATAAATTTGAACTAAATTCGTCTTCATTTAAACAGTTGTTTCTAAGTGAAGATAATAATAACTTTTGTTTTGGTGCACGTGATAATAAGCTTAAATCAATTTGTTGCCCTAGAGGTGTTAATTGCCACTGTTTTATATCATCCTTGATAGCTTGACGACCTTGCCTTAATAGAACTGGCATGGCATGAAATATGACTTCGCCAATTGGAAAGTGATAATAACTTGTTGCCCAATTCAATAACTGCCAAATTGGTTGAGGAAAGGGGTTTTTGGTATCAATAATTGCGGTAATTGATTTTAAATTTTCGCTATCAAAGGTCGATTGCTGATCAATTTTAATGATTATTCCAATCATTTCCCTTTTACCAAAAGGTACTCTAACCCGCGCACCAATTTCAGCAGGTACTGTTAGTTTGTAATCAAACAGTCGATAAAGGGGTACCGGTAAGGCTACATGGGCAATCAGCATTAACAATCACTATTATTAAAAATTGATATTGTACGCAGATTTTATTTAACTCGCAAAAGTTACATAGAGAAATTAATTATTTTTGAGTTAACTATCTAATAACTTTATTTATATGATAGTAGTATCCATAAACAAAATTTGTTATCTTGAACGGCAAGTTAAAGCATAATATTTAAAGGTAGTTAAAAATGTCAGCATCATTTTCACACATTAATCAACATGGTGATGCACATATGGTTGATGTTTCTGAAAAAAAGTTAACTTTACGAGAAGCTCGAGCCGAGTCAATAGTATTAATGAATGCTGAAACATTTAACCTAATTATTGAAGGGAAACATCATAAAGGTGATGTTTTTGCAACTGCAAGAATTGCTGGTATTCAAGCGGCTAAACGAACATGGGATTTGATTCCACTTTGTCATCCACTACTTCTAAGTAAAATTGAAGTCAATATCGAACCTGTATTTGAAAATCACAGCATTAGGATTGAAACAATTTGTCGGCTAAGGGGCCAAACAGGTGTCGAAATGGAGGCCTTAGTTGCTGCTTCAGTTGCTGCATTAACGATATATGATATGTGTAAAGCTAATCAAAAAGATATGGTTATTAATCAAGTTCGGTTACTGAATAAAATTGGTGGTAAATCGGGCGAATTTAATGCGGCAGAGCAGTGATACTATGAACAAAATTATTTTTTTTGCACAAATTAGAGAATTAATTGGGGTTGAAAAACTTGAATTATCGGTAGAGCAAATGTCAATAAATCAACTTTTAGATCACCTTAGTTTGCGTGGTGATAAGTGGGTATTAGCTTTAAAAGAAAAAACAGTATTATGTGCAGTTAATCAGACTTTAGTTGACTATGACTATGTCATTAAAAAGGGTGATGAAATTGCTTTTTTCCCTCCAGTTACAGGTGGTTAACAGCGTGAACATTATTCAAGTTAACCAATCTCCCATTGATGTGAATTCATTAATAACTTGGCTTTATCAATCGCCTATAGATGGTGCTGTAGTGACTTTTATGGGTAAGGTGCGTAGTTTTGAAAACCAAGTTATAAGTTTAACGTTAGAGCATTATGCAGAAATGACTGAAAAGGTGCTGTGCAATATTATTAATCAAGCCAGAGATAGATGGTCGATTAATCGTGTTGCAATAGTCCATCGTGTCGGTCAAATTTATGCAAATGAAAGTATTGTTTTTGTTGGGGTTAGTGCAGCACACCGCAGTGATGCTTTTGCTTCAGCGGAGTTTATTATGGATGTACTAAAAAATGAGGCTCCATTTTGGAAGAAGGAACAGACTTCTAGTGGCGAAAATTGGGTAGAAGCCAAGCAATCGGATATAAATGCATTGAAGAAATGGTATTAATATTTATTTAGTCTATAATAGATTTCATCATCAAAATGTCTTCAGAGGCTCAAAAAAGAGCCTTTTTTGTTAAGCTTATATTAATCTCTTCATATTTATCTTTTTTTGTTAAAAATTTTGAGGAAAGTACTAATTTTAAGTAGAAAAATCGCTATTATTAAAAATTTTTAATCCTATTGCTCGTGGAGCTATATGAAAAAACTCTATTCGTTCGTATTAATAAATATTTTTATTTCGTCTATCATTACTATCCGATATTTTTGGGTGCCTGGTTCATCGTTTAGTTGGGATGGAAGCTTTTTTTCTCTATTTGCCGTGTTAGGCCATTTTTTCTCTGTTTATTTATTACTTTTTATTTTATGTTTTCCGTTTATTTGGGTGAAGAGAACGTTAAGTAATATTTGTTTAGCTGCTTTATTTAGTTTGTTACAGATTGTGCTGTATGTTGATACTATTGTTTTTCAGCAGTATCGATTTCATATCAATGAATCTGTGCTATCAATGGTTTTCTCGGGGCAAGTTGTCGATTTTTCAACGATCACTTATGTTTTGATGTTTTTGTTAATATTAGTATCTTTTGGAGCAGAATATTTAATTCTTTATTTGTTAGATAAAAAATTTAGCCAAAAACGTTCAAGAATATTAATCGTATCGACAGTATTTCTCTTCGGTTGTTTTTTTATTAGTCATTTAATCCATATGGTTGCGTTTTATTATGCCTATTCCCCCATCATGATTGTTAAAGAATATATTCCATTATATCGTCCATTTACCTCGAAAAAGATAATGGGATTGTTTGATAAATCAGGGCAACGTAAGACACTTATAGAAAAGGAGAACCAACACGCAACTATCTATTATCCTAAAAATGAGCTGATGATTAACCCTCATAATACTACAACACCCAATATTATGTTTATTGTCTTAGATTCTTGGCGTTATGATACTTTTAGTCAAGAGATTTCACCCAATACTTACCATTTTGTGAAACAGAATAATGGAATAATTTTTAATAATCATTACTCAACAGGGAATGCAACTCGAACTGGTATTTTTGGACTTTTTTATGGTATCCCCGGCACGTATTGGGATGCTTTTTTAAGAAATAGAATTCCCTCGTTATTCATAACAACATTGCAAAAAGAAAATTATAATATAGGTATATTTACTTCAGCCAAAGTTACTGCGCCAGAATTCGATCGTACGGCATTTTTAACCATTAAAAACTT
This sequence comes from Gilliamella sp. B2785, assembly GCF_026537005.1. Lineage (NCBI taxonomy): Bacteria > Pseudomonadati > Pseudomonadota > Gammaproteobacteria > Orbales > Orbaceae > Gilliamella > Gilliamella sp. B2785. The sequence continues at coordinate 355,366 of NZ_JAFNNC010000002.1, read as the reverse complement.
AAGAATTAGTAGTAAAGATGGATCTGCATCGAGTCGAGATAAACAGTTAACTGATGATTGGCTAAACTGGTATAAGAGTAGAGATACATCTAAACCAAGTTTTTCATTTTTATTTTTTGATGCACCACATGCTTATGATTTTCCCAATTATTTTGAAGTTAAATTCAATCCAATTGGCGAGCTGAATTATATGACATTAAGCAATGATACAGATCCTGTTCCCATTTTTAATCGTTATAAACAAAGTGTCTACTATGATGATTATTTGCTTAAAAAGGTCTATGATGAACTTGAACGATCAGGCTCGCTAGATAATACGTTAATCTTTATAACAGGTGATCATTCACAAGAAATGAATGACAATAATCTGGGTTTTTGGGGGCATAATGGTAACTATACTGATGCTCAAACTAAAGTACCTTTTATCATAGTTGGAGCAAAAGATCTTAAATATATCACAGATAATATAAATAAATTTACCAGCCATGAAGATGTCGTTCCAACAATAATGCGACATTATTTGCATGTGGAAAATGATATTTCAGATTATTCGACAGGTTATGATTTATTTAGCCCAATAATCGATCGAGATTGGCTATTAATGTCAAATTATAGTTCTTATGCCGTTCGGACTAGAGACAACATCTATTTTGTTAATCGTCTTGGTATAAGCCACTATTTTGATTGTCATAATAATCAGGTCGATAAAACACCTGATTATAAAACAATCCAAGCGGCAATGAATGATATGCGTTATTTTTTCCAAACACAAAAATAAAAAAATCCACCGTAAGGTGGATTTTTATTATCGAACATCAGCACAGTTTAGACAGTAAATATAACGGTTTTGTGAATCTTGGAACTTATCCCATAGTGAAACTTGTTGCTTAATTTGTTTTACTTCTGGGATATGCTCAAAAAATGCCTCTGCTGTTGATTTTGGCATCATAGCAAACATATCTGAGTAAAGTGCATTGAACCAACTGCCTTCAGGCTTTTGCCAATCTATTTTATAATTAGAAATATTGGCTAATGTTGCAGCCATATCAACCGCATCGTCAAAATCCCCTAATTTATCCACTAAGCCATTTTTACTTCCTTCGGAGCCGAGCCAAACTTGCCCTTGAGCTATATGATCTACTTGTTCTGAGGTCATATTACGAGCTTTTGCTACTAAAGAGATGAAATTAAAGTAACCATTATCAATATTCATTTGAATAAATTGATTCATTTCATCGGATAAATTTTGAGTTAAGCTGTTATTTGCCAATGGTGAGGTTGAAACCCCATCGTTATAAACACCAATATGAGAAAGTGAATTTTCAAAAGTTGGTACAATGCCAAAAATACCTATTGAACCTGTAATCGTATTCGGACTAGCGACAATATAATCAGAAGCTGTTGATATCCAGTATCCTCCGGAAGCAGCCATTCCGCCCATAGAAACAACAACCGGGATTTGGTAACGACGTAAAGTTTCTAGTTCACTGCGAATTGCTTCTGAAGCTTCGACACTTCCTCCTGGACTATTTACTCTGAGTACGACAGCCTGTATGTTATTACTTTGTAATTTATTACGAATATCTCTTAATTGTTTAACAATATCTTGGCTACCAGCTACATTACTGCTATTTGCGCCGTTAGTAATAGTTCCATTCACAAAAATGACAGCTATTTTTGGTTCTTTGTTTGATTCTTCAGCATTTTCCTTAAGTCTATAATCATAGATACTGACTTTTTGTTTTATTTTATGTTCAAGTTCAAAATCAAATTCATCACTTATCGCATCAATTAAACCGTTTGCTAAAGCGTATTGGGCCATATTACCATTAACAGATTTTAGTTCTGATAACATTTTATCGGCTGAAGGAACTAGTTGTGTAGGTGCTTTTTTGCGTTCTGCAGAAATGTCATTAAGGTAGTTATTCCACATTAAATTTAACCATCGAGAAGTGTTACTTCTTGCTTCTTCTGACATATTATCTCTGATAAATGGCTCAATAGCTGATTTATAAGTTCCTACACGGAAAACATGAGTATTAATCTTTAAGTTGTCTAATAATGTTTTGTAGTACAAATTATTGGCGGATAATCCAAAAACATTAACTGCACCTAATGGGGTTAAATAGATTTTATTAGCATAACTCGCTAAATAATATTGGCTTTGATTGAAGCTTGAACCAATAGCGTAAATAGGCTTATTTGCCTCTTTGAATCTGTTTAAATATTTACCAATATATTGCAAAGAACTCAAGTCTGCTCCGACAAAGTTATCCAATTTTAGGACTATGCTATTTATATTAGGATCTGATGTAGCTTGTGATATTTTTTGCACTAAATCGAATAAACTATTTTCACGTGATAGATTTACTCTTTTACCATATAATTTATTTTGTATTTCATACAATTCATCACTATAAAGTGAATTGTCGACAATAACGCCTTCAAGATTTATAACTAATGTGCCATATTGAGGAATGATGTCTTGCTTTTGTGATTCTTTAAAAAATGCAATACCACTCAAGATCAATAGGATTATGATTAAGAAAATTAGGTTAAGAAATATTTCTCTAATTAAATTGATACCTTTCCAAATTGATTTTATAACAGTTAGTACAGACATAATAAAATAACCCTTTAATTATTCTTTTATTTTTAATTTTTCATGTTTTTCTTTTTGAAATATTTTTTATCTTCAAATCGTAAACATGTTAATTTGCCACCCCAACAGCACCCTGTATCGAGTGCGTAAATATTTTCAGGTGTTCCTTTTCCATTCAATGCTGCCCAATGACCAAAAGCAATACTATATTCTGACGGAATTTTACTTGGTAATGAAAACCATGGTTTAAGTTTCGATGGGGCCTCATCTGGTTGATCTTTACAATAAAAATCAAGCCGTCCATCTTCGTAACAGTAACGCATTCTTGTTAAAGCATTAGCAATAAAGCGTAATCGATCTAACCCTTGTAATTCATATGACCATTCATCAGGAAAGTTACCATACATTTTGTCAAGAAAGAGGGGATATGAGTCACTACTTAAAACCTGATGAAGATCATTAGCACATTTTTTCAATGTTTCAAGATCCCATTGTGGAGATATTCCGGCATGAGTCATAATAAGTTTTAATTTTTCATCTATTTGAATTAATGGTTGTTTACGCAACCAATTCATTAGTTCATCGAAATCATCAGCGTGGATGAGTTCGTCAAGATTATCCTTCTTTTTTGATGGTGTAACATTGGCGTAAATTGAGAGTAAATGTAAGTCGTGGTTACCTAAAACTAATCTTATTTGTTCGCTGTTTTGTTTTACAAATCTAAGAACTTCAAGTGATTTTGGTCCTCTAGCAACTAAATCCCCAGTAAGCCATAAGGTATCAGATGATGAAAAATCAGCTTTCTCTAATAGTCGCATAAACTCATCATAACAGCCGTGAATATCACCAATTATTAGATTTGCCATAAGGTTATTTCCAAGCGTTTGCTAATAGACAATATTGTTGTACTGTCAAATTTTCCGCACGTAAATTCGGGTCAATACCTAATTCAGCTATTTGCTCACTGTTAAATAAATTACTTAAGCTATTACGAATTGTTTTACGTCTTTGGTTAAAAGCTTCGGTAGTAATACGTGATAGTACTTTAATATCATTAACTAAATAGGGCTTTTCTTTGTAAGGTATTAGTTTAACTACAGCTGAATCAACTTTAGGTGCTGGTTTAAAAGCTGTAGGTGGTACTTCTAAAACAGGGATGATTTGGCAGTAGTATTGTGCCATAACACTTAATCGACCATAACTTTTGCTGTTAGGTGCAGCAACTAAACGAGTAACAACCTCTTTTTGCAGCATAAAATGCATATCAGTAATGATTGGTGCATATTCGAATAAGTGAAACATCAATGGTGTTGAAATATTATAAGGTAAATTACCAAAAACTCTCAGAGGTTGACCTAATGTATCGGACAATTTGTTGAAATCAAAATTTAGTGCGTCTTGTTCAATCACACTGATTTTATTTTGTAAAAAAGGATTTTCAACTAATCGGCTAGCTAAATCTCTATCAATCTCAATAACAGTTAAATGATCTACCAATTTACTTACAGGTACTGTCAATGCGGCAAGCCCTGGTCCTATTTCAACTAGTGCTTCTCCTTTCTTAGGTTGTATGGCTGCCACAATACTTTCAATAATATAATTATCATGTAGAAAGTTTTGACCAAATCGTTTACGGGCAAAATGACCTTGATGAACACGATTATTCATTCTTACCTTCACCTGTAATTTTGATATATGCATCACCTTTTAACTCTTGAATCCAAACTTGTGCTTCTTCAGCAAATTTTCTATTGAAAATCATCCGATAAGCTTGATCTTTTTTAACTAAGTTTGTACCGTCAGTTTGTCTGGTATCAATTAGTTGGATTATATGCCAACCATAAGATGATTTTATTGGTTGACTGATTTCACCCTTTTTCAATTGTGATAATGCAGTCCTGAAACCTTCATCATAAACTTCTGGCCTATTCCATCCTAAATTACCACCACTATCTTTTGAACCTGTGTCTTCTGAGTTAGCTTTTGCTGCTGCAGCAAAAGTTGTTGCTCCGCTGGTAATGGCTTTGCGAATGTTAATTAATTTTTGTTTAGCCACCTGATCGGTAACTAATACGTTGGTTTTAATTAAAATATGACGAGCATTAACTTCTTGAAGTGTAATTTTTTGTGGTGTTTCAGAACGGTTATCGTCAACTTTTAATATGTGAATCCCAACTCCAGAGCGAATTGGTCCTATAATACTTCCTTTTGGCGCTCGAATTAGTCGTTCCTCAAAAATAGTAGGTAACTCATTTAACTTTTTCCAGCCCATTGATCCACCTTTTAAAGCAAGATCATCATTTGAGTATGACGCGGCTAATTTAGCAAAATTTTCCCCTTTTTTTGCTCGATTGATGATGTCCATCGCTTTATTGGTAGCACTATCAACTTGTTGTTTAGACGCTTTTTCTGGAATAGTAATTAGAATATGACTAATTTTAACATCAATATTGTTAGTTGGTTGGTTAGCTATTGTTTTGGTTAAATGTTCTACTTCTCTGTTAGAGACTTTGATTCTAGGTCGAACTTCATGCAAGCGCGCTTGTTCTATTAGCATATCAGTATGAATACGATCACGATAAGTGCTATAGCTCATGCCCATAGTTGATAATCTGCTTCTTAGTTGATCTATTGTCATACCATTTTCAGCAGCTATTCTATCGATTGCGGCGGTAACTTCATCATCACTAATAGTAATTTTTGCTTTAGCCGCTCTTTGTAAAATTAATTTTTCAACAACAAGGCGATCAATAATTTGTTTTCTAAGTATTTTATCATTAGGTAAAGATTTAGGATCGGCGCTCGCTTTAATCGTTTTGAGCATGTCACTAACATCACTTTCTAAAATGACGTTGTTATTCACAACAGCTGCAACCTGTTCTACCACTTTTGGAGCTGCATTTGCTGAAAAAGGTGTAAAGAGCACTAAATTAACACTCAAGTTTAATGCAATAAAAAGTTTTAATAATTTCATATTTACTCAACTCATTATGTTGTTGCGGTATTAAATTTACCACAATAAATTTATTAGTATGTTTATTCAAATGTTGTTGTATAAGGTAATTTACCAAAGTTTAACATTTTGGCTTGCGTGTCACGATTACTTCCTAAACCTTTAAGTTCAAAGTTAATTGACAGTTTGTTTTTGTATTTACTTATATGTTCTGTGTTATCCCAGTCGGTTAATTTGCGTCCATATTGTACGGTTACTCCCCAACAGCAATCGCTATAATTTACCCCAATAAAACTGTCTGAAATCTGTTTTTGCTTAATATCATAATAATAAGATCCCACAGCACTCACTTTTTCAGATAGTGGCCAACTAACCATAATGCCGGCTTGAGAAAGATCTTGTTTGTAACCTTTATATGCGGAATACTTATACCTGTCATCTACAGTGTCAATATAGTTACGATTGGCATAACGATAAGATAATTGAATTAATTTGTCACCCGATGGTCGATATTCAAACGTTGTATTGGCTAGCGAAATAGTATCGATACGGGTGTCGTATTGAATCCCGCTTCGGAAAATAATATCGTCACTAATTCGCCAGAAATTATCTGTTGCCCAAGTGACACTACCCGTATCAGAATTTTTATCTAATTCATTATTGTGATCACCGGTTTTAGATTTTGTAAAATAGGTAATTTGCCCTAAGGACATATTAAATTTTTCAACTTTGTTACTATCATAAAAACGTGTAGTTACACCCGTTGAAAGTTTATTTGTTGATGCAATACGGTCTAAACCACTATATGTTTGATCTCTAAATAAACCAATATAATCAGCTTGTAAGAGTGTGGAATCGTAATTTCCAATATTTGATTGGTTACGATAAGGGTTATAAGTATATTTCACTCTAGGTTCGAGTGTTTGGCTATACCCATCGATTAGATCAAAGTCTCTTTCAAAAATTACTTTACCATCAATACTAAATTTCGGTATAAAACGATTTACAGTGCGATCTAACTTTATCCCTTCTTTTATGTGTTCAAGATTATTATTATATTTAAATATGTTTTTCTGGTTGTAATGAGTTGCCATAAAACCAGTTTCTGCAGATAAATTTGCCCAAGAATTTGTAACTGTATAATTGATAGTTGGTTCTATATGGACTCGCCAAGCTTCGGGTTCATTATCTGTTGAATTTATAAAATGAGAAAGTTGTGAAAAAGTCTTAAATTTTAATGGTCCCAGCTCGTAGTTATAATAGTTGATATCTAATTGAGGCTGAGTTTGGTAAAGAATATCATAGTGGAATGGTTGGAAGTGTTTGTAACCTAAAGCAACATCCCAATTTTCATCATTGTATGCTAATTTATAAAACTGAGTCAGATATCCAGCTGTTTGAGACGCATATTTAGAACTGAGATCTGTTAAATATTGATTGTCACTGACTCGTGTAGTATCAGCTATAAAACGCCAATTGTAGTTAATTAATTCGTCGTTTTTCCAATAGAATAACCATCGATTACGATTGTTATCGTATCTGTTGCCATTTGTTGATTTTTTTCTATCGTCACTGTATTGATTATCATGCTGTAACCAGTCAAAAGCGAAAGTCCCTAATCCTAATTGATTTAAGTAGCGAAACTCAGTTTGTAACTGTACACCACGGTGTTGTAGTATTCGCGGTGTTATAGTCGCATCATAATTTGGAGCAATGTTCCAATAATACGGTAATGAAAAATCGATACCATCAACACTATCGTAACCAAAACTAGGAATTAACAACCCTGATCGTCTTTTATTGCCTGTAGGCAATTGTAAATAAGGTGAGTAAAGAACAGGTACTTTCTCTATTCTAAATACCGCATTCCAAACTTCTAACAACTGTTCTTCATTATCGTGAATAATTGTTGAACCTGTAATATTCCAAGCACTATCTCCTACAGGACAGGAGGTAAAACTACCATTTTTAAGAATTACATAGCGATTCTTATCAAGTTTGATCTCATCGGCTTCACCTCGTCCAAGTCTATTAACTAATTGATACTCACTTGGATTCATATTGGCATCATTGTTGTTTAGATTCATCGATGCGTGGTTACCTTTGGTTTGTATCATATTATCTTGATAAGTGATATCACCATCGAGTGTAACCATCCGATTATTTGTATCTTTTGAGTCAATCGTCACTTTATCAGCTAAAACTGTACGATTGCCTTGCTCTACATAAACACGACCTTTGTAAATAGCTAAATTAGGATAAAGTCCTTCAAACTCATCTGCCTCTGCATTAATAGGTAATGTATTTATATCTCCATTAACAATTGGTCGCTCAAATTTAGGTACACCAACAAGACACTGCGGATTAGTAGTGTCATTTTGGGGTAAATCTATTGCATAACTGCTATAATTGTACAAAGAAAATGTTACAGCTATAGCAATACGAGAAAGCGATAATTTTTTCATTAATGATTAGAATATGATTATGATTATTTTAATTGAAACATTATAGCGGTTATTTATAAAAGTGCGAATGAAAATTAACGTTTAGTCCGTCGTTTATTCGTTTTACCAAGTTGTCTTACCATGGCTATTTTCTTTTCAGTCGATACTTGTTGAAATTCATCCCACCACTTAGCTAAATCTAAAAGCTCACCTTTTTCGATTGAAGCTCGCATTTCTAATAAATCATAAGCTGCTCGGAACTTCTGATGCTCTAAAATGACAAATGCACGCTTTCCTTCTCGTTTTTTCATTCTTAATTGTAATCGCCACATATCACCCATAACCGCTGTAAAACGTCTTGGTATAGCGATAATACGGCATTGCTCATTTAGTACATCATTAATTGCCATAGAAAAAGAATCGTAATATTGCAAACCGCTCTCAATGCAGTTTAATTGAGTTTGTTCTATAATTGGATACCAAAAAAATGCTGCATATAAAAAAGCAGGGTTTATGCGTTGCTCATTTGCTATACGGTAATCAGTATTTTTTAACACTTGAGCAATCATTTTTTCCATATTTCCTTCATGGTCATGTGTAAATAAACGTTCAACCACTGGAAACAATTGTTTAAATAAATGATACTGCTTTAATAATATATAAGTATCGTAACCATATCCTGATTGTAGTAATTTCAATGATTCATCAAAAAGACGGGCTGAAGGAATATTATTTAATAATGGAGCCAGTTTTTTTATTGGCTCAGCAGTAGCTGGGTCAATTTTCATGTTAAGTTTTGCTGCAAAACGGATTGTCCTTAACATTCTGACTGGATCTTCACGATATCTTGTTTGTGGATCACCAATTAATCGAATAATGCCATTTTGTAAATCTTTTAGTCCACCACAATAATCACGAATTGTATAATCTTTGACGCTATAATAAAGTGCATTCATTGTGAAATCACGACGAACGGCATCTTGCTCTATCGTTCCATAGACATTATCTCGTAATAACATACCTGCTTGTGATCGTTTTGATATGTTCTTTTGTTCACTCTGATCATCATGATCACCTCGGAACGTTGCAACCTCAATTATCTCTTTTCCAAACATAATATGAGCTAAACGAAAGCGTTTACCTATCAAGCGGCAATTTCGAAAGATCTTTTGAATTTGTTCTGGTGTAGCATTTGTCGCAATATCGAAATCTTTTGGTTTTTTACCTAATAGAAGGTCGCGAATACAACCACCTACGAGATAGGCTTCATATCCTTGTTTATTCAATCGATAAAGTACTTTCAACGCATTTTCGCTTATATTCTTACGAGAAATATTATGCTCATTACGTGAGATGGAAATATAATGCGACTCTTGTCGCTCTTTGTGATGGAACATTTTACGATAAAAGCGAGAAACTTGTTTAAAAATAGCGCACCTCGAATTAATAATGGTCTATACTGAAATATAGCGCGCGATTATATCGCAATTAAATCTAACTTTCCATTTTTCTTGAAATAGTTATACCAAGTAAAATAAAGGAAATTTCTTCATATTAATTAAATATTTTATTTGATTTTTTGAACATAATTATCAACAATAGTAATTTATATAGTACAATTAGTTAGATTATTTTTTAACTTAAAAAAAATTAATACAAAATAGATTATCTTATTTATTTTATTAATGACTAATTGATTTAATTAAACTTATACTCTTTTAAAAAAAGATTTTTGATAAAAATAATTATTAATTTGGTTTACAATTAAGAGTATAAAAATATTAACTGATAACTTATTGGGGACTCTATGAATATTCGAGATTTGGAATATTTTGTATCATTAGCTGAATTCCGGCATTTTCGTAAAGCAGCTGATGCTTGTAATGTTAGTCAACCAACACTAAGTGGTCAAATCAGAAAACTTGAAGACGAATTAGGCGTAATGTTACTTGAACGTACTAGTCGTAAAGTATTATTTACTCAAACTGGCATGATGCTTGTTGAGCAAGCTAAAGAAATTTTACGTAATATACAGATTTTAAAAGAGATGGCTAGTCGTCAAGGGGAAGAGATGGCGGGTCCTATGCATATTGGATTAATTCCGACTATCGCTCCATATTTATTACCACATGTGATTACCGTATTACATGAATCCTTTCCTCAACTAGAACTTTATTTACATGAAGCGCAAACTGCCAATATTGTTGCTCAACTTGAAAGTGGAAAATTGGATTGTGCTATTATCGCTCAAGTAAAAGAAACCGCACAATTTATTGAACTACCTTTATTCAATGAACCTATGTTTTTAGCCGTTCCTGCAAATGATGAATTAGCTAGTAAACAGACAGTTAAGCTTTCTAGTCTGAAAGGGAAGAAATTTTTAATGTTGGAGGATGGTCATTGTCTACGCGAACATGCTATGGGGTATTGTTTTCAGGTAGGAATTGATGAAGATAAACAATTTAAAGCGACGAGTTTAGAAACATTGCGTAGTATGATATCAGCAGGACGTGGAATTACTTTATTTCCAGAGTTAGCTGCTCCAAATGAACGTACTCGTGATAATATTTGCTATATTCCATGTACTGATCCTGTCCCAACACGAAGCATCGCTTTAATTTATCGACCTGGTTCTCCATTACGTTCTCGTTATGAAACTATCGCTAAAACTATTCGTGACCATATGCCAAAAGTCTTTGCTGAAAAAGAACGACTGTTAGGCCAGAAATAATTTATATTTCTTATAGCGCAGAATTTAAAAAATGAAAAATGTTAAAACCTGTGGAGTTAGAGCGCAGCAAAAGGAGAGAACTCGTCGAAGTTTAATTGATGCTGCGTTTCATCAACTCAACGCGGAACAAGGTTTTGCAAGTTTAAGTCTGCGCGAAGTTTCCCGTGAGGCAGGTATAGCTGCTACATCATTTTATCGCCATTTTCGTGATATGGATGAGTTAGGTTTAGCGATGGTTGATGAGAGCGGTTTAACTCTTCGTCAATTATTGCGCCAAGCTCGAAAACGTATTGAAAAGGGGGGGAGTGTTCTTCGAACTTCGGTAACCACCTTTATTGAATTTATTGATAAAAACCCTAAAGTATTTTTATTGTTGCTCAGAGAAAAAGCCGGGACTTCTTCAGCATTCAGATCGGCAATTGCACGCGAAATTCAGCACTTTATTGTGGAGCTTGTTGATTATTTAGACAATGCCAACCAAATGCCACATCATTATAATGAAGCTCAAGCCGAAGCAATGGTGACTATCGCATTTAATGCTGGCGCGGAAGCAATTGATTTCGACATAGTACAACGCCAAGAACTAATTGAAGATCTTATATTTCAACTTCGTATGGTTTCTCGTGGCGCTTATTACCTTTATCATAAAGAAAAAATCAAAAATAATAATGAATAATTATTGTAAGTTGAAATCGTTATTTTAACTCACTATTATCAAAACCTATCTTATTGATTAATATTATTTATATAATGCAGTTATATAGGGAATAAGTTAATGGCTAAAGTGTACTATCTGTTTTTTTTCATATATTCAATTTCATTTTTTGGTTATGCAGATTCAAATGTTGGATTTAGGGAAATCCATTATGGAGAAGAAGATGGTAGACCTCTTAACATTGCAATATGGTATCCAACTACTAATCAACAGAAAACAGTATTTATAGGCGATAATGTAGTTTTTTATGGTTCTGAAGTTGTCCCTAACGCAATACCTATCAATGATTCAAGGAAACTTCCGTTAATCGTTGTTTCTCATGGTTACGGTGGTAGCTGGCAAAATTTAAGTTGGCTTACCTATGAACTTGCAGGTAAGGGATATATTATTGCTGCGCCAAATCATCCAGGAACAACTTTTTTTAATAAAGATATTAATCAATCAAGAAAATTATGGCTACGTCCTGAAGACCTAAGTAAAACTATTGATATTTTAAAAGAAGATAAGCTATTAGCTAACCATATTGATATGAATAAAATATCAGCCATTGGGCATTCTCTTGGCGGTTGGACCGTAATAGCGCTTGCTGGTGCAAGATTTGATATTGATCTATTTAAAGAAGATTGTACTGAAAATTCACAATTGAAAGCTTGCCAATTAGTAAATGAACTAGGTCTTGATAACCCAAAATTAACTCAAAGTATGTTAGATTCAAGAATAAAATCATTTATCTCTTTAGATGCAGGGTTAGTCAGAGGTTTTACTCCCGAAAGTCTGAAAAATATTAATATTCCCTCTTTGATTATTGGAGCTGGTGTTGATGTTGGTGATATGAATGTAGAACTTGAATCAGGCTATTTAAGACGGTTTCTTTTAAAATCATTATCTACTTATACTGTTATACCAGATGCGATGCATTTTAGTTTTATACAAGTTTGTAAACCACAGGCGATAGAAATATTAGAGCAAGAAGCTAAAGGCGAAAGTATCATTTGTAAAGATGGCGGGGAACGAACCAGAACCGAAATTCATGATGAAATAATTAATCAAATTTCTACTTTTTTAGATCCCAAAAATTTAAACCCTTAACATCTTATAAAAATACTGCGGCTAAAGCCGCAGTAATATTTTGTATCTACTAAAGACTAATCGTCATTAAAGATTTTGTAAAACTTTTTCAACACTATCTTTGGCATCACCAAATAGCATATAACTATTTTCTTTAAAGAATAGTGGATTTTGAACGCCTGCATATCCGGTATTCATTGAGCGTTTGGATATAATAACCGTTTTTGCTTTCCAAACTTCAAGAACAGGCATACCTGCGATAGGGCTGTTTGGATCTTCTTCCGCTGCCGGGTTAACTGTATCATTTGCACCGATTACCCAAACAACATCTGTATCAGGGAAGTCATCATTGATTTCATCCATTTCTAATACAATATCGTAAGGTACTTTTGCTTCGGCTAATAATACATTCATATGACCAGGTAAACGCCCTGCAACTGGGTGAATACCAAAACGGACTTCTATACCCATACCACGAAGCTTTTCAGTAATATTGCTTACAGCACCTTGTGCTTGAGCAACAGCCATACCATAACCTGGTACGATAATAACTGAACGTGCTTCTTTTAATGTTTGAGCAACTTCTGCTGGCTGCATTTCACGGTATTCACCTTGTTCTTCTTCTGAAGAGCTTGATGCGCTACCATCGCTACCAAAACCACCGGCAATGACGCTGATGAATGAGCGATTCATTGCTTTACACATAATGTAAGAAAGAATTGCCCCTGAAGAACCAACTAAAGCACCGGTTACAATAAGTAAATCATTACCTAACATAAATCCTGCTGCAGCTGCTGCCCATCCAGAATATGAGTTAAGCATTGAAATAACTACTGGCATGTCTGCACCACCAATTGATGCCACAAGATGGAAGCCAAATACTAATGCGATGATAGTCATAACAAATAGACTAACAAGTGCGCCTGCGCCACTTTTCACACCAATAAAAGTAAACATCAAAATTACTGAAACAACGATTGCCGCTAAGTTCCAGTAGTGTTTATAAGGAATAGAAAGTGGTTTAGAGCTAATGCGGCCATTTAGTTTTCCAAATGCAACGACTGAGCCAGAAAAAGTAACTGCACCAATAAAGATACCAATAAAAATTTCTACTAAATGTACAGTAAGTTCACTGCCAGTGAAAACCATAATATTAGAATCTAAGAAGCTATTGAAACCAACGAGAACTGCAGCCATACCAACAAAACTGTGGAGTAGTGCAACAAGCTCTGGCATTTGTGTCATTTCTACTTTTTTAGCAAGATAAAGACCAATAGCTGCACCAATGACCATAGCAATAATGATCCAGTGTAGTCCGCCTTTAATACTTGCAATAGCAGCAATAAGTGCAATTACCATACCAACCATGCCATAAATGTTTCCAGATTTGGCTGATTCTTGATTTGATAGTCCTCGTAAACTAAATATAAAAAGTAATGCAGCAAGAACATAGGCTGCTTGAATTATTCCATGACTAAACATTATCAATAATCTCCTTTACTTGCCACGTTGAAACATTTTTAGCATTCTTTGTGTAACAAAAAATCCACCAAAAATATTGATACTAGCAATTAAAATAGCAACAAAGGCAATTGCCGTAGTTAAGCCATTATCATCACCGACTTGCAGTATTGCACCTACTAATATGATACCAGAGATAGCATTAGTAACTGACATTAATGGTGTATGTAATGAATGAGTTACATTCCATACTACGTAATACCCTACTACACAAGACAAAGCAAATACAGTGAAGTGTCCTAAAAAGGTTTCAGGAACCACATTAGCTAACCAGAAATAAGCAATAATCAATAAAGCTAAAATGCCAAATTTTTTTGCAGGTTGCATTGGTGTTGGTTCTGGTTTGGCGATAGGTTCAACCGCTTTTTTCTGTGGTTGTGCAGAAACTTGAATTGGTGGAGCTGGCCATGTTATTTCTTTATCTTTAACGACAGTTACGCCACGAATCACAACATCGTCAAAATTAATGTCGATGTTACCATCTTTTTCTTTGGCGAGTAATTTTAATAAGTTAACAATGTTAGTTCCATATAGTTGTGATGCTTGTGCCGGCATTCGGTTAGCTAAATCTGTGTAACCAACTATTTTAACATTATTATCTGTTTCGAATACTTCACCCGGTTTGGTTAATTCGCAGTTGCCACCAGTTAAGGCTGCTAAATCAACAATAACACTACCTGGTTTCATTGACTCAACCATCTCTTTAGAGATAAGTTTTGGCGCAGGTTTACCTGGAATTAATGCTGTAGTGATAATAATATCAACATCTTTTGCTTGTTCAGCAAATAAAGCCATTTCAGCTTCAATAAAGGCTGCAGACATTTGTTTTGCGTAGCCATCTCCAGAACCAGCTTCCTCTTCGAAATCTAATTCTAAAAAGTCAGCACCCATACTATTGATTTGTTCAGCAACTTCTGGACGTGTATCAAATGCACGAACAATAGCACCTAAACTAACTGCTGCACCAATTGCTGCAAGACCAGCAACACCAGCACCGATTACCAATACTTTTGCTGGTGGTACTTTACCTGCAGCAGTGACTTGACCGGTAAAAAATCGACCAAATTGGTTCGCAGCTTCAATAACAGAGCGATAACCTGCAATGTTAGACATAGAACTTAATGCATCTAGTGATTGAGCTCGTGAAATACGAGGCACACAATCCATTGCCATTACAGTAATATTTTTAGTGGCAAGTTTTTCTAAAAGCTCTTTATGTTGAGCTGGGTAAATATAACTAATGAGTGTTAATCCCTCTTTCATCAGAGCGATTTCATCATCAGTTGGCGCGTGAAATTTTAAAATAAGATCATTTTGCCAAATATCCTTTGTGTTTTGAATAGTGGCCCCAGCATCAATAAAAGCTTGGTCTTCAAAATGAGCAGCGTGTCCAGCACCTTGTTCTACTGAAACTGTAAATCCAAGTTTTAATAGTTGTCCAACAGTTTGAGGTGTTGCTGCAACCCTAGCTTCATTGGCTAACCGTTCTTTTGGTATACCGATATGCATTACGTTACATCCTTATGTTAAAAAAGATTATTCATGTCTCCCGATTTTAGCACAAATTAGCGACAGTGCGAGTAGGTAATTTATTTTTTATTATCGAAATCTTAATATTAAATTTAATAATAAGTGGATTTTAAATCTGAGAATTGAAATTAGAATATTTCTCTTGTAATCAGTGTGAATAGTTTGTTTTAAAAGTGAACTATCTTAATCGCCATTAAGAACACCTCTGTTTGCCAAAAAAAATTGTTTTTTCTACCTATGGTTAAATATTAATTAGATATTTCAATTGGTGAGTGAGTTATCAGACTAAGTTTTGCAATTATCTGATAATTCAACAAGGTTAATTTGAACTTTAATTAATATTTCATAGTCAGCTGAAAACATCAACGACAGCACTATCTCTGATAATAACCTTTTATTGGTTTTATACGTGAGAAAATAAAATTATTGATATTTAATTATATATCAAATAGATACAAATAAAGAATCATCTCATTTGAGTATAGTTATTAATGATATTCAAATGCCGATCAATTGAAACATTTAATGAGGTAAATATATGGCAGATCTAAGCCAGAAAAAAAATAATATCTTGGCTTTAATGGTTGCTTTGCTTGCTGCATGTGTTGCTTTCCAACTTAATGCAAGTATGTTAAGCCCAGTGTTAGTTACTATAGCGAAAGAATTAGGAACTAATGATGCAGCTGTCGGACTATCTCAAACTTCTTTTTTTACAGCAGCTGCACTATTTTCACTATTCTTGCCCCGATTAAGTGATATAAAAGGGCGAAAAAAAGTATTAACAGCCATGTTGATTATAATGACTTTAGGTACAGTCATTGCTGCTATTGCTCCGAATATTGAAGTTTTGTATGTTGCTCGCATTATTCAAGGTGTATCAGGGCCAGTGGTTCCATTATGTTTGTTAATGTTAAGTTTTGAAGTAAAAGACGTTAAGCAATATGGTATGTTAATGGGTATCATAACAGCAGTAAATGGTGGTATTGCTGGTGTTGATGCTATTGCGGGAGGTTTACTTGCTACGCATTTTGGCTTCCGGTCTGTATTTTGGATTATAGCTATTGTTGCAGCAATTTCGACTTTTTTTGTTCATCGTTTTGCGTCAGAATCTCAGCCCTCTAAAGGTACCAAGATGGATTGGTTAGGTGTTTTGTTAATTGTTTTAACAATAGCTGCGTTATTACTTGCACTTAATGAAGCCGGTAAACTTGACAATGCTAATTGGCTGATTGTTAGTGGTTTAAGTTTATTGGCTTTTTTATGTTTTATTTTATTTTGGAATGTAGAAAAAAGAAGTAAGCAACCTTTAGTCACAATCAATCATTTGAAAAAACGTGCCACCTGGGCGTTGTTATTAACAACCACATTAACCATGACTGGGATTTTTGCCATCGTTAATGGTTTAGTGATGTCAATTGCCCAAAATCATGAAATAGGTTTTGGGTTAGACGCAGATTGGGCATCATTAATTTTTCTCACGCCTTATGCTTTAATTGGTTGGTTTGTTGGGCCATTTTCAGGAAGATTGGCACCAATAATGGGATATAATAAAGTGCTCAAATTAGGTTTAGTGGGTTGTATTATTGGTATTTTGGTTATTATGTTTTATGGCATTCATTCTTTACCTATTTTATCGGTTGGCGTGATTGTTTTAGGTATTTTTTATGCTGGAATGGCTAATATCATTTTAAATGGATTAGGTATCGTCTTATCTCCTACTGATAATCCAGGATTTTTACCTGGTATGAATGCAGGGGCATTTAATTTAGGTGCTGGTTTGAGTTTTGCTTTATTGCCAGCAATTCAAATGATAAATGGAAACACAATTGATGGTTACTTTAATGGTATGTTGTTAGGTTTAATCATTACGGTGTTAGCTCTATTTTGTAGTTTTCTTATACCTCGTCCGATTAGTGCTGAAGTTTAAAAAGATAATTATAAAAAACGGGATAATGATCCCGTTTTTTATATATAAATTAATCTTCTTCAGGAATTAATGTAAAAACTAATGTAGTAAAAAATTTGTCTTGGGTAGCTAATTGACTATCTTTAAGCGGGAAACCAATTTCAACACCTATAACGTTTAAACCTTGATTTGGTACAATAATAGTAGCCTGGCCTTTATCATCAGTTTTCACTGTTTTGTCTAAATTATTTACAACATCGATGATGACAGGTGTATTGGTTAGTGGTTTACCATCTTTGAAAACGGTTATCGGTAAATTGTCGCCTCGTTTTAATTTTGTTGGGTCAATAGAAGGAACAATTTGTAGTGGAATATCTTCTATTATTTTGGGTTTGTTAACGGATGATAAATAGTTGACACTATATTTTATGGCATGAGTGCCCTTATCTGCACCTTTAACTTGATTCATCGGCAAATTAACGTATTTACCATCCGAATTTTTGGTCCAATAACCATAATCAAAATCAACTGTTACTACAGCTGTATCTTTTGCAGGTTCGATGGTCACAAAGTTATTATGTGCTGTTTTTGAAACGGATAGTACCGACCAATCACTATTATAAGCTTTAACTTTTTTCACCATTTCAGGTTGATAGCCATTATCTAAAGGTCCTTCACCTAAAATAATCTGCTTTTGATCGACTCGATCAGTAATCCATATACCATGAGCTGTCACGGATTGTGAAATTAAACCCATTAAAGTCCCCAATAAAACTGATAATAATACTTTACGCATAGATACCTCAATATTTTAAATGAAAACGATAATTATTATCATTTTTATATTTATATAAGTCAATTTAAATATAAAGTTAATTGGCTAATAAATTGGTCTTTTTTGTCTTGGTAACAAGATTATTTAAGAAAATTAAATATTGGTTATCACATCTAATAATAAATCCTAAACTTAGCTATTTTTAACTACTACAATTTGTTATATAATCGATAAAATTTTGTCCATAACACAATATATTGTGTTTCTCATATTATTTTAAGATGTCGCGATGTTGTGCATCTTTAATTAAGGAATCACTATGATGGATTTTTCCCAATCAGTGCCAGAACTGGTCTCTTGGGCAAAAAAGAATGATTTTTCGATTGCTCTACCTGTTGAGCGATTAGCCTTTTTATTAGCAATTGCTGTATTAAACAGTGAGCGCTTTGATGGCGAAATGACTGAATCTGAATTAATTGACGGATTCAGACATGTCTCTCAGATCTTTGAGCAAAGTGAAGATACTATTACTGTTCGAGCTAACAATGCCATTAATGATCTAGTGCGCCAACGTTTAATTACTCGCTTTGCTAGCGAAATGACCGATGGTTATTCTATTTATCGTTTGACTCCACTAGGAATCGGCATTTCTGATTACTATATACGCCAACGAGAATTTTCGACATTACGCTTATCTATTCAGCTTTCTATTGTTGCACAAGAATTAAAGCGAGCAGCAGATGCGGCCCTTGAAGGTGGCGATGATTTACATTGGCATCGAAATGTTTTTGCTCCATTAAAATATTCTGTTGCAGAAATTTTTGACAGTATTGATATCACTCAGAGAGTAATGGATGAACAACAAGCTGAAGTTAAACAAAATATTTCAGCATTGTTAAGCCAAGATTGGCAAGCAGCCATCAGTAGTTGTGAAGGTTTACTTACCGAAACATCACAAACATTGCGTGAGCTGCAAGATACGTTGGCAGCTGCAGGTGATAAGCTACAAGCCAGTTTGCTTCTGATACAAGATGCCACATTAGATAATCCAGATCTTGATAAAATTAACAATGTTGTTATGGATCTGCAAGGAAAACTAGACCGAATTATTGGCTGGGGACAAAAAGCAATAGACCTATGGATTGGTTATGATAGACACGTTCATAAATTTATTCGTACAGCAATCGATTTAGATAAGAATCGAGTTTTTTCTCAGCGATTACGTAAATCGATTCAAAGCTATTTTGATTTACCATGGTCACTCACTTTTGCTAATGCTGAGCGTTTACTTGATATGCGTGATGAAGAGTTAGCACTGCATGAAGCAGAAGTGACGGGTGAATTACCATCCGAGCTTGAGTTTGAAATGATTGAAGAAATTCAAGAACATATTATTTCGCATATAGAACAAAATTTATTGATCTTTAAACAAGAAAATAAACCACTTGATATGAGTAATGCAATTCATAGCTATTTAGCACAGTTCCCACGTGAACAACATTTTGATATTGCAAGACTGTTTATTGATCAGGCTATTCGATTAGGTGTTGCCGAAGGCGATTTACTCGGTATCCCAGCCGAATGGAAACCTATTAACGATTATGGAGCTAAGGTACAAGCACATGTCATCAACAGATATTAATGATTTAGAAATAGAACAAACTTCCCATCATCTTGATGAGGTTATGGGGCGTATTGCAGCAAGCTCTCAAGCGTCGATAGATAAGTTTATGCCGGTAAAATTAGCTCAAGCTATTGCCAATCCAATATTTCCGGAACTTGACAGTCTATTAAGGTCAGGTCGTCATATTGGTATCGATGAGCTTGATAATCATGCTTTTTTAATGGATTTCCAACTTGAGCTTGAACAGTTTTATCAGCGTTATAATGTTGAGCTTATTCGCGCACCGGAAGGATTTTTCTATCTTCGTCCTCGTTCAACTACTCTGATTCCACGTTCAGTATTATCTGAACTTGATATGTTAGTCGGTAAAGTGCTTTGTTATCTCTATTTAAGTCCAGAGCGATTAGCACATGAAGGCATTTTTACCTTACAAGAACTTTTTGATGAGCTTGTTTCATTAGCGGATGAAAGTAAATTATTGAAACTAGTCAATCAGCGTTCTACAGGCTCGGATTTAGATCGCCAAAAATTATTTGATAAAGTAAAAACTGCATTAAATCGATTACGTCGACTTGGTATGATCTTCTTTATTGTAGGTAATGATAGTAGCCGTTTTCGTATTAATGAATCTATATTCCGATTCGGAGCTGATGTGCGTAGCAGTGATGATGCTCAAGAAGCACAATTACGCCTGATTCGCGATGGTGAAGCGATTAAAATTGAATCATCACTTATATTAGATGATGATAATAGTGATGATGAAGATGTTAATGAGGAGATTGAATAATGATAATGGGACACGGTAAATTTCACTCATTAACCTTAATTAATTGGAACGGTTTTTTTGCTCGAACGTTTGAGCTTGATCAGCTTGTCACCACACTTTCTGGTGGTAATGGTGCTGGTAAATCAACCACTATGGCAGCATTTGTCACTGCATTAATCCCAGATTTAACCTTATTACATTTTAGAAATACAACTGAAGCTGGAGCAACTTCGGGTTCTAGAGATAAAGGTTTACATGGTAAATTAAAGCCAGGCGTGTGTTACTCGATGCTGGATGTAATTAATTCTCGTAATCAACGGATTATCTGTGGTGTGCGTTTGCAGCAGGTTGCTGGTCGTGATAAAAAAGTTGATATTAAACCTTTTTTAATACAAGGTTTGCCTGTCAATATTACTCCAACAGAATTAGTAACAGAGCGCTTAAATGAAAAACAGGCTAGAATTTTATCTTTACCAGAATTAAAAGATAAGATTGAATCAATGGAAGGGGTTATCTTTAAGCAATTTAATTCCATTACTGATTATCATTCAGTAATGTTTGATTTTGGTATTTTACCTAAAAGGTTACGTTCTTCATCTGATCGAAGTAAATATTATCGTTTAATTGAAGCTTCTCTTTATGGTGGGATTTCTAGTGCTATAACCCGATCATTACGTGATTATTTATTACCAGAAAATAGTGGTGTTAGAAAAGCATTCCAAGATATGGAAGCAGCACTTCGTGAAAATCGGATGACACTTGAAGCTATTCGAGTTACACAATCAGATCGTGATTTATTCAAACATCTCATTACTGAATCTACAAATTATGTGGCTGCTGATTATATGCGTCATGCTAATGAGCGTAGAGTTCATATCGAGTCCGTTTTAGGACTACGTCGAGGTATGTTCAAAACGCAAGATCTGCTTATCAGTAATCAGTATCGACAAGTTGAGATGGCAAAAGAGCTTAAAGAATATCAAGATGCTCAAGGCGATTTAGAGACCGACCTTCAGGCAGCAAATGATCATCTTAATCTTGCACAAACTGCTTTGCGTCAACAAGAAAAAATTGACCGCTATCAAGCAGATTTAGATGATCTTAATATAAAACTTGAAGAGCAAAATGAAGTTGTATTTGAAGCAAATGAACAGTATCAAACTTACCGAGATCAAGTTGAACAGACAGAACAAGAAGTTGATGAGATTAAAACTCAATTAGCAGATTATCAACAAGCTTTGGATGTACAACAAACTCGAGCTATTCAATATCAGCAAGCAATTCAAGCTCTGAAAAATGCCCAACAACTATGCCAATTGCCTAAATTAGGTATAAGCAATGTTGAAAATCACTATGAAGTTTTTCAAGAAAAACAAAAAGAAGTTACTGAAAAATTATTAGAATTGGAGCAGAGAGTTAGTGTTTCTGATGCTGCAATAAGTCAATTTGATAGAGCGTATCAACTAGTTGTTAAGTTGGTTGGCGATGTAGTACGAAGTGAAGCATGGAGTGCTGCTAGAGAAGCATTAAAACAATGGCCTTCACAATGTTATCAAGCTGAGCAAGCAGAACATTTACAGCTACAATTAGATGAATTAGAACAACGCTTTTTTGAACAAAAAGAAGCTGAATCATTACTAACTCAATTCTGTAAGCGTTTTGGTCGTCAAATCAATTATGATGAACTTGATGAATTAAAACAAGAACTTGAAGTTCAATTGGATCAAAATGCCGAGCTTGCTAACGAATCAAGTGAAAAACGAATTGAATTTAGGCAAGAATTTGAGCAAATACAAACAAAAATAAGTGACTATCGTCAAAAAGCCCCATTATGGTTAAAAGCTCAAGATGCACTTATAGCATTGCAAGAACAAACACAACAAACTTTTACTAATAGTCAATCAGTTACTCAGCATATGCAACAACTGCTTGAACAGGAACGTGCTTTAGTTACTCAGCGTGATCAAATAAACTTCAAACGAAATCAACTTGATACGCAAATAGAACAACTTAATCAACCAAGTGGTGTTGATGACGGACGTTTATCTGTTTTAGCTGAACGATTCAATGGTGTTTTACTTTCTGAAATTTATGAAGATGTAACAATTGATGATGCACCTTATTTTTCAGCATTGTATGGTCCGTCAAGGCAAGCCATTGTGGTACCGGATTTATCATTAGTCAAAGCACAACTCGAAAGCCTTACTAGCAGTGAAGAAGATTATCCTGAAGATATCTATTTTATCGAAGGTGATCCATCATCATTTGATGATAGCGTATTTGATTGTGAAGAGATGAATAAATCGGTTCTTGTTAAAACAGGTGATCGTCAATGGCGTTTCTCAAGTTTTCCTAAAGTTCCTTTGTTTGGTCGAGCTGCACGTGAAATACATCTTGAGAAATTATCAGCTGAACGTGATGAGCTACATGAACTTTATGCAACAATTTCGTTTGACCTTCAAAAATTGCAACGTATTGAGCAAAATGTTGGGCAGTTTATTGGTGAATATTTATCTGTAGCTTTTGATATCGATCCAGAAGCCGAAGTACAAAAACTAACAACACGACGCAATGAAATTGAACGCCAATTATTAGCACAAGAAAGCATTGATAAACAAAACCAACAGCAAGTGGCAATTTGTAAAGAGCAGCTAGCTACAGTTAATCGATTAGTTGCTCAGATGCATTTATTGGCTGATGATGATTTAGCCGATCGAGTTGATGATTTACGAGAACAAGTGGCTGAAGCGCAAGAAGCTGCGCAATATGTGAGTCGTCATCGTCATACTGTTTCGGAATTAGAACCAATTATTGCTGTGTTACAAAGTGATCCTGAACAGAATGAATCACTACGTGAGCAATATAATACTATCAAAGCTCAGCAACAAACTATTCGTCAACAAGTTTTTGCCTTAACCGAAGTCATGCAACGCCGTGCGCATTTTAGCTATGAAGATTCGGCTGGAATGCTAAATGAAAATAGTGATTTGAATGAAAAACTACGTTCTCGACTTGAGGTGGTTGAAGCACAGCGTACTGAAGCACGTAGCCAGATGCAACAGTATCAAGATAAATACAATCAATATAATCAAACTCTTGCTTCTTTGAAAAGTGCATTTGAAACTAAACGTGACATGCTCAATGAGTTGCATAAAGAGGTTGAACAAATAGGTGTTAAAGCAGATACAGCAACCGAAGAACGAGCACGTATTCGTCGTGATGAAATTCATCAAAAACTTAACAGTAATCGCCAACAATGCTCATCGCTTGAAAAACAACTTATTATGTGCGAAAGCGAAATGACACAAATGCAAAAACGTTTAGCACAAACACTACGTGATTATAAACAATTACGTGAACAAGTTGTGGAAGCGAAAGCAGGGTGGTGTTTAGTTTTACGATTAGTTAAAGAAAATAGCGTTGAACGAAGGTTACATCGTCGAGAATTAGCTTATCTAAGTGCTGATGAATTGCGCTCTATGTCAGATAAGGCACTCGGTTCATTGCGTCTAGCAGTAAATGATAATGAACATTTACGTGATGTATTAAGATTATCCGAAGATCCAAAACGACCAGAGCGTAAAATACAATTTTATATTGCGGTTTATAAACATCTTCGTGAACGAATTCGTCAAGATATTGTTAAAACGGATGACCCAATTGAAGCTATTGAGCAAATGGAAATTGAGTTATCACGATTAACTGAAGAACTTACCTCACGTGAACAGCAATTGGCAATTAGCTCAAAAAGTGTGGCTAATATTATTCGTAAAACTATTCAACGAGAGCAAAACCGTATTCGTATGCTTAATCAAGGTCTGCAAGCGGTGGCATTTGGTCAGGTAAATGGTGTACGTCTTAATGTTAGTATCCGGGAAGCTCACTCTTCGTTATTAGCAGCATTAGCTGATGATCAAAACGAGCATCAAGATCTGTTTAGTAATAATCGTATTACTTTCTCAGAAGCATTAGCTAAACTTTATCAACGCTTGAATCCTCATATTGATATGGGGCAGCGAACTGCGCAAAATATAGGTGAAGAATTGCTTGATTATCGAAACTATCTGGAAATGGATGTTGAAGTTAATCGTGGCGCTGATGGCTGGTTACGTGCTGAAAGTGGTGCATTATCAACAGGTGAAGCAATCGGTACAGGTATGTCGATCCTATTGATGGTGATTCAAAGTTGGGAAGAAGAATCTAAACGCTTGCGTAATAAAGACATATCACCTTGTCGTTTATTATTCCTAGATGAAGCAGCCCGACTTGATGCTAAATCAATTGCAACGCTCTTTGAACTTTGCGAAAGATTGGAAATGCAACTTATTATTGCAGCGCCAGAAAATATCAGTCCGGAAAAAGGTACAACGTATAAATTAGTACGTAAAGTCATTAATAACCAAGAACATGTTCATGTGGTTGGTTTAAAAGGCTTTGCATAATTTAATTTAACAAACTAATTCGCCGACTTTATGTCGGCGATATATGGTAGCGTTCAATCTAATCAAAAAGTATGATTGGTATTTGCCTCGTTTAAAATAATAAAATAGGCTACAAACTATTTATACTCTTTTTGATGTGCTTTACAGGATTTTAAAGAATCCTGCTGAATATTGAATTGGTGAATGGGTGGCGGCTCTTTTAAACCTCATGAATACTTCAGAACAATAACATATGCAGCATAATTAGCCAATGGCCAAATTTTTCACTAATGTATGTATCCTATCTATTAATAATAGTTGCTCAAAATTTGTTACTAATAAATATTAAAGTATCTATAAGCAAATTAAAGTGTTATTCCTGATACTTATTTTATTCTATTACAAACTGATTCGATTTTAGATCTAAAATCAATAGTATCTGTGTGATTATTGAGTTTTTTTATGCGTTTCGTTATTATGATGTTAAATGAGTCGTTATCCTTGATTTCTAAAGATTGTTTCAGAGTGCAATTTGATTCATAACATATTTCATTTACTGTACTGTTAAAGCCGTTGACATCGATAGTTTGTTTTGTTCCATCATTTTTAATTTCGTAAAACTTATCATCTAATATTCTATATTTCATTGTAAAATCTTCAGGCTCAGTGGTATGTTTAAGCTCTTCTTCTGGGGATACATTTAGCCCTATACCATATATCGCAGTGCATTGCCAATCGCCCACAAGATATTCTTTGAGAACTTTATTATCACTCTCACCACAACCGAATAGAATTAGACTAACCATGCTTATAAGAATAAAATTTTTCATAACATTCCTTTGTTTTTGAATAATAATATGAGAATTATTCTTCAATATCAACTAGATGTTAAACTTTGCATTAATGAAATTTTCATTTTCTATCAAACCTTATCAATATGACTATGTAGACTTTCAATTTCAGTCAAAGGGTATTTCTAATTATTTTATTTATTACTATTTTTTGACGGTTCTTTTGCCCTTTTATGAATGTACTTTTTTCATTTAATAACCAAGTGATTAGCCTAATTTTTGAGAGAGCTAAAGAGTTGTTTAAGCCTGTATTGTATATATTAAATATAAACATGATATCTTCTTGAATTGAAGGAAGGAATTCCCAAACCGCTTATAAACACCCCATTAAGATAAAAAACTAAAAGATGGTTAGATTCGCGTTCATTTGAAGTTACTTCCGCTGATTGTTGTTGCATGTGTAGTACTTCTTTCGCCTCTGTAGGATTTGCAAACTGCTTTTAAACTTTCACTACTGCCATATTGCGACAGCAAACACACTTTCTTGTAATTTAGTTGTTTTGATTTGAGCATCTGTTAATGGGGAAGTTTTAATAACCATTTTTCACATTTGGAGGGATCTAATTATAAGGGTACTTTATCCTACCCCTAAATATACCCTATTATTTTTGGTTGTAAGTTTGTCTTACTGATACTTGGCAGAATAGCAATACATGCTATAAGCCTTATTTATACCAGTTTTGATGTGGTTTAAAGGATTTGAAAGAATATCTCTGAATATTGATTTGGTGTTTGGAGGGACTTGAAAAGAATTGTTTAATCCCTTTTTGAAATGTTTTTTTTGTAATTTATTCGTATAACTAAAACGAAAAGTGACTCCTTAAATTAGATATTATTTCCCTGATAAGCAAATCATAAGGATTAAGAAAATCGGGTTAGCGTTAAAAAGAAAGAGGACAAGTGGATTGGATGACTAAAATCTGTAGAAATTTACCCATCCGACCATAAAAATAAAATTTTATAAAAAAGTATTTATAAGTATACGCGAATTTTTCAACCCCATTCCTTATAAGGCTTCAAGCTAGTGAACACTTAGCGCAACAGCGTACACTAGTTTTCACTAGCATTAGATAAAATCATTTGATTAACAATTGATTTTATGTTGTATGGATTTTTATGCAAGTGTACACCTTTTGTTTTAAGTACGTGTTGAAAGAGTACGAACAATTGTTTGCAAAGATGGAATTAATGCAATCATTAACAAAATGAATAAAATTCCTGTAATTACTACAGAAATTATGAAAAGATTTACAAATGATCTTTCTTTGTTCATATCAATATTTTTTCTTTTTATATACCACCTTATACATTTAAAAAAAACATTGATAGACCATATGAAACAGGTAACCATCAATAATGGAGTAGATATGAAGTTTCCTAAAGAATGTGGTAAAAAGGACGCTAGAATTGTAGCTACTAAAATACACACACCTAAATTTCTAATTGCCTCAATAAATTTATCTGTATATATAATGGTGTTATCTAATTCTGGTAATAATTCCTTAAAAGAGCTTGTTAATTTGAATTCTTTACCAAAGATTTTTATTTTTTTCATATCTAAATTTCCTTATAAATAAAAAACGCTCAAATTAAGCGGTTTATATTATAATAAATACTAACAACTAACTAGGTTCTTCTGCTCTTGGTAACTAGTCTTTGCTTATTTTTAAGTTTATTTCTAATGTTCGGGGATCAGCCTAGACGCAAATAATATTTTTAACATACAGTTATATATATTATAGCAATGTGTTTATATACATTGAATAAACTATGTTAAAATTACAAAGCCAAAAATAATACTTAAGCATTATTAAATGAGAGAAGTTGTAAAAGGCAATAATAAATATATGAACCGTCAGGCTGTTTCAAAGCATTACGGGCATTTATCAGCAAGGTTATGAATAGCCTTTGTTGGGCTTTGAAATTTAATTCGATTAATACATATTTATAGATAATATTAATTAATAAAAAATTTTTTCTGAATACTTTCTGTATACTAATGGAAATAAAATAATAATATATGTTTATACATATCTAATAAAATTTCAATCATAAAAAATCCAACTTTAAAACTAATTTAGTAATGATAAAAACTGTATTGCAATTAAAAATGAATTCATTTAGAATCATGATCGGTTCGCCACACTAGGGGAGCTATCCCACCTTCGTATGGGATTACATAAAGGTTAACGCCCTGTGAAATTATATATTTCACGGGGTTTAATTATCAAACACGTTCAATGTCCCCGTTAACTAATAAATCATAAGCACAAAATAACTTCCTCAATCCCGTTTTAATATCTCCTTGGTTTGTTTTAAATTCTTTTATACCTTCTGTTGTAATATATTTTTTTATTTCTTCAATTGGTATATTTTTTATGTTTTTAATTATAATTTGTGTTTCTTTAAAGGGACCAACATTACTATTTTTAATATCCGATATTGAATTAAAAACTTTACTACTATTGACTTTATCTAGTTTTATACTATCCATTATTTTAGACAGACTACCTTGATTTTTGATTCTATTATTGATTTTCACTTTTTCATGATTTTTTAATTTTATATTTTTCGTTTTTAATTTTTTTATCTGTTTTGCAAAAGGAATCCAACAGTTATGAGGACTTGCTGTTAAAACCTTTATGGATGATTCTAATCCTATTTGATTATTTTCTAAAATATAATCTTCAATATATTGTTCATTGTTTACATGAGCGTAAACTAAGGCTTTATCACCTATAGCAACTACTAAATTTTTACCTTCTATTATACTTTTTTCTAAATTTTCAATATCACTTGGTGAAACAAGTATCTTATCTAGATTACCTTTATGTCCTTCATTGACAATTAAATCTCTAATTATTCTTTTATATCTTAATATCTCGGACGGAGTTAATCCTTCATTAATTTCTGAAATATCTTGGAATATTTTTTTATAATTATCAGTTCTAATTTCTATATATGGTATATTTTTATCATTTTTAGAATAGCGTGGATCTATATCCATTTTATTTTTTTCATATTGAACTACAATTATTCTTTCTGCTGATTTTCTATCATCTTCTTTTGGAAATTGTGAAGAAAAATCGGTTAATAATTTTTGTATATTTCTATCTGTTAACGAATAACCTAAAAAAATTATTGGTGTATTAATTAAATTGGATAATATTTTAGCACTAATCAAAACTGAATTTTTATCATAATTTTCATAATCAAGTTGATTAATGACTATAGAATTAGGATCAGTTACATCACCATGTATTTTATATAATTCAGCCCATCCAATAGTATCATCAAAAAAACCTTTGTTTCCTATATATTTTTGAAATTCAATGTGTTTACTTTTTAATAATATTTCAATGAAAGGATCGTAATTAGTTGTTATGATTATTTTAGCTTTTTTTAAAAATTCTATAAAAAAACTTAATTCTTCTTTATCTATATCATTTCTAATATTACACACTGAAAAACGCTGACATATAGAATATTTCAAAGGTGAAATATCATTTTTATAAGCTATTTCAGGTGTTAAGCCCTCAATTTGTAATTCATTATTATTGAACATTGTATTAAATTTATCTTCTATAAAATCAGCTACGGAGGTATTAATTTTGTGAGTTAATTCTTCTCCAGAGAATGATTTTGAATAATCTTTTTTGAGGGAGGTTAAATAACTATAATATCCTGTTGATTGATTTGTTTGATTCCAATAACTTTCTAATAATTCATTCCAGTTGGGAAAATTATCTAAAAATCGTTTAGATATGCCAGAACCTATAAAAACGATAGGATATTTCTTTATTTTATTAAAAATAGTTGTAGTCATAACACAATCTCTAAATATAATATTCATCAATAAATTTTGAACAATCTATTTTAAGGTTGAAGTTTTATAATATTTTAAGTCTATCAAAATTAATTATTCAATAAAGCAATTTTTTCTATTATTCACTGTTTAAACTAATCAATAAATTCAAACTAGTTTCAGCTTGTAACATTGATAGATATATAGAAATATTTTCTTTATAAGAATACAACAATTTTAAATCTTTGTTATTTGAAAATTATTCACATAAACAACGGTTTTGATTAGCGTCCATTAATTTAAAGTTTTTTCACTGGATACCTATTTTTATTGTGAATAATTGTTTTGAAAAACAACCCTCATGCAATTAAAGTAATAATATTGCTTCTAACATGTCCTTAAATTCTTCAAGCAAGTAGGGAGGGGAAGTAAATTTCTATAACTCTAATCTTTCTACACCCCTTACCCTCATTTTTGTGCAGCACCAGCACCGCGAATTGAAATAATTTTTTTAGATTTTATTTATTTATTTTCACTATATTAATAGCTGTTTAATAATATTATATAAATCAATTTGATAACTATAGGATTAAGATTATATTTGAATGCAAATAGTAGTGAACACTTTTAATGAAAAGTTAAGAATAATAGGGGAGTAAGTATAAAAAAACAGTTTAATAACTGGCATATGTAAAGGGTAATATTTGAAAAAGCAACCCTCACATTTGAGGAGTGGATCTTATTAATAATTGAAAGCGTAACTCAAATATGAGGTAGGATATGTAACGCGGTATAGTTAATGATTAACTAGCTTTAAATTGCGGTTACCTGATAGTGAGACATTCCCTTTACTGGCTTGCTCGACAAAATCGCCCCACCAGTCAAGCATAATGCGTTTTTTTTGTTCATACTCAGCCTTGTTGTAAGCTCGTCTTACTGCGTTTTTATCAACATGGGATAGCGCGCTTTCAATGACATCATAATTAAAGCCTTGTTCGTTTAAAGCAGTACTAGCTAAAGCTCTTAATCCATGCGCAACTAACTTATCTTTGTATCCCATGCGTTTTATTGCCATATTAGCGGTTTGGCTACTCATTGGCTTGTTATAAGGTGGTCTTGCTGTTGGGAAAATGAATTCACTTTTATTGTTGATAGATTTCATTATATCGAGGATTTTGATTGCTTGTGGCGATAAAGGTATATTGTGGGGTCTATCCATTTTCATGCGTTCGGCAGGAATGCTCCATATTTTCTTATTAAAATTTATTTCGTCCCACCTCGCCCCTACAGCTTCGCTAGGTCGCGTTAATGTGAGTAATTGCCATTCAATCACGCATCGTGTTTGTAACTCAATACCAGCCATAGATAAGGCTTGCATAAACTGCGGTAACTCAGTAGGGGATATGGTAGGCTGATTTTTTACTTTCGGGCTGTTAAATACATCGGTAATTTTAGCAAGAGGATTATTATCAATAATTCCCATATTGACAGCATAATACATTATTTCGTTGATTCGCCTACAAACTCTCTTTACTGTCTCGTATTTATTATTGTTATTTAATGGTTGTAAAGCATTGATAGCCTTAATTGCGGTTACTTGGTTTATAGGAATGTCTTTGATGTAAGGGAATACATGATTTTCTAATGAACGCCAAGCCTTTTTTAAAGTTTGTTCTTCTAATCCTTGTTCTGTTTTGAACTTAAACCACCGTTCAGCCATGGAGTAGAATGTATTGCAGATTGCTTCTTGCTTAAGTTGTTCTTGTTCCGCTTTATGTTCTTGGGGGTCTATGCCTTGCTTAATTAATTCGCGTGCTTCCTCGCGTTGTTTTCGCGCTTGTTGTAGCGAAACTTCTGGATATTTACCAAAAGATAATAATGTCTCTTTATTTGATATGGGTTTTTTATATTTAAATCGCCATAATTTAGCTCCTGACGATTTGACTAACAAAAAAAGACCTCCACCATCAAAATACTTTTTATCCTTACTATTGGCTTTTAATGCTTTTATTTGTGTATCAGTCAAAGGGGTAGTTTTAATAGCCATTTTTCACCTTTGGGGGTATCTAATTATAAAGGCACTTTATCCTACCCCCAAATATACCCCCATTATTTTTTTGTTGTAAATGTATCTTACTGATGCTTACGAAATAGCAAAACAGGCTTTAAGCCTTGTTTATACTGGTTTTGATGTGGTTTAAAGAATTTTAAAGAATGTTACTGAATATTGAATTGGTGCCGTGGGCGGGACTTGAACCCGCATGCCCTTAGAGCACTACCCCCTCAAGATAGCGTGTCTACCAATTTCACCACCACGGCGCCGTTTTTATTCTGGAATATCTGAAGTCGGATTAATACTCTGTGGCTGTATAACTGGATCAGTAGTTGGAATTACTTGCCTATTACTGTTCGAGTCTTCTGTACTTTGCTGTGTAGTTGTATTATCGCCAACATTTTTGAAATCATCGCTGATATTAGTTGTTTTTGAGCTACCAATATTAGACAAAATAATACTTAATGCAAAAAATAATACGCCTAATATTGTCGTTGTACGTGTAAGGAAGTTTCCACTACCTGATGAGCCAAATAGAGTCGCAGATGCACCCGCACCAAAAGATGAGCCCATGTCAGCACCTTTTCCGCGCTGTATTAACACTAAAACGATTATCGCAAGTGCGATAATTAAATAACCTATAATTAATAGTTCGTACATTTCAACCTGTCAATTTTATGTTATAGAACAGAATTTATTGATGCGAAATATTAGCGAAAGAGTGAGCAACAAGCAAGTATATTTTGTTATTTTCTGTATTTATCATAATCAATTGTACGTTTTTAGGGAAAAATAAGTATAATGTCGCCATTTTTAGTCTCGCAAATTCTGTTGTATGAAATTTATAGTTAAACTTTTTCCTGAAATCACGATCAAAAGTGAATCTGTTCGTTTACGTTTTATTAAAATATTAACGAGCAACATCCGTAATATTTTAAAACATTCAATTGATGATGTTGCAGTTATTCGTCATTGGGATTTTATTGAAGTTCGCCCTAAAGTTGTAAATAGTGAAAGTCAAATCTTAGAACTATTAACTCGAATTCCTGGTATTCACCATATATTAGTAGTTGAGGAGCTTAGTTTTGTCGATCTGCATGATATATATGAAAAAGCGTTTAATCATTTTGCCCCTTTAATTGAGAATAAAACATTTTGTGTCAGAGTAAAACGTCGTGGTAAGCATGAGTTTACTTCAATTGATGTAGAGCGTTATGTTGGTGGTGGGCTAAATCAACATGTTTCGACAGCTAAAGTAAAATTAACTCGTCCGGATATAACAGTTAATCTTGAGATAGATAAAGATAAGCTATTATTAGTTAAAGAGCGCCATGCAGGAATTGGTGGTTTTCCTACAGGAACTCAAGAAGATGTTATTTCTCTTATTTCTGGCGGATTTGATTCTGGTGTGTCGAGCTATATGTTTATTCGACGAGGTTGCCGAGTCCACTATTGCTTCTTTAATTTAGGTGGAAAAACTCATGAAATTGGCGTTAAACAAATGGCTCATTATTTGTGGAAGAGATTTGGTTCTTCTCATAAAGTTCGTTTTATCGCCATTGATTTTTCGAATGTAGTAGGTGAGATTCTTGAGAAAATTGACGATGGGCAAATGGGCGTTATTTTAAAACGGATGATGATTCGTGCTGCTTCAATGGTTGCTCGACGTTATAATGTTGAAGCGTTGATTACTGGCGAGGCATTGGGGCAAGTATCAAGCCAAACTTTAACTAATTTACGTTTGATCGATAATGTGAGTGATACTTTAGTTTTACGTCCACTAATAACGTATGATAAAGAAACTATAATTAACCTTGCTCGTCAAATCGGTACTGAAGATATCGCTAAGACAATGCCAGAATTTTGTGGTGTGATATCAAAAAATCCTACTGTAAAAGCGGTTAAAGAGAAAATAGAAGAGGAAGAACAACATTTTGATTTCTCTATATTAGATAAAGCAGTTGAAGAAGCCGAAAATATTGATATTCGTGAAATTGCTAAACAGACTGACAACACAATTACACAAGTCGATATGGTTTCAACATTAGAAGAGAATCAAATTATAATTGATATTCGTTCACCTGAGGAACAAGAGGATAACCCATTAGAAATTGAAAATGTCGATGTTAAGCTCATCCCGTTTTATAAATTGGCGACGCAATTTGGCGATCTAGATCAATCAAAACAATATTTATTGTATTGTGCTAAAGGTATTATGAGTAAATTACAAGCACTTTATCTTATTGAACAAGGATTTAGTAATATAAAAGTGTTTAAACTATAAATCTTAACAATTATTTACGACATTCTTTCATTTTATCTATATAATATTTTTAAAAATATAAAATAAATTTACAATAATCAAAAACCAATATAAAAGTTATAAATTTCTTAATTAATGAGGGTAGTAATGAACAAATTGCTCGTAGTTGATGATGATCCAGAAATTGCCTCAATGTTATGTGAATTATTAGAATTAGAAGGATTTGAAGTCGTAATAGCTAATAATGGTGTTCAGGCTTTAGATAAATTTGATAGTAGCATTGACCTAATATTACTTGATATTATGATGCCAGAAATGAATGGGCTAAGTGTATTATCTCAACTGAGAAATAAATATACCGTTCCAGTAATTTTCTTAACAGCTAAAGATAACGAATTTGATAAAATTATTGGGCTTGAGCTTGGTGCTGATGATTATATCTTAAAGCCATTTAATGATCGGGAGCTTATTGCTCGTATCAACGCATTATTACGTAGGAAACGTTGGGATAATATGGCTGTAACTTCTGGTGAGAAGTCAGTTCAATATACCATTGATAAACTTACCGTTAATCGAAAACAGCAATCTGTTTCATTTGATGATAAATATATTGAATTAACGGGTACTGAATTCCAAATATTATTGCAACTTCTTGAAAATGCTGGAAAAATCATTTCAAGGGATGATTTAAGCGAAAACGTATTAGGTAAAGAATTTTTACCTTTAGCTCGTTCAATTGATGTTCATGTTTCTAATTTGCGTAAAAAACTTCCTCCTCGTAGCGATGGTTTACCATGGATTAAAACATTACGTTCAAAAGGATATCTGTTTGTTGTAGATCAAAATGATGATGTATTACAAAACTAGCTATTTCTTCATATGGTAAGAGTATATGTGGATCTTTGATCGCCTAACAATTAGAATTTTCACAATATTCTTACTTACTATTGCTTTCTTTCTTATTCTGGTAATGGCCTTGCCAAAGCTAGACTCCCGAAATTTAACCTATTTAGCCAATAAAGATAAAGAAAGTGGCAATCTACTGGCTAAAGAAATCGAAAAAGATTTAACCAAGATACCTAAAGATAGTTTCCGTTGGTGGATGAGATTCATTGTTGTAATGGATAATCATCAAAAGGCTGGGCAACTATTATTTATTGTTACACCCAATCAACAAATTATCACAGCAGATACTAATAATATTGATTTAGTAAAAAGTTTTAGTGAAAAATCCCACGATGTTGATGATCCTGCTAAGAAAATCTATGATAACCAAGAAATTATTGGTCCTTTCTTGCTTCATTATGCTAATGAAGACTATCAATTATTTTTATTACAACCTGCATCGGATATTCAGTCTCAATTTGTTAATTTAATATTTGATCATCCTTTCTTGCTTTTGACATTAACCATGTTGGCAAGTACGCCATTCTTGTTGTGGCTATCTTGGAGTATTGCTAGGCCAGCACGTGGATTGCGGTTGGCTGCTGAGCAAGTAGCTAAAGGTAATCTACAACAGTGGCCTGAACTCGAAAAAGTTGGATCATATGAATATAAAGCAGTGGGGGCAAGTTTTAACCGCATGCTTAGAGAGTTGAAAAGGATGCAAGAGTTACAGCAACAATTGTTTTCTGATATTTCTCACGAATTGCGGACACCATTAACTCGATTGCAATTAGCAACTTCACTGCTACGTCGTAAACAAGGTGAAAGTAACGAAGTTTTACGAATAAGTGATGAAGCGATAAAGCTTGATTCAATGATTGGTGATTTATTGTCATTAGCAAGGAATCAGCATGATAATAACGAAGTTCGTGAATATAAACAGTTAGATGAATTATTTAAAAATGTTTTAGATAATGCGACTTTTGAAGCTAATCAAATTTCAAAACAATTTTCAATTCTTACTCCCCCAACTAATAATACAATTTTGTGTTATCCAACGGCGTTATGTAGCGCGCTTGAAAATGTAGTAAGGAATGCATTTCGTTATTCAAATCAGCGAATTGATGTTAATTTTGTTATTCAACAACAAACTGCAATTATCACTATTGATGATGATGGGCCAGGTGTTGCTGATAGTGAGTTAGAGCAAATATTCAGGCCGTTTTATCGTACTAATGAAGCTCGTGATCGTGAGTCAGGTGGCACAGGTTTAGGTTTAGCCATTGTTTCTAACGCTATTACTCGAGATAATGGCACTGTTAAAGCAGAGAAAAGCCACTTAGGTGGACTTAGAATTGTGATAGTATTACCTCTTCAAAAATATTAACAGCTAAGAGAAATAATTGTGTCAGATGCATCTTTAAATATTGTTTTATTTGAACCTGAAATTCCTGCTAATACTGGTAATATCATTCGTTTGTGTGCTAACACTGGTTTTAATTTACATATTATTGAGCCAATGGGATTTTATTGGGATGATAAAAAATTGAGACGAGCAGGATTAGATTATCAAGAATTTGTTGATGTAAAACATTATAAAAATATTGAGTGCTTTTTAGATGAGAACCAACTTGATTTAGCTTCTCAAGTTTATGCCTTAACGACAAAAGGTCAAAAACCACACAGTGAAGTAAATTATAAATCAGCTGACTTTTTGATGTTTGGTCCAGAAACGAGAGGTTTACCAGCAAAAATTCTTGATGCATTGCCGCAAGATAGAAAAATTCGGATTCCAATGGTTGCTAATAGCCGAAGTATGAATCTGTCTAATTCAGTTGCAGTAGTTGTTTATGAGTCATGGCGACAGCTTAATTATATCGGGGCTAAATAAATTTAAATTTTGATTTTTAATTACCAAATAAATGAATTTTTTGCAGATGTTTAACTCAAAAACCCCGTTCCTCAACTCAAAAATTTAACTTAAATTTTTTTACTTAAAAAAAGAGGTCATATCGACCTCATTATTTAAATAATTAT
This sequence comes from Gilliamella sp. B2785, assembly GCF_026537005.1. NCBI lineage: Bacteria > Pseudomonadati > Pseudomonadota > Gammaproteobacteria > Orbales > Orbaceae > Gilliamella > Gilliamella sp. B2785. Next base: position 318,416 of record NZ_JAFNNC010000002.1, on the reverse strand, counting down.
TTTGATGAATTACTATTTAACGCGAGAAACGTATTCACCTGAACGTGTATCAACTTTAAGTACTTCACCAATTTGCACAAATAAAGGAACACGTACAACTGCACCAGTTGATAATGTAGCTGGTTTACCACCCGTTCCCGCTGTATCACCTTTTAATCCTGGATCAGTTTCAATAACTTCTAATTCAACAAAGTTTGGTGGAGTAACAGCAATTGGTTGACCATTCCATAAGGTTAAAATACATTCCGCTTGATCGACTAGCCATTTAGCATTGTCACCTACAGCTTTTGCATCAGCAGAAAGTTGTTCAAATGTATCATTATTCATAAAATGCCAAAACTCACCATCGGTATAAAGATAAGTTAAGTTCATATCAACGACATCAGCCGCTTCAACAGATTCTCCTGATTTAAATGTTTTATCAACAGTTTTACCAGAAAGTAATTTTTTAATTTTTACACGGTTAATTGCTTGTCCTTTACCTGGCTTGTAAAATTCATTTTCAACAATTACACACGGCTCGCCATCTTGCATTATTTTAAGACCAGCTTTAAACTCATTAGTACTATAAGATGCCATAAAAGCTCCAACTATCATTCTGAATTACAAAAATGAGCCATATTATACAGCAAAATGTTGAACAACCAAATAAAGATGAGTGGATTTTTGATCTCGCTAATGTAGTGACAGATATCAAAAAGCTTTATCATTGTCTGGATTTAGATTCTGAGGAAATTTCTTTACCCATGTTACAGGCAAGAAAACAATTTCCACTTCGTGTGCCTATGGCTTTTATAAATCGAATGAAAAAAGGTGATCCTCAAGATCCTTTACTGCTTCAAGTACTTTGTGATGAACAGGAATTAATAAACGTACAGGGTTTTACTAAAGATCCTCTTGATGAGCAACATAACAATATTCCAGGATTACTACATAAATATCATAATCGCGCATTATTAATGACTAAAACTGCTTGTGCGATTAATTGCCGTTATTGTTTTAGGCGACATTTTCCTTATCATGATAATCAAAGTAACAAAAAGAATATTAGTATCGCATTAGAGTATATTGCACAGCATACCGAACTTGATGAAATTATTCTTTCGGGGGGCGATCCTTTAATGGCAAAAGATCATGAAATAGCTTTTTTAATAGCTGAATTAGAGAAATTTCGTCATATTAAGCGTTTACGTATTCATAGTCGTTTAGCGGTGGTGATACCTAATCGTATTACTTCTGAGTTGTGTCGATTATTTGCAAAAACACGTTTACAAGTTGTGTTAGTTACCCATATTAATCATCCGAATGAAATTGATAATAATGTAGCTCATGCCATCAAAGATTTAAAGAAAAGTGAGGTAACAGTACTAAATCAGAGTGTTTTATTAAAAAATATTAATGATGATGCTGATGTGCTAGCGAAGTTAAGTAATAAGTTATTTTCAATTGGTATTTTACCTTATTACATCCATTTATTAGATAAAGTACAAGGTGCGGCTCATTTTTTAGTCGATGATGATGAGGCCAAAAAAATCATGCGGCAATTGACAAAAAAACTATCGGGTTATTTAGTTCCAAAATTAGCGCGTGAAGTTGGTGGTGAAGCAAGTAAGCGAGTTTTAGCTATTAGTGATTAATGAAATTTGAAAAGGTCCTTACAATTTATGTTTCAAAATCCCGTTGACGAAAAATAAAATAGACTCTATAATTCGGACCTCTTTAATTAATGCTGTGGAGTTTATACTCTACAACTTGTTGATAAATTAGATTTGGATATAAATCGTCATGAAACGCACATTTCAACCATCAGTATTAAAACGCAATAGAACTCACGGTTTCCGTGCTCGTATGGCTACTAAAAACGGTCGTCAAGTTCTTGCTCGCCGTCGCGCTAAAGGCCGTGTTCGTTTAACTGTTGCTAGCTAATTTAAAGTTGAGTGACTAAACTCACTTTTCCTCGGGAGTTACGCTTGTTAACTCCCTTTGATTTTAATCATGTATTTCAAGAATCTATTCGTGCAGGTTCGCCTTTCCTGACTCTAGTTACACGTAAAAATAATCTAAGTCATCCCAGATTAGGCTTTGCTATAGCTAAAAAACAGGTTAAAAGAGCCCATGAGCGTAATCGTATTAAACGGTTAGTCAAAGAATATTTTCGTCACAACCAACATCAGTTTCCTAATATCGATTTTATTTTGATGGCTAAACAGCCTGTTATACAATTGAATAATCAACAATTAGTTGAGACATTAGATAAACTATGTCAGCAAATCATCAAAAAAAACTAAGTAAATTAATATTAATTGTCAAACAGCATGTTTATGCGGTTAAAGCTTTGATTATTAATGTTTTTGTTTTTGTTATTAGTTTATATCAACGTATCATTAGTCCGTTATTTGGTCCTAAATGTCGCTTTACTCCCAGCTGTTCACAGTATGCCATAATCGCATTAAGGCGATTCGGATTGATAAAAGGTGGTTGGCTAACGGTCAAACGTGTATTAAAATGTCACCCTTTACATGAAGGAGGTGAAGATTTTGTTCCTCCTAAGAAAACTAAAACCAATAGAGAAAAACACTAATGGGATCTCAACGTAATATATTAGTCATTGCTTTACTTTTCGTTTCTTTCCTGATTTGGAAAGCGTGGGTAGATGATCATGCACCAAAACCCCCAGTTGCTAACCAATTGACACAACAAATAGGTGAAGATAGTTCAACAGCGGATTCAGTGCAAGGTAAAACTATCACAATAAAATCTGATGTATTGTCATTAACGGTTAATACCTATGGTGGCGATGTGCAATCTGCTCAATTGTTGAAATATGAGCAGTCTCTTCATTCAGGTACACCTTTCCAACTACTTACTTCTAAACCTGATTTTATTTACATTGCTGAAAGTGGGTTAACAGGTAAAGATGGTCCAGACAATGCAACTCAAGGCTCAAAAAGACCATTATATCAAACTGATCAATCTGAATATGTTTTAGCTGATGGTCAAGATGAGTTGAAGGTTCCATTTACCTATCAAGTTAATGGTGTAACTTATACTAAATATTACATCTTACATCGTGATAATTATGCTGTTGATGTACAGTATGACGTGAACAATCAAACCCAAAGTCCGTTAGAAGTATCAATGTATGGTCAGTTGAAGCAGACTATTGAACTCCCTAAAGATGCCGTTACTGAAGGCGGTGGCGGATTAGGACTAAGCGCATTTCGCGGTACAGCTTATTCCAGTGCCAACACTAATTATAGTAAATATAGTTTCAGTGATATCAAAGATGATGCTTTAGAAGTCAAAACTGAAACTGGCTGGATTGCTATGTTGCAACACTATTTTGCTTCAGCTTGGATTCCTACGCAGGAACAAAATAATTTATTCTATTCACGTGCAACAGCTAACAATTCACAAGCAACAATTGGTTTTAAAGGTGAAACAACAGTTATTCAACCAGGTGAAACGAAATTAATTAATGCCAAATTATGGTTAGGTCCTGAAATTCAAAGTGAATTAAAAGAAACAGCTAATCATCTTGATTTAATCGTTGACTATGGTTGGTTATGGTTCTTATCTCAACCACTCTTTTACTTATTGAAATTTATCCATAGTTTTATTGGAAACTGGGGCTTTTCGATCATTGTGATCACTTTTATTGTGCGTGGTATTTTATTCCCATTAACACGAGCACAATATCGTTCAATGGCTAAAATGAAGTTATTGCAACCTCGTTTACAAGCATTAAAAGAGCGTTATGGTGATGATAGACAAAAAATGAGTATGGAAACAATGGCACTTTATAAACAAGAGAAAGTTAATCCTCTTGGTGGTTGTTTACCATTATTGATTCAAATGCCTATCTTCTTGTCATTATTTTACATGTTAGGTAATACGGTTGAGCTACGTCATGCTCCATTCGCTCTTTGGATCCATGACTTATCTGCACAAGATCCATATTATGTTTTCCCATTGTTAATGGGTGCAACTATGTTCTTAATTCAGAAGATGTCACCAACACCGGTTACCGATCCTTTACAACAAAAATTAATGACTTATATGCCATTAATCTTTACGGTATTCTTCTTATGGTTCCCATCAGGTTTAGTTTTATACTATATTGTAAGTAATTTATTTACGATTGCTCAGCAACGTATAATTTACTGGGAGCTTGAGAAAAAAGGTCTACACGAAAAGAAAAAGAAATAGTATTGCCAAAAAGGAGGATTAAGATCCTCCTTTTTAATAGTTATTTTTTGGTATTGATGTGATGAATATACAACAACAATTTAATTTAATTGGTAACGAAAAAGGTTATTGGTTTGTTAGTCAAAATGGGCGATTATGGTTGCCAAATGGCGAAGTTCCTCATGGTATTGCTAGTGAATTAGGTTTTACCAACAAACTAGCTCAACCAATTGGTGAGTGGAATGGGCAAACCGCTTGGTTGATTTGCCAAGAAATGAAAAACTCTATGTCAACGATTCGCCCCTTACTTAATAATGCTGATCAATCATTATTTAATATGGCTGGCAGGGCGGTACAATTGTCTGAGTTTTATCGTTCTCATAAATATTGTGGTTATTGTGGTCATGAGATGCATATTAGTAAAACAGAGTGGTGTTGTTTATGCAGTAATTGTCACCAACGTTATTACCCACAAATTTCCCCTTCAATTATCGTTGCTATTCGAGATAAAAATAAAATTTTATTGGCAAAGCATGTTAGGCATAATCAAGAAAATTTATATACCGTTTTAGCTGGTTTTACAGAGATTGGTGAAACAATGGAAATGACGGTTGCCCGAGAAGTGTACGAAGAGTCAAAAATAAAAATTAAAAATATTCGTTATATTGGTTCACAACCTTGGCCGTTTCCTAACTCCATGATGATGGCCTATTTAGCTGATTATGAGAGTGGTGAAATTACTATCGATAAAAATGAGTTAGTCGAGGCAAATTGGTATCATTATTCTCAATTACCTAAAATACCCGAATATGGCACGATAGCAAGACGTTTGATTGAAGATACAATTATACTTTGTCGTGAATATGATGAGTTTGGTGAGTAAAATTCATCATATTCACTTAATTAACAATTTATAAATATTCAATGGTTCTGGTTAAATCAATTTTACTTGAACCTTCTCCTACTGTTTCACAAACAGCTTTAGTCCAGTCATTATTTTCGTTATAAGCGAAATAGGTACAAGTCTCAGTTGATTCTAACTCTTGTTCATTTTTATCATTGATGATTACATTACCTTTTGCTGATAATTTATATGTTCTAGTAATTGTTTTTTCGAGCTGATTATTAGTGTTATAAACTATATCTTTTTCTCTCACTAAAACGGGCAGTTTAGTTCGTTCATCTGATTTTATATAAGCATTATATAAAACTTGTTCAACCAGATCGCCGTTATAAATAATTTTACTATTAAAAACAATATTATTATCGGCAAAGTTGGATAAGGTTGTTTCAACTAAATGACCTTGTTCATCAAATTCATTAATGGCAACAATGTCACCATTATCATCTTTCATACCAATAATATTTTTTGAATCGTCAAAAGAAACATCGTAATTATTCCTAACATCTTTCATGCCATAAATATATTTGGCTGTATCATAGTTTATTTCGCCATATAAACCTTCAAGATCATAATTCTGTACATAACCTTGAGCATTATAATTGATCGTTTTTTCTGTCGGTCCTTGGATTTTTTGGTGTTTGATCAGTTTTTTATGAGGTAGGAGTTCTGGTTCGGTATGAAAAAGATAACTATTACTTACCAATATTGATGATTGGGATTTAAATTCATTATTTATATTTTTGTTTACAGCATTATTCTCAGTTTGGGCCTCTTGATTTTTGCTTGTACTAGAGGCGGCATTTGTTTCTGCCTTTTTTTGATTATCACATCCCGTTAATAAAAAAATAGTCAAAAAGAATAGATAGATATAATTTTTCATAATATTAGTCTCTTAATGTTAGAGTTAGAGTTTTATTTATATCTAATAAAAAAGCTTAATCAACTTCAGTATTTTATTGCAATCTTAGTCTGTTTAGAGCATAAATTTGAATTTCATTTGTATTCGTTTCTTATAGATAAGCTTTACAAATATTAGCAAATTGGAGGTCAAAGATATAGTTTTCGTCAGAATTTTTATTTTTAAATTAACAGATTAAAAAAATGATGAGGTAAGAAAATTTAAATATTGATCATATCAATCTGCGATAAGTTGCCGATTGATATGAATCAGATAAAACCATCAATGCTCTGGGTTATTGAGCCATTGAGCTATTTGTTTGGCAAAATAGGTTAAAACCCCATCTGCACCCGCGCGTTTAAAACAGAGTAATGATTCCATGATGACAGATTTTTCATCTAACCAACCGTTTCCAATTGCGGCCATCAACATTGCATATTCTCCAGATACTTGATAGGCAAAGGTCGGTACCGCAAAAGTGTCTTTTACTTTACGAACAATATCTAGGTAAGGCAACCCAGGCTTAACCATTACCATGTCAGCACCTTCACTTAAATCTTGGTAAATTTCTTGTAATGCTTCATTAGCGTTGGCCGGATCAAGTTGATAGGTTTTTTTATTACCACCTTTAATGTTTTTTGCTGAACCTACAGCATCACGAAATGGTCCATAAAAGCTAGAGGCATATTTTGCTGAATAAGCCATTATTTGCGTATTAATAAAATCATGTGATTCTAGCCCATTACGAATTGCGCCAATTCGACCATCCATCATGTCACTGGGTGCAATAATATCAGAACCTGCTTGAGCTTGAACTAATGCTTGTTTAACCAAAGTACTAACAGATGTATCATTTAAAACATAACCACTATCATCAATAATACCGTCTTGGCCATGAGTGGTATAAGGATCGAGTGCAACATCACTTAAAATTCCGAGTTCTGGTAACTCTTTTTTTAGTGCCCTAATTGCTTTAGGAACTAATCCATTTTCGTTATAAGCTTCTTCAGCTAACAGTGATTTTTGAGAAGGCTCAATAGCAGGAAACAAAGACAATATAGGAATGCCTAATTTGGCAACTTGCTCTGCCTCTTTCACTAATACATCAACGCTCATTCTTTTAACATTGGGCATTGATGATACAGATTGAATAATGTTTTTCCCTTCAACGATAAATACTGGATAAATCAAATCATCAACTGTTAAACGATTTTCTGCAACTAGGCGACGACTAAAATCATGAGCACGATTACGACGTAATCGTCTTTGGGGATATTGACCGGTAAAGACTGATGACATATAAATACCTATATTTTTGATTAAACGGTCTTATTATCTGACTCAAAAGTAAGATTAGCAAATAATTTGTTATGTCGTAATTATACGATATTTTACTTTACAACTTATATGATTTAGAGGTAAAATTGCGCACTAATTTTTAGTCCCTTGTGATATTAACCAAATTTGAGGTGAGAGGCACATGCCAGTAATTAAAGTACGTGAAAATGAACCTTTCGATGTAGCATTACGTCGTTTTAAACGTTCTTGCGAAAAAGCAGGAGTTTTAGCTGAAGTTCGTAACCGTGAATTTTACGAAAAACCAACAACTATTCGTAAACGCGCAAAAGCAGCTGCTGTTAAACGCCACGCTAAGAAATTAGAAAGAGAAAACGCTCGTCGCACTCGTCTATATTAATATTTATACTGAAAATTTAATTTATTTATTTTTTTAATATAAAAATTTTAACAAGCCGTACTTTTACTACGGCTTGTTGTCTTTGTGTAATGCCATAAATGGTTGAATTTTATCATGAAAGGTCTTATTCCTCGCGATTTTATTTTAGATTTGCTTGCCCGCACAAATATCCTTGATGTGATAGGTAAGCGCGTTAAAATGAAAAAAAAAGGAAATAACTATTTTGGTTGTTGTCCTTTTCATGATGAGAAAACCGCTTCTTTCTCATTAAGCGAAAAAAAGCAGATTTACTATTGTTTTGGATGTGGCGCTACTGGATCTGCAGTAAATTTTTTGATGCAATATGAGCGATTGTCTTTTCCTGAGGCAATTGAAGAGATAGCTAGTATGCAAGGAATCCGTGTTCCATACACGGATAACGAAAATAATCAAGCTGATGCATCAAAGCAAATTGAATCTCGTAATGTTCGTCGAGATCTTTATTCATTGATGTCTAAAATAACTGATTTCTACCAGCAGCAATTAGCATTATCGACTTCGGTAGATGCTCAAAAGTATCTTGAACAACGCGGATTAAACGCAGAGATTATAGCTAGGTATAAAATCGGTTATGCACCTAATTCAAAACAACTAACTTTTCAAAATATAGTTAAGACTGAAAATGAAGTGGTGCTATATGACAAGGCAGGGATGTCTGTCAATAACGATATAGGTAATCGATATGATCGCTTTCGTGGGCGTATCATGTTCCCGATTCGCGATAGACAAGGTAATGTTATCGCTTTTGGTGGAAGGACGATCTTCAATGAGTCGGCGAAATATCTAAATTCACCTGAAACTCCTATTTTTCATAAAGGTTTTCAATTATATGGACTTTATGAAGCTCAAGAAACTAATCGTAATTTAAAGCAATTAATAATTGTTGAAGGTTATATGGATGTTGTTTCTCTTGCACAGTACGGTATTGATTACGCTGTAGCTGCTTTAGGAACAGCAACATCAGAAGAGCATATTAAGCTTCTATTTAGAGCAACAGATTCCGTAATATTTTGTTACGATGGTGATAAAGCCGGGCGAAATGCTGCATGGCGAGCGCTTAATGTATTACTACCTTGTTTGATTGATGGTAAAGATATAACTTTTGCTTTTTTACCACAAGATGAAGATCCAGATAGTTACGTGCGTAAAGTCGGAAAAGATGGCTTTGAAGATTACATAAAAAAGGCGCCTAACTTATCTGAATTTTTGTTCGATGAGTTATTAAAACAGGTCGATTTAAAATCAGCTGAAGGTAAAGCTAAATTGAGTTCACTTGCTATTCCTTTACTTGAACAGGTAAAAGCAAAAGTATTTAGACTTAATTTACTTCAAAAATTAGGGCGTTATTTGGGGCTATTGGATCTATCCCAAATTGAACAATTAATCGCGAATAATAATATAAGCGAAAATAGAACTATTGATTCAGCACCTGTGCCAAAAATGAAATTGACCACTATGCGGATTTTAATTGGTTTGTTACTTCAATATCCAAATCTAGCTAAGATGGTATCTGATATTAACGTTATGAGGCAAGTTAACTTAGCGGGAATTGATATATTTATTGAACTACTTGAATTATGCCAACAATATCCAAATATAACTACAGCACAAATATTAACTGAATGTATTAACCGACCATATTATAAACAGCTAAGTCGTTTAGCAACCTGGGAGTACCATTACCAAGATGATGAAATAGAATCAATTTTTTCTAATACTTTAAAAGAGTTATATGATAATATACTCGCCCAAAGGCAAGATGAACTGATCGCAAAAGAGAGAGTCTCCGGATTAAGTACCGCAGAGAAAAAAGAATTAGCGACACTAATACTTGTTTTATCAAAAAAAGACTAAATATATAGGGTATGTGTAGAAAAATACTTTTTATTCTGCACATATAATACACATGACCGAATAACTAAATGGTGATACTTTATGGAGCAAAATTCTCAATCACAGTTAAAACTCCTAATTATACGGGGTAAGGAGCTGGGATACCTGACCTATGCTGACGTCAATGATCACTTGCCTGAAGAAATCATTGATTCAGATCAGATTGAAGATATTATCCAAATGATCAATGATATGGGGATTCAAGTACTTGAAGAAGCTCCAGACTCAGATGAATTATTACTTTCAGATAATGTTCCAGATGAAGAGGCAGTTGAAGCAGCAACAGCATTAGTTTTATCTAATGTAGAATCAGAAATAGGTCGAACTACTGACCCAGTACGTATGTATATGCGTGAAATGGGTGCGGTTGAACTATTAACCCGTGAAGGCGAAATTGATATCGCAAAACGTATTGAAGATGGGATTAATCAAGTTCAAACCTCAGTATCTGAATATCCAGAAGCCATTACTTATCTCTTAGAACAATATAATTTAATCGAAAGCGGCGAAGTTCGCTTGTCCGACCTTATTACTGGTTTTGTCGATCCGAATGCTGAAGAGTCAGAAGAAGAACTTCCTGAAGAATTGGAAGACGGTGAAGAAGAGATTGATATTGACGATAGTGATGATGAAAGTGAAGAAGAAAGCGATTCTTCAGCTGATGATGATGTCTCTATCGATCCAGAAGTAGCAAAAGCGAAATTTGCTGAATTACAAGAGCAACATGATAAAACTTCTGCTGCAATTAAAAAATATGGACGTGCTCATAAAAAAGCACAACAAGAAATTGAAAATCTATCTGAAGTTTTCAAACAATTCCGATTAGTTGGCAAGCAGTTTGATATTCTTGTTAATAATATGAGAAGCATGATGGATCGAGTAAGATCTCATGAGCGTATTATTATGCGAATTTGTGTTGAACAATGTAAAATGCCAAAAAAACAGTTTATGACTCATTTTACTGGCAATGAAAATAGCATGGACTGGTATAAAAAAGCGAGTACTGGTAAAGGTGCATTTGCTGCTAAATTAAAAGAATTTGAATCATCAATTGAAGAGCAAATTAAAGCTTTACAGCAAATTGAAACAGAAACTAATCTTTCTATCGAACAAATCAAAGATATTAATAGAAGAATGTCTATTGGTGAAGCTAAAGCTCGTCGAGCCAAGAAAGAGATGGTTGAAGCAAACTTACGTTTAGTTATCTCTATTGCTAAAAAGTATACTAATCGTGGTTTACAGTTCCTGGACCTTATTCAAGAAGGTAATATTGGATTGATGAAAGCGGTTGATAAGTTTGAATATCGCCGAGGGTATAAATTCTCAACCTATGCAACGTGGTGGATTAGACAAGCGATCACTCGTTCAATTGCTGACCAAGCAAGAACAATTCGTATCCCTGTGCATATGATTGAGACAATTAATAAACTAAATCGCATTTCTCGTCAAATGCTTCAGGAAATTGGGCGTGAACCAACACCAGAAGAGTTATCTGACCGCATGCAAATGCCTGAAGAGAAAATTCGTAAAGTACTAAAAATCGCAAAAGAACCAATTTCAATGGAAACACCAGTCGGTGATGATGAAGATTCACACTTAGGTGATTTTATTGAGGATACTGCACTTGAGCAACCACTAGATGCAGCTACATCGGAAAGTTTACGTAGTGCAACACGTGATATTTTATCTGGTCTAACACCACGTGAAGCAAAAGTCTTACGTATGCGATTTGGTATTGATATGAATACAGACCATACTCTTGAAGAAGTAGGTAAACAATTTGATGTAACGCGTGAACGTATCCGTCAAATTGAGGCTAAAGCATTACGTAAATTACGTCATCCTAGCCGATCTGATGTTCTTAGAAGTTTCTTGGAATAAATTATAACTTTAGCTAAATCGCCACTTATGTGGCGATTTTTTTAACTTATCAAGCTAATATCATGAATATACTTCAACGATTTAAAATTGATCCATTCTTGCTGACTTTGATTTGCGTTGTGACTACAGCAAGTATTTTTCCATGTAAAGGACAAGCAAAAGTGTTATTTGAAAATCTTACAACTTTTGCTATTGGTCTATTGTTTTTTATGCATGGTGCAAAACTGTCGTTTGATGCGATAATTGTTGGTATAAAAAATTGGCGATTGCATCTGTTGATATTTACTACTACCTTTGTAGTATTCCCTATTTTAGGGGTGATGATGCAGGTACTGGTTCCAACTTTTTTATCAGAAGATCTTTATTTAGGCTTTGTATATCTTTGTGTCCTACCAGCTACCGTTCAGTCAGCCATTGCCTTTACATCAATTGCAAAAGGCAATGTTGCTGCTGCAATCTGTAGTGCTTCTGCATCGACCCTATTAGGTGTCTTTATCACACCGGTATTAGTTGGATTATTAATTCATACTCAAGCTGCTGCTTCAATGAATATATTAGATGCCATTGAATCTATTATGCTTAAACTGATGGTGCCATTTATTGTCGGTCATTTATCAAGACGTTTTATTGGTAAATGGGTTGATAAATATAAAGGTGTAATTTCTAAGACCGATCGTATATCGATATTATTAGTTGTTTATGTGGCTTTTAGTGATGCAGTGGTTAATGGTATTTGGTCGAAAGTCAGCTTTTTATCTCTTTTAGAAATCATTGTATATTCAATAATCCTATTAACTATAGTGTTATTGATTACTACTTATAGCTCGAGATTCTTGGGTTTTAACAAAGAGGATGAAATTACTATTGTATTTTGTGGCTCTAAAAAAAGTTTAGCGAGTGGTATTCCAATGGCTAGTGTAATTTTTCCTATGTCTATAACAGGCATAATAATTTTACCGCTAATGATTTTCCATCAAGTACAATTAATGATCTGCGCTGTTTTAGCTTCTCATTACGCGAAAAGAAAAATATAAAAATTGTTTTGCTCATTGTGTTATTCTCAAGGATAATAGAAGCGCTATTAACAACAGAAAGATATATTATGTTTCATCTATTTGCTGATTTAGAATTTTCTACGATTATATTACTAGTTTTAGCGCTATTTTTTGTTCTTTTTTATGAGGCAATTAATGGATTTCATGATACCGCAAATGCTGTTGCGACAGTAATATATACTAGAGCATTAAAAGAACAGCTCGCTGTTTTTATGGCTGGTATGTTTAACTTTTTTGGGGTATTACTTGGCGGGCTTAGTGTTGCTTATGCAATCGTTCACCTTTTACCTACTGATTTATTACTTAATGTAAGTTCTTCTCATGGACTTGCAATGGTCTTTTCAATTTTATTTGCTGCTATCATTTGGAATTTGGGTACTTGGTATGTAGGTATTCCTGCTTCTAGTTCTCATACTTTAATTGGTGCAATTATTGGTGTTGCATTGGCCAATGCGTTTATTATGGATACATCAATCATTGATGCACTTAATATTCCAAAAATGATACAAATCTTTCTATCATTAATCATTTCACCAATTGTTGGTCTTGTTATCGCTGGATTAATGATTTTTTTATTACGAAAATATTGGACCCGTAAAGGTCAAGGTAAAAAACGTAGTAAAAAAAGAGAACGAATTTTTATGACACCAGAACAGCGTGAAAAGCTATATGGTAAAAAGAAACCGCCATTTTGGATTCGTATTATGCTTATTATTTCAGCCGCTGGTGTAAGTTTCTCGCATGGCGCAAATGATGGGCAAAAAGGTATTGGTTTATTGATGTTAGTATTGATGGGCATTGCACCCGCTGGTTTTATTGTTAACATGGGGGCATCAACTTATGAAATTACCAATACCAGAAATGCGATTCATAATATTGAAGAGTACTTTATCACTCATAATGATGATCTCAATACAGTAATTGGTAAACAGTCAGCAGTTGATACTGCAACTCCTGAAAATGATTTAAATAAATATCATTGTGATTATTCTCGATCCTTCACTACGTTAAGTATTGCTAACAATTTGTTCAATAAAATTAACGATTATGGTTCGCTTAATGTAGATCAACGTTCTCAAACTAGACGTATTTTATTATGTTTATCTGATACGGTATCTCATGTTGCTAAACAACCAAATGTATCAGCAGAAGATAAACAGTACCTAAAATCATTAAATAATGATTTATTAAAAACAATTGAATATGCACCAATTTGGATAATTATCGGAGTAGCTTCAGCACTTGCAGTTGGCACAATGATTGGTTGGCGGCGAGTAGCTATTACTATTGGTGAAAAGATTGGTAAAAAGGGAATGACCTATGCACAAGGGGTTTCAGCTCAAATTACTACAGCGTTATCAATTGGTATAGCAAGCTATACAGGAATGCCTGTATCGACAACACAAGTCCTTTCTTCATCTGTTGCCGGTACGATGATTGTCGATGGTGGAGGAGTGCAAAGTAAAACGATAAAAAATATTGCATTAACCTGGGTTCTTACTTTACCTATTTCAATTTTGTTATCTGGGTCACTTTTTTGGCTTGCTCAAAAATTAATTTAGTAGTAAAAAGGAAGAATAAAATCTTAATTTAATTAGAGCGTCAAAATAGGAAGGAGTGAATATTATGGCTTATAAACACATTTTAGTCGCAGTGGATTTATCACCTGAAAGTGAAGTTCTTGTTGAAAAAGCAGTCTCAATGGCTAGACCATATAATGCTCAAATATCACTCATTCATGTGGGCATCAATTACTCTGACCTTTATACAGGCCTAGTTGATATTAATATGAATGATATGAAAGATCGTATCACTGAAGATGCCCATATTGCATTAAATAAATTAGCTGATGATGCAGGTTATCCAATTGCACATACTCTTTCTGGTAATGGTGAATTTGGACAAGTATTAATTGAAGCTATCCACGAATATGGGGCAGATCTAGTTGTTTGTGGGCATCACCAAGATTTTTGGAGTAAATTAATGTCTTCAGCACGCCAGCTAATTAATAATACCCATATCGATACATTGATTGTTCCTTTGAAAGATGATGAGCCATCCGAAGAACCATCTAAATGAAACATACGATATGAACCCGCCTTGTAGCGGGTTTTTTTATATATTTTTATCTAAAATTTAGATAGTTATGTTTTCAAACAAGTTGTATATATTTTGGCACCTATTTTTCTTTTCATTCAATATCGGTATACACTTGTAATTATTATGAAGGAGATTGGATATGAATATTGCTTTAGTTACTGGTGCTTCTTCTGGCTTTGGTAAAGCAATTTGCCGAAAACTTATTACTGATGGTTATAAAGTAATTGGTGCAGCCAGACGACTTGATAAATTACAAAAACTTGCACAAGAATTAGGTAATAATTTTTTACCGCTAACTCTTGATGTGACAAAAAAAGACTCTGTTGAAACAATTTTGTTACAGCTGCCTAAAGAGTTTCAGCCTATCGATATATTAATTAACAATGCAGGATTAGCTTTAGGTTTAGCACCCGCATATGAAGCTGATTACAATGATTGGGAAACAATGATTGAAACCAATGTTATTGGATTAGTGCATTTAACATATCAAATATTACCTGGCATGGTAGAGCGTAACTATGGTTATATTATTAATCTTGGATCAGTAGCCGGTACATATCCGTATAAAGGTGGAAATGTTTACGGTGCAACAAAAGCATTTGTTAAGCAGTTTAGTGCTAATTTAAGAACAGATTTATTGGGTAAAAAAATCAGAGTAACAAATATCGAACCAGGATTATGTGGAGGAACAGAGTTTTCCAATGTCCGATTCCATGGTAATGACGAAAAAGCTGCTGCGGTTTATAAAGATGTGGATTTTATTACACCAGAAGATATTGCCAATACCGTCTCATGGTTAGTTAATACACCAAATCATTTTAATGTGAATTCAATTGAGATTATGCCGGTCGCACAAGCTTCAGCAGGGTTATCAGTTTGCAAAGAAGTTTAAGGTGAAATTAAATTACCATTATATGATACCGAGGTTTTAAAAAAATAATAAAAAAGTGAATTGAAAAACAAAATAGACTTGCACTTATGTTAATGGATTGCTATTCTTCTTATTTGTGATTTTGATTGAGGTTTTAGCAATGACATTTTCAGAAGTAACAAAAACATTTGCGACAAGCTTACCTGGTACCGATTCGTATGTAAAACTACGTAAGGCTATGAGGTCATTAATCCAAGAAGATCCGAATAACGCATCGGTTTACTTTTTAATCTTTGGATTTGCTCGCACTTATGTGATGTTATATGAAGATCAGGAAGTTTCACCACAATTTGCTGAAGACAATCAAAAATTAATGTTATCGTATCTCAACATACTTGATGAGGCATTACAAAAACAAAATGCCGAAAGTATCTATCAAGCCTTAAATAAGGTAGTGAATGAATACGAAAACAGCAAAAAGGTATTTTAATTATTTACAGCCTGACATGAAAATGTCGGGCTGTTTTGTTTAGGGTTTAGTTAAGGAAAAATAATGAAAATGGTAATGATGATTTCAGGCATTATTGGTACCACCGGCACTATTATGAAATATAGGGCGGGTTGATTTTTCCTTAAAAATATCGAAAAACCCGCCCCAAAAGGCGGGTTTTTTACTTTGTGAAATAAAAAAGTTCTTAAATAGAAATTAAAGTAAAAAGAATTCAAAATATTAGTTTTATCAGTTTTTTTTAAAAATTGCATTTTGAATTATCATTGGCATAAGTTAGAAAAATAAGTAAGGTGTGATATGAAAGTTTTAAAATTTGGAGGAACATCTGTTGCCAACGCAGAACGTTTTTTGCGTGTAGCAGAGATTATTGAAAATAATGCTAAACAAGAACAAACGGCAACGGTTTTATCTGCACCAGCTAAAATTACTAATCATCTAGTGGCAATGGTTGAAAAAACCATTGCAAAACAAGATATCCAAACTAATATCTACGATGCTGAAAAAATCTTTGCAGACTTACTAGAAGGTATTTCGAAAGCGGTACCTAATTTTGCCTATGAAGAAATGAAAAAGTTTGCTCTAGATGAGTTAAATAACGTTAAACAACTATTAGAAGGTATTCGGCTATTAGGTCAATGTCCGGATAGTATTAATGCAAGTATCATTTGTAGAGGTGAAAAACTTTCGATTGCAATTATGCAAGAATTGCTTAAAGCGAAAGGTCATGCTGTAACAGTTATTAACCCTGTGGCAATGCTGATTGCTGAGGGGGACTATCTAGAGTCTACAGTTGATATTGTCGAGTCATCGCATCGAATCAGTGAAATGCATATACCTCCAGAAAATATAATTTTGATGCCAGGGTTTACCGCTGGTAATGAAAAAGGAGAATTAGTTGTTCTTGGCCGTAATGGCTCTGATTATTCAGCTTCAGTATTAGCAGCGTGTTTACGTGCCAACAGCTGCGAAATTTGGACTGATGTTGACGGAGTTTATACTTGTGATCCTCGAATTGTGCCTGATGCTAAATTACTAAAAACGATGTCTTATCAAGAAGCTATGGAACTATCATATTTTGGTGCAAAAGTGCTTCATCCAAGAACAATTTTACCTATCGCTCAATTTCAAATTCCATGTTTAATTAAAAATACTAATAATCCAGATGCAGCAGGCACGTTAATCGGCGCTAATGTTGTTGATAGCTCAACACCAGTAAAAGGTATCACTAATTTAAATAACATGGCTATGATTAATGTATCAGGTCCAGGATTAAAAGGCATGGTAGGTATGTCAGCGCGTGTTTTTTCCGCTATGTCTTATGCTGGTATTTCTGTGGTACTTATTACGCAATCATCATCTGAATATAGTATTAGTTTTTGTGTGCCTCAAACTGAACTCTACCGAGCTGAAGAGGCACTAAGTGAAGAATTTTACTTAGAGTTAAAAGATGGCTTACTTGAACCAATTGAAGTTATCGAAAAATTAGCAATTATCTCAGTTGTTGGTGATGGTATGCGTACTTTACGTGGTCTATCGGCTAATTTCTTTACTGCATTAGCCCGAGCCAATATTAATATCGTAGCAATTGCTCAAGGCTCCTCGGAACGCTCAATCTCGGTCGTCGTTGATAATGATGTTGCCGTAATGGGTGTACGTGTGACGCATCAAATGCTATTTGGTACTGACAAAATGTTAGATGTGTTTGTTATTGGTGTTGGTGGTGTTGGTGGTGCATTGGTTGATCAAATTGGTCGGCAACAAAAATGGCTTAAAAACAAACAAATCGATTTACGTGTTTGTGGTTTATTTAATTCCAAACATGCTGTACTTAATCGGGATGGTATTGATTTAACAAATTGGCGCGATCAAATAAAACAAAGCGAGACCAATTATACTCTAAATAGCATTATTGATTTTGCTAAAAATAACCGGCTCCTCAATCCAATTTTAGTCGATTGTACTTCAAGTAGTGATGTATCAGATAAATATGTTGATTTTCTAGCTAATGGTTTTCATGTTGTAACGCCAAATAAGAAAGCCAATACAAGTTCGATGGCTTATTATCATCGTTTACGGCAAGAAGCAGCTAATAGTAAGCGAAAATTTCAATACGATACTAACGTTGGTGCAGGTTTACCTGTAATAGAAAATTTACAAAATCTACTGAATGCGGGTGATGAATTAATCAAGTTTTCAGGGATTTTATCTGGATCATTGTCTTTCATTTTTGGTAAGTTAGACGAAGGTATGTCATTGTCAGAAGCAACTAAATTAGCGAAAGAAAAAGGTTTTACCGAGCCAGATCCTAGAGATGACTTATCAGGAACAGATGTCGCAAGAAAGCTATTAATTTTAGCTCGGGAGGCGGGATTACAACTAGAACTTGATCAAATTAAAGTGGAGTCAGTATTACCAGCTGAATATTCTAAAGGTAGTATCGATGAATTCATGGCAAAACTACCACAATTAGACGCTCAGTTTAAAGAAAAATCAGAAAAGGCAGCTAAAGAAGGAAAAGTGTTACGTTATGTTGGTAGTATTGATGGAAACCAATGTAGCGTTAAGATAGAATCTGTTGATAATGATGATCCACTTTATAAAGTTAAAAATGGTGAAAATGCTTTAGCATTTTATACTAGGTACTATCAACCAATTCCATTAGTATTACGTGGTTATGGTGCTGGTAATGACGTTACAGCTGCGGGTGTGTTTGCCGATATTTTACGAACCACATCTGGAAAAATTGGAGGCTAAATGAGTCAAAAATCATTAACTGTGTATGCACCTGCATCAATGGCAAATATTAGTGTTGGCTTTGATATTTTAGGTGCAGCAATCAATCCAATTAGTGGTGCGATGTTGGGTGACTGTATTACTATCGAGTCTGCAACTGAGTTTAGCTTTACCAGCCAAGGTCAATTTGTTAAAAATTTACCAAAGGATCCCAAATTAAATATTGTTTATCAATGTTGGCAGCGTTTTTGTAAAGCCATGGGGAAAACATTACCGATAAAAATGACGCTTGAAAAAAACATGCCAATTGGTTCTGGATTAGGTTCAAGCGCTTGCTCTGTTGTTGGTGCTTTTGTTGCGTTAAATAAGTTTTTTAATGAACCATTTAATAAATTTGAATTGCTCTCCATGATGGGCGAACTTGAAGGCTGCATTTCTGGTAGTGTTCATTATGATAATGTTGCTCCTTGCTATTTAGGTGGAATGCAACTTATTCTCGACGAAATGGGCATTATAAGTGAGTCAATACCTCATTTTGAAAATTGGTATTGGGTGATGGCTTATCCTGGTATTAAAGTTTCTACAGCTGAAGCTCGAGCAATATTACCAGCTCAATATCAAAAAGCCGATTGTGTCGCGCACGGTCGTTACGTAGGTGGTTTTTTACATGCTTGTTATACTAAACAACCAAAACTTGCAGCAGCAATGTTGATTGATAATATTGCAGAACCTTATCGTAAACAATTGCTACCTAATTTCGATGAAACACAAAAAAAGGTCAAACAACTTGGTGCATTAGCCTCGGGTATATCAGGCTCAGGGCCGACGATGTTTGTGGTGGCCGACAACCTTGAAACTGCACAGCAGATTGAGTCGTTGTTAAAAAGTTCTTATCTACAAAATGAAGAAGGTTTTACTCATATTTGTAAAATAGATCCACAAGGTGCAAGAGAGATTTAAGTTATTAAACAAAACAATAATATTAAATCAATAAGAAAACAATTAAAGCATAAAAGAATTGGAACACATTATGAAACTGTATAACTTAAAAGATCATTCAGAGCAAGTTAGTTTCGCGCAGGCGGTACAACAAGGTTTAGGGAAAGAACAAGGTCTATTTTTTCCAGAACAATTGCCAAAATTTTCATCTGCAGAAATAGAAGCACTTTTAAAAATGGACTTTATCACACGTAGTGCCAAAATCTTATCGGCGTTTATTGGCAATGAAATTAGCGATAATGATATGCATCGATTAGTGCAAAACGCATTCCAATTTCCAGCTCCAGTTAAATCAGTAGAAGATGATATTGGAACATTAGAACTTTATCATGGCCCAACATTAGCATTCAAAGACTTTGGTGGACGCTTTATGGCTCAGGCTTTAGTCCAAGTGGCAGCAGATAAAAAGATTACTATCTTAACAGCAACCTCTGGTGATACTGGTGCTGCTGTTGCCCATGCGTTTTATCACTTACCCAATATTCGTGTAGTGATTTTATATCCGGAAGGAAAAATTAGTCCGTTACAAGAAAAACTATTTTGTACTTTAGGCGATAACATTCACACAATTGCTATTCAAAGTGATTTTGATGCCTGCCAAGCTTTAGTTAAAAAAGCGTTTGATGATGAAGAGCTAAAAACTACAATTGGTTTAAACTCAGCTAACTCGATTAATATCAGTCGGCTTTTAGCTCAAATTTGCTATTATTTTGAGGCTTATGCACAGCTTACGCCAAAACAACGCGAACAATTAGTTATTTCAGTACCAAGTGGTAATTTTGGTGATTTAACTGCTGGTTTACTAGCAAAAACGATGGGGTTACCAATTAAACGCTTTATTGCTGCTACTAATGCTAATGATACGGTTCCACGTTATTTAGAAACAGGAAAATGGGAACCCCATAAAACTGTGGCAACATTATCAAATGCTATGGATGTTAGTCAGCCAAACAACTGGCCAAGAATCGAAGAAATTTATAAACGAGAAGGTTGGGTACTGAAATCATTAGGGCATGCTGCTGTTTCTGATGCCGTTTCCGTAGAAACGGTTCAGGAATTAGATAAAAAAGGATATTTATCCGAGCCTCATGGTGCTATTGCTTATCGTGCATTACGAGACCAGTTGCAAGAAGGAGAGTACGGTTTATTTTTGGGTACAGCTCATCCAGCTAAGTTTAAAGAAGTAGTTGAGGATATCCTTGGCCGATCAATCTCACTACCACAACCTCTGGCTGAACGAGCTGATATGCCTTTACTTTCTCACCATATGCCTGATGATTTTAATAAATTACGTGATTTCTTAATCTCATTGACATGGTAAATTCAATTCCCGTCACCAGATTGGTGACGGTTTTTAGCTTTTTTGAATTACAAGTTAATTAATAGAGCTAGTTTATATTACTTTGTTGATAACTTGTTTAAATGGCTAATTTCGGCTATTGTAATGTAAGTTAAAACGTTATCAGGATATATTTATGCACTGTCCGTTTTGTAATGCAGATGATACAAAAGTTATTGATTCTCGTTTAGTTGGTGAAGGGTTTCAGGTTCGTCGTCGTCGACAATGTGTCGAATGTAATGAACGTTTTACGACATTTGAAGTGGCTGAATTAATTATGCCTAATGTTATTAAAAGCAATAAAGTTCGCGAACCTTTCAATGAAGATAAACTCCGCAATGGTATAAAACGAGCACTAGAAAAACGCCCTGTTAGTTTTGATGCAATTGAAGATGCAATTACTCGAATTAAATCGAAACTGAGAGCAACAGGAGAAAGGGAAGTACCGGCCAAATTAATTGGTAATTTTGTTATTGAAGAGCTTAAAAATCTTGATAAAGTTGCCTATATTCGTTTCGCATCTGTCTATTTTAGCTTTGATGATATTGAACAATTCAGTAATGAAATTGCTAAGTTACAACAAAAGTAATCCTCATTATGACTATGAATAAAGATCAATTTTATATGCAGCAAGCTATTGAGCTTGCTAAACTTGGTCGCTTCACTACTACCCCTAATCCTAATGTCGGTTGTATCATTGTTAAAAATGATCACATCATTGGTAAAGGTTTTCATATGAAAGCTGGTTTACCACATGCAGAAGTCTATGCACTAAAAATGGCTGGTGATGAAGCTAAAGATGCTACGGCTTATGTAACGCTAGAGCCTTGCAGCCATTATGGAAGAACGCCTCCTTGCGCAGATGCACTGGTTAAATCGGGAATTAAACGAGTTGTTATTGCTATGCAGGATCCTAATCCCAATGTCGCAGGACAAGGTATAAAGAGATTAACTGATGCAGGCATTGAAGTTTGTGTTGGCGTGTTAGCTGATCAAGCCGAAGCCATTAATAAAGGCTTTTTAAAACGGATGCGAACAGGTTTGCCATTTGTACAACTAAAAATGGCAGTTTCTTTAGATGGTAAAATAGCTATGGCATCAGGCGAAAGTAAATGGATAACCTCCGTTGCGGCAAGACAAGATGTTCAGCAATATAGAGCTCAGGCAAGTTGTATCTTAAGTACCAGAAAAACAGTTCAGGAAGATAATGCGAGTTTAACGGTTAGATATAATGAATTACCTGATTCAATTAAAGAAATTTACCCTTCTACCGAAATTCGTCAACCTATACGAGTGATAATCGATAGCAAAAATCAAATGACGGGTGATGAAAATATCTTTAATCAGCCTGGTGAAACTTGGTTGGTTAGAAAGCAAAATGTTCTAATATCATCACCAAATACAAAACTTATCATTGAATCATCAAACAGTCATCAAGTCGACTTATTAGAATTATTATCCATATTAGCCAAGCAGCAAATAAATTCTGTATGGGTCGAAGCTGGATCTCATTTAGCCGGTGCGCTAATTGAGCAAAATCTCGTGGATGAGTTAATCATCTATTATGCACCTAAATTGCTTGGTCATAATGCACAAGATATGTTTGTATTACCTCACTTACAAAAACTTTCGTTAGCACCTCAGTTCCGATTTGAATCGGTTGAAATGGTGGGTGATGATCTGAAAATAATGTTGAGGAACGGGGTTTTTTGATAACTTTTATTTAAATATATTGTGCTATTTAACAATTTTTGAGTTGTTAATATTCTATTTTAACGATTAACTATATCTCTGTAATTTAAAAATAAAGTACAAACTGAGTATATTTTTACACTACTTAATCGGTTCAGTTCCTTTCTAGGGTTTATCGTTTACAACTTGTATGATAAATTTTATCTGTTTTTGAGTTAGGTATTTATCTTTTAACATAGGATGTGAAATGGCTAAAGTATCTTCGGCACAATTAAAGCGGCGATTGGAAATTGCTGCGATTGTGCGCAAAAATGGAGAAATAAAAGTTGATGAGTTATCTGACATGCTACAAGTTTCTCATGTAACTATTCGTCAGGATTTAACATATTTAGAACATCAAGGGTATTTAAAACGTTTTTTTGGGCGAGCAATCTATATTTCGCCTGAAGATTTTATTAGCAATTCAAATAGTGTGTATCCAAGTCGTTTGGCATCATATCTTAATACTGATAATAGTGATGTTAATTTAGTAAAAACTTGTCTAAATTATATTGAAGATGGTGATACAATTTTTTTAAGTCATGGTCATTTGATTCGAAAATTGATTCCTTTTCTGCATAATAAAAAATCATTAACAGTTATTTTAAATGATATTAATAACGCGAAACTGGTTAGAGAATTCTCAGATGCAGAAGTGATTCTTGTTGGTGGTTTTTTAATAAATGGTAATGTACTACAGCATCCTAACTTTTCATCATCTATATTAACGCAATTCCCAATATCACATTTTATATTCGAATTCGCAGCTATTAATACTAACAATTATTTAGCTATTCAAGATATTGAACATCAAGAACTTTATCAACAGATATTAAAAAGTTCAGATCATTCTATCGGTATTTTACCACCAAGAATCAGCAGTAATGATAATCATACTATTGGTAAATTAAAAAACATGGATGTTATTATTTTATCCCGCTCCGCTGTTAATGAATATCATCAACTATTGCTTAATTCTAATTTTAAGCAACATACAACAACTAAATATTCTGTGACTTACCATAATGCATTGGAGGCCTAATTAACATGGATGTTAAAATTTGTACAATGGGCGAGTTGTTTGTTGAATTTGTTGCTAAGGAATTCAATCAACGGTTTGATTATACTAATGAATATATTGGACCATACCCTAGTGGTGCCCCAGCTATCTTTGCAAATCAAGTTGCCAAATTAGGTTTTCCAGTTATCTTTTTAAGTTGTGTAGGAAAAGATCCTTTTGGAAAAATGTGCATTAACCGACTTAAACAAGATGGGGTAAATGTTAATGGGATTACTTCTCACAATAAAGTAAAAACAGCTAGCGCATTTTCAACGCAAATTGGTCCAAAAGAGCGAAGTTTAATTTATAACGTTTTAAATAGTGCCTGTGGCTTAATTTCATTTGATCATGTGAATGAAGCTTTATTAAAAGACTGCAATCATTTACATATTATGGGATCATCACTTTATTCATTTCGAGCCATTGATGCGATGTGCAAAGTAATAAATTTTATTAAAAGCCATGGTGGAACTGTTTCTTTTGATCCTAATTTGCATAAAGAAATGTCGGAGATTCGTGAGATAGAACAGTCTTTTAGTTATATATTAGAATTTACCGATATCATTTTGATTAATGAAACACAAGTTAGGTATTTTTCTGAAAATTATGAAAGTGATGAAGAAACGATTAAAGCTTTATTGGAGAAAGGTATCAAACATCTCGTGGTGAAGAAAGGCAGTGATGGTGCTAATTATTATTGTTGCGATGATAAAAATAATATTAATACAATTTATTCTAAGGGTTTTAGTATTGATGCGATTGACCATTCGGGTGCTGATTACTGCTTTGATGCAACTTTTGTGAGTTTACTACTGTCAGGATTTAGTGTTGAACAGACTTTAATGTATGCAAATGCTTGTTATGCGTTGTCTTCATCTTATAAAGGACCTATGGAAGGAACATCATCCCTTATCGCGATTGAAAAATTCTTATCTGAAAATATAAATAATTAATCTTATCTCTAAACCCCAAAAAAATCCCAATAACAATGTTATTGGGAAAACATAAGGAATAGGAAAACAATGAAATAAATGCATTGTTGTATATATTATGGACTCTTTTTAGATAAATTTTAGTTAAGATATGCGTAGGTTTAGTTAAATTGTTAGTATTTATTTTGTTAATAAATAGTAAATCTTTTAACTGATTTCGTTATAAGAATATTTCAAGTAATGAATTTAAAAATAATTTCCCATGCTCTGTGATTTGCCAGCATTGGTTGTTATCAATCAAATATTTTTTATCAATAGCAGTCGATATCTGCTTATCAATAGAGTGTAAAGGTAAAAAAGTTCGTTGTTCAAATTCGGATTTAGGTGTGGCTTCAAATAATCTGAATCTATTCATAAAAAATTCAAATGCTAACTCATCTTTAGGGACAGTATAAGATTGTTCCAAATAACGTCCTTCTAAATATCCTTTAGGATGTTTTGTTTTTACGGTGCGAATAATTGTGCCATTATTTTGGGTTAATTTTCCATGAGCACCACAACCAATACCAATATAATCACCAAACCGCCAATAATTTAAATTATGTTGGCATTGATAATTGGCCTTTGCATAAGCAGATGTTTCATATTGTAGGTAACCATGCTTAGTTAATAATTGATGGCCTTGTTGATAAATATCCCATAACATATCATCATCAGGTAAAACAGGCGGTTTAGAACCAAATAAAGTGTTAGGTTCTATTGTAAGTTGATACCAAGATAAATGTGGCGGTGCAATTTCTATTGCCTGTTTTAGATCACTCAATGCATCACATACTGTTTGATTAGGCAAGCCATGCATTAAATCTATATTAAAGCTTTTTAACTTTAAATTTTGTGCTAATTTTCCAGCATCTATTGCTTCTTGCGGATTATGAACTCGTCCTAATTTTGCAAGCTTATCTGCTTGAAAGCTTTGTACACCAATTGATATTCGATTAATTCCAGCTTGTTGATATCCCTTAAATCTTTCTACATCAACTGAATTAGGATTGGCTTCAATTGTTATTTCTGCGTCGTGATTAATTGGTATAATTTTATTTATACTCATTAATAATTTATTAATTAACTCCGCGGAGAAAAGACTGGGTGTACCTCCACCAATAAAAATAGAGTCAATAGAACGATCATTTGAAAGCACGACGTCTTGTTTTAAATCATTAATTAAATGATTTATATATGCTGAATAATCGGGCGTTTTCTTCATGTTATGTGAATTAAAATCACAATATGGACACTTTTGTATACACCATGGCATATGTATATATAAACTCAACGGGATTTTATATTGAACCATATACCTTTCCTCAAATTTTTAAAAAAGTGTCAGCAACTGATAAGAAATAGCTGGCTATATTACTCCAATTTAGTAAAAAAAGCTTTTATTCCGTTTTTATAATTCGAATAATGCGCGTACAATTAATGACTAAAGACGATGTTCGCCAAGCAAATTAGATAGTTAGGAGTAAATATGAGTATTATTAAGCAGATTTTAGATAGTGATTTATCAAGTACATCAGTGAGTGCATCAGTTAATCAATGTACATTTGGTGAATTGCCTGTCATAGTGATTAAACATAAAACGTGTTCAGCAGCAGTATCGTTACAAGGTGCTCATCTTTTATTTTGGCAACCTTCAACAGAACCGACACCTGTTATTTGGTTAAGTCAAAAAGCTAACTTTAAAAAGGAAGTTGCAATTAGAGGGGGAGTACCAATTTGTTGGCCATGGTTTGGTAAATTGGGTGATCCTATGCATGGTTTTGCGCGTCTGGTTGAATGGAAATTAGATTCTTGCAAAGAAGATAATAATGGAGTGAATTTAACTTTATCATTAACTAATAATCAGCAAACAGAACAGTTTTTCACAAAACCTTTCCAAGCTTGGTTAACCATTCATGTTGGACAAACGTGTGAAGTGAATTTATCTTGTACTGGGGATTTCGAAGCAACAAGTGCATTACATACTTATTTTGAAGTTAATAATATTAATGATGTCACTGTTAAAGGTTTAGGCGATTCTTATCAAGAACGCTTACCAGTTGAAAATAAACCATCAATTTCAGGGCAACTTACTTTTAATCAAGAGGTTGATCGTATTTATACCCATGCGGATGACTCAATCCTTATTACCGATGGTAAACGAACAATTAAATTAACTAATGTTAATGCAAGTGATGTTGTTACTTGGAATCCTTGGATAGATAAAGCTAAAGCAATGGCGGATTTTGCTGATGAAGAATATCAATCTATGGTATGTGTTGAAACGTGTCGTATTAATAAGGCGTTAAAATTATCGCCAATACAGAAATCAACATATGGATTTAAGATTGAAGTTATTTAATCATTAGGTTTTGATATTGCAAATGCAATCAATATAAGACTATATCTTTATTAAACTGATTATTTGATTGCGTTTACAATCATAACACTTTATAATCCTTAGCGCTTTTTAGAGCATCAATTTTATAGCCAACTACTGGGTCGCCTGTAATTGGTTTTTTATTTAGAATAAACAAGAGAAATCAATATGTTTAAATTTAAAGCAGAAGTTAGAAAAGAGCATGGTAAGGGTGCGAGCCGCCGCCTGCGTCACGCTGGTCAGTTCCCAGCAATTGTTTATGGTGGAACAGAACCTGCAATTTCTATTGTGTTAGATCACAATCAAATTTTCAATATGCAAGAAAAACCAGAGTTTTATTCTGAAGTACTAACTATTGAAATTGACGGTAAAGCAGTTAAAGCTAAAGTGCAAGCAGTACAACGTCATCCATTTAAACCAAAATTAGTTCACATGGATTTTGTACGCGCATAATCATATGTTTGTTGAAAAATCATTCAACAATATCTTTAAATAAAAGGTCACCTAAATGGTGACCTTTTATTTTTTACTATAGTCTTAAAACGACAAATACCTATTGTTATAATTTATTCTATTAACTTGATGTATATTGGTATCAAACATAATAAAATAAATTGTAGATTACACCATTTTAGGAGAAACTCATGTCTGATATCCCAGCTTGCGATTTGGTAATTTTTGGCGCTAAAGGGGATTTAACAAGGCGCAAACTCTTACCGTCTCTATATCAATTAGAAAAATATGGAAAGTTGCCAAAGCAGACAAAAATTTTAGGTGTAGGTCGAGCTGATTGGGATCAAGCCGCTTACACTGAGGTTGCAAAAGATGCGTTAACCACATTTATGACTGAACCACTAGATGAAAGTATTTGGCAACGTTTTAGCCAACGCCTTAACTTTCATAAATTAGATGTTAATGACATTGCCGGTTTTAATTTATTAAAAGATAAGCTTGAAAAGTCACATCCTGCTATTTTCTATTTTGCGATGCATCCCAATGCCTTTGGTACGATTTGCCAAGGGTTAGCTGAAGCAGGTTTAAATCAGGCTCAAAATAGAATTGTAATGGAAAAACCACTAGGTTTTGATCTGCAATCATCAAAGGAAATTAATGATTCAGTTGCAAAATTTTTCAGTGAATCACAAGTTTATCGTATCGACCATTACTTAGGAAAAGAGTCAGTTTTAAATTTACTCGCACTTCGTTTCGCTAATCCTGTATTTGCTTCGCTTTGGGATAGAAATTCTATTGATCATGTTGAAATCACTGTTGCAGAACAAGTAGGAATTGAAGGTCGCTGGGGTTATTTTGATAAAGCGGGTCAAATGCGTGATATGGTGCAAAACCATTTATTACAAATTCTGACGATGATTGCCATGTCTCCACCTGCAAATCTTGAAGATAATAGCTTGCGTAGAGAAAAGATTGCTGTACTTAATGCATTACGTCCAATTAATAAAGCAAATATCCGTGAAAAAGTTGTTAGAGGACAATATACTGCAGGGTTTGTTAATGGTATCAATGTTCCTGGTTATTTAGAAGAAGATGGTGCAAACAAACAAAGTAATACGGAAACATTTGTTGCTATTCGAGTTGATATTGATAATTGGCGTTGGGCGGGTGTGCCTTTTTATTTACGAACCGGAAAACGTTTACCAAGCAAGTGTTCTGAAGTAGTAGTTTATTTTAAATCTTTACCCCTTAATTTATTTAGTGAGTCTTATTCTGAACTACCGCAGAATAAACTAACAATTCGTCTACAGCCAGATGAAGGTATGGATATTGAAATTTTAAATAAGGTGCCAGGATTAGACAGTACACATAATTTACAAACGACTAAGTTAGATTTAAGTTTTAGTGAAACTTTTCATCAACAAAGTGCTGATGCTTATGAGCGGTTGTTACTTGAAGTGATGCGAGGAAGACAAGCATTATTTGTTCATCGAGATGAAGTAGAGGCAGCTTGGAAATGGGTTGATTCAATTATTAGTGCCTGGAAATTAGATAATGAACCACCTAAAACTTATCCTGCTGGTACTTGGGGGCCTGTCGCTTCAGTTGCTTTGATAACTAAAGATGGTCATTCATGGCATGAGTTTGAATAGAGGAATTTAACAATATGTTTACATTAAAAAAATATCCAAATAGTCAATTATTAATTGAAGATTTAGCTGCTTATATTGTCAAAGATTTGAAACAAGCTATTGATAAAAAGGGACATGCTTCTATTGCTGTATCAGGTGGTAAAACACCTATTCCATTATTTAAACTATTAAGCCAACAAGATTTAGATTGGCATAATGTTTTTATTACATTAGTAGATGATAGATGGGTAGATGATACCGATGACGCTAGTAATGAAAAATTAGTGTTAACTTACTTATTACAAAATAAAGCTAAATTGGCCAATTTTGTAGGTTTAAAAAATAGTTGTGATAATCCATTTGATGGTGCAGAAATTACAGACAAAATTTTAAATAAAATTCCTATGCCTTT
Organism: Gilliamella sp. B2785; assembly: GCF_026537005.1. Lineage (NCBI taxonomy): Bacteria > Pseudomonadati > Pseudomonadota > Gammaproteobacteria > Orbales > Orbaceae > Gilliamella > Gilliamella sp. B2785. The sequence continues at coordinate 288,671 of NZ_JAFNNC010000002.1, read as the reverse complement.
AGATGTTTTAATCTTAGGAATGGGAGAAGATGGTCATACTGCCTCACTTTTCCCGGGTGCGGCAAATTTGCGGGCTGGTTTGGATATGAAATCAGGTCGCAAAGTTGTTGGAATGACTCCATTGACGGCTCCATTAGACCGCATTACTTTAACACTACCAACTATTTTAGATAGTCAAAATATCTATCTGCATTTAGTTGGAGAAAGCAAAATGCAGGTATTACAACAAGCAGAAAAGGGAGATGATATTAATCAAATGCCAATTCGTGCAATACTGCAACAAAACAAAGTCAATGTAATTGGTTTTTGGACAGCATCTTAACTGACAATCAACTTTGCCAGTTTTACTGGCAAAGCTCTCATTTCTGGTCTTATATTAAAACACCTATTGAGCTATTTTTTAATCATTAATAAATTGATTATTTGTGACTTTTTTTATTATTGGTTTGTTTCGGATATTAATAAACACTGTTAATAATTTCGTCTTACCATTTCTAAGCGCTTCACTTAATTTGTTAGTGCTCACTTATTATCTTATTAATTTCTTAAATTGTTAGAAATTAATTGATTAAATATCTATTATTTTTGTAACTTTTGTGGTAAAAAGTGGGGTTAAGTGGTAAAAAATAGGTTTTTAATTAACATATTGATTTTTTAATAATTTAAAAACAATAAAAATTAACAATTACGGTGCTTTCATGTTTAGTGGTGCAATTTCAGTCAATTTAGATAGCAAAGGGCGAATAGCAATCCCTACTCGTTATCGTGAATTTTTGCCTGATGGTTTAGTTTGTACCATTGGTTTATATCACCCCTGTTTGACACTTTATTCAATGACTGAATGGCAAAAAATTGAATTACAGCTATCAACATTATCAACAGTTGTTGAAGCAGAACGAAGAATTAAAAGACTATTATTAGGTTATGCAACGGAATGTAATTTAGATAATGCAGGACGTATTTTACTTCCACCAACTTTACGTACTTATGCAAAACTAGAAAAACATACCATGTTTGTTGGCCAATCTAATAAATTTGAGATATGGGATGAAGCAATTTGGTATCAACAAATTAGTGATGACATTGCCACATTATCAACAGATGTTGAAAACTTATCAGAAAATTTAAAAAGTCTAACAATTTAATAAGAGTAAATAAAGATGGATTATCAACATAAAACTGTTTTGTTAAATGAAGCTGTGGCTGCATTAAATATAAAAAAAAACGGTATTTATATTGATGGTACTTTTGGGCGTGGTGGTCATTCTAGGTTAATTCTTGAACAATTGGGCGAACAAGGGAAACTAATTGCAATTGACCGAGATGAACGTGCTGAACAAGCCGCACTTAATATAACCGATCCTAGGTTTACTTTTATTCGAGGAGAGTTTTCGAATGTACATCAATATATCAATGATTTAGGGTTGTTAGGTAATATTGATGGCTTTTTATTAGATCTGGGGGTTTCATCTCCACAATTAGATGATCCTGAAAGAGGATTTTCTTTTATGCGAGATGGACCACTTGATATGCGGATGAATAACCGCAAAGGTGTAACTGCAAGTGAGTGGTTACTAAATAGTGATGAAAATGATATCGCATGGGTTTTAAAAACTTTTGGGGAAGAAAAGTTTGCCAAAAGGATTGCACGTGCAATTGTGGAACAGAATAAAGTTTCACCAATTACTCGTACATTAGAATTAGCAAATCTAATTGAAAAAGCAACACCGAAAAAAGACAAAAATAAACACCCAGCAACACGCTCGTTCCAAGCTATTCGCATTTATATAAATAGTGAATTGGAAGAAGTTGAGCAAGCCTTAAATAGCAGTTTGTCAGTGCTTGCTGCTCAAGGAAGACTTGCAGTTATTAGTTTTCATTCATTAGAAGATAGAATTGTTAAACAATTTATAAATAAACAGAGTAAAGGTCCTAATTTACCAGCTGGCTTACCATTAACAGAACAACAAATTAAACAATATGGTGATGCTAAATTAAAATCACTTGGCAAAATTAAGCCAAGCAATAATGAAATATATGGTAACCCGCGTTCTCGAAGCGCGATATTAAGGATAGCAGAAAGGAAAAATGAATAGTAACAATGAAATTTATCAAAGAACAAGTGTAGATATACACAATCAAAAAAGACCCAGCAAAAGTTTATTTGGATTAATCCTTAGTGATTTGCTCGGCCATCAAAAAATTTCATTATTGTTATTGGTTTTTATTATTATTTCTGCTGGAGCTGTATTAGTTATAACCCAGCAAGTCCGTAAACAATTATTTGAACGTGAACAATTATTACTCGAACAAGATGTTTTAGAAAGTGAATGGCGTAATTTAGTTATTGAGGAAAATGTACTTGCTGATCCAAAACGTGTTGAAGATAAAGCTAAAAATCAATTGGGTATGTCATATGTGACACCGCAAAATGAAACCGTTATTGTGATAAAGAGTAAATAATGAAGTTTGCTAATAAAAGAGATAATGTAAAACATACTACAAAGTCGAATAAAGGGAATAAATTAAATAGTAAAAAACAAATTTTTACCCTCACTCGATTTTATATTGTTTATGGTTTTATTATTTTAGCAATTATTGGTTTACTTGTCCGATTGGCAATTTTACAAATAATAGAACCTGATAAGTTAATTGCTGAAGCCAATAAACGCTCAATTCGTCATCAAGAAATGAGCGCACCTCGAGCAATGATTACGGATCGTAATGGCAGAGCATTGGCTGTTAGTGTACCTATGTATGATGTTTGGGCTGATCCGAAAATTGTTGTACAAAAAGGCGGAGTTGATCCTAATGATATCCGTTGGCAAGGATTAGCAAAGACATTGAATATTCCAATGTCGACACTAGAGCAAAAATTGAGTAATCCATCGATGCGTTTTGTTTATTTGTCTAAACAAATTACACCAACAATATCGGATTATTTAAAACAATTAAAATTACCTGGTATTTCGTTTGCCAAAACATCTAAACGTTATTATCCAGCAGCTGAAAATATAGCACAATTAATTGGTTTAACTGACATTGATGAAAATGGAACGGAAAAAGGTTCAGAAGGAATTGAAAAAAGCTTTAATAAATGGCTGATTGGTGAATCAGGACAACGTGTTGTTAGGCGAGATCGTGTTGGTAGAGTTATAGAAGAATTAGAAAGGACTGAAAGTGAAGTTGCTTCTGATTTGACATTAAGTATTGATGAACGTTTACAATCGCTCGTTTACAGTGAACTTAGTCAAGCTGTGGAATTTAACAAAGCTGATAGTGGCACAGCTGTTTTAATTGATGTTCACACGGGTGAAATATTGGCCATGGCAACCAGTCCATCCTATAACCCGAATAATCGCTCTTCAATTGATTATAGTTTATTACGAAATCGAGCGATAACAGATGCATTTGAGCCAGGTTCAACAGTTAAACCTTTAGTTGTTATGGCTGCATTAGAGAAAAAAATAGCTGATTTAAACACGGTTATTGATACTAGACCTTTTTTGGTAAATCGTTATGAAATCAAAGATGTGTCTTATCAAAAAGCCCTAAATTTGGCTGGTATCCTTGAAAAATCAAGTAACGTCGGTGTGAGTAAGTTAGCTTTACAAATGCAATCAGGTGACCTTGTTGAGTTTTATAGCCGTTTTGGGTTAGGACAACCAACTGAACTCGGTTTAGGTGGAGAAGTGAGTGGTTCAATTGCTGCTGATAGAACAAGAAAATGGGCTGATATAGAAAGAGCGACGTTTTCTTTTGGTTATGGATTAAGTGTTACCCCACTACAGCTAGCTAGGGCTTATGCAACTATCGGTAGCTATGGTGTTTATCGACCTGTTTCAATATTAAAAATTAACGAGCCAGTAGAAGGTAAACGAGTTGTAGCTGAAAAAACAGCTAAAACAGTAGTGCAATTAATGGAAGCGGTTGCTGTGACTGGAGGTGGTACCAAAGCTTCTGTCCCTGGATATAGTGTAGGTGTTAAAACGGGTACAGCTAAAAAACTATCTGGTGGACGATATGTTAATCAATATTTAGCTTATACCGCGGGTATTGCACCAGCAACAGGACCTAAATATTCACTGGTTGTTGTTATCGATAATCCAAAAGCTGGGCAATATTATGGTGGTTCTGTTTCAGCCCCTGTTTTTAGCCGTATTATGGGGGGAGTTCTTAGAACAATGAATGTAAAACCAGATCGTCAAGTTGATGGTCAAATGATTGTATATTAATAGGTAATAAATAATGGCAACAAGCACATTTAAAACTTTATATAACTTATTAGGTGGGAATCAACTACCAGTAGATGATTTCCCGCTTAATCAATTAGTAATTGATAGTCGGAAAGTGCAAAAAGGAGATGTGTTTGTAGCTATTAAAGGGTATACCGTTAATGGTAAAGATTTTATTCCTCAAGCAATTTCATCAGGTGCTGTACTTGTTCTAACTGAAACAAACAGAAAATCAAATGATTTGAAAATTGATTACCTAAATCAAAAAGACGAGAAAGTTATTCCACAAATAAGTGTGTTTCAACTTTCTCAAAAATTATCAAAAATTGCAGCTGATTTTTATCATTCGCCTTCTAAACATTTATCTGTAATTGGAGTAACAGGGACAAACGGTAAAACGACAATTACGCAGTTGATTGCACAATGTGCAACTTTATTAAATAAAAAATCCGCATTGTTAGGCACGATTGGTAATGGTGTTTACAATCATCTCGAACCCTCGCCAAACACAACTTTATCTGCTGTAGAAGTTCAGTCTTATCTAGCTGATTTTGTAGCAAAACGTGTTCAAGTTGTGGCAATGGAAATTTCTTCCCATGGGTTATCGATGAATCGGGTAAAAGAATTACATTGTGCAGCGACAGTATTTATTAATCTAAGCCGAGATCATCTTGACTATCATAAAACGATGAATAGATATGCTAAGGCAAAATGGTCGCTATTTAGTTCTGATGAAAAAGAAAAGCAGGTAGCTAGTTCAGGAAAACCCATTATTAATTATGATGATGCTTATGGACGACGTTGGATTGATAAATTATCAAAAGCTACTGCAGTATCATGCCAACCTAAGTCATTGCGACGCTTGAAGATGATGGACAACCCTTTTGTTGGTGTGTCAATGATTGAATATCATGATAAAGGTGCCGAAATTCACATGGAATCAAGCTGGGGTAATGCCATTATTCATAGCCGATTACTAGGTGAATTTAATGTATCAAATTTACTATTAGCAATCGCAACATTACTAACACTTGATTATCCATTTTTTGCAGTAGTCAATATGGCATCGTACCTTAAGCCAATATGTGGTCGCATGGAAGTGATACACGTGAAAAATAGCCCAACGGTAATCATTGATTATGCGCATACACCTGACGCTCTACAAAAAGCATTACAAGCAAGCCGCATTCATTGCAAAGGTAAATTATGGGTGATTTTTGGCTGTGGAGGCGATAGAGATACAGGTAAAAGACCATTAATGGGGGAAGTTGCTGAACAGTTTGCCGATAAAATTGTATTAACTAATGATAATCCTCGTACTGAAGATGAAATAAAAATTATTCATGATATACAAGAAGGGCTAACTGACGTTAAAAATACACAAGTTATTACTGATAGAGTTGAAGCTATCACAAAGACCCTAGCTCAAGCCAAACCTGATGATGTTATTCTAATAGCTGGGAAAGGACATGAAGATTATCAGATTATAGGTATAACAAAGCATCATTATTCAGATCAAGAAACCGTAAAACAGATTTTAGGAGTAGAGAATCAATCATGATTCCTTTAGATATTAAGCAAGTTGAAAAAATAGTTAATGGGACTTCTTATCATATTCAAGATGAGAGATTAACTATTGAAGAAATTTGTACTGATTCACGAAAAATTACTCATAAATCACTATTTATTGCATTAGTGGGTGATAAATTTGATGGTCATTTATTTGCTAAACAAGCTATTAAAGATGGAGCTTGTTTGGTAATTGCTAATCACAAACTCGACGATGATATTCCTCAAATAGTAGTAAATGATACCCATTTAGCATTAGGTCAAATCGCTTCATTTGTGCGAGATCAAAGCTCAGCTAAAATTGTCGCGTTGACTGGTTCATCAGGTAAAACATCTGTGAAAGAAATGACTGCTACTATTTTACAGCAGTGTGGTGAAACACTTTATACTCAAGGTAATTTTAATAATGATATTGGAGTTCCATTAACGTTATTAAGATTATCAAAGCAAGATCAATTTGCAGTTATTGAATTGGGTGCAAATCATATTGGTGAAATTGCTTATACCATTCGTTTAGTTAAACCTAATAGTGCACTCATTAATAATATTGCTTTAGCTCATATTGAAGGTTTTGGTTCACTTGAAGGGGTAGCAACAGCTAAAGGTGAAATCTTTGAAGGGCTTTCAGAAAACGGCATCGCGATTATTAATTTAGATAGTTGTTCTGATAATTGGTTAAAAGAGCTAAATAATAAAACTGTTTGGACCTTTTCTTTACATGATTCTTCTGCTGATTTTTATGCTAGTAATATAAAAGTAATGGATCAGACTATTTTCACATTGTGCACACCAATTGGTGAGAGTGAAATCACCTTACCATTAGTTGGTGAGCATAATGTATCTAATGCAATTGCTGCTGCAGCTTTAGCAATATCAGTAGGTGCAACTTTAATAGAAGTTAAGAAGGGATTAGCAACGTCGAAATCTGTGAAAGGGCGTCTTTACCCAATTAAATTAAATCAAACTCAATTAATTTGGGATGATTCCTATAATGCTAATGTTGGATCAATGTCGGCTGCTATTAATGTTTTAGCAACTCAACCAGGTTATCGAGTTTTAGTTGTAGGTGATATGGCGGAATTGGGACATAACGCAAAAAATTATCATCAACAAATTGGTGAATTAGCTAAACAACAAAAAATTGATTGTGTTGTTAGTGTTGGTGATTTAAGCGAATTGATTAGCCAATTTAGTGGTGTTGGACACCATTTTGTTGATAAACATAAAGCAGTGGAGTTTTTGTTAGCGTTATTACAAAAATATCCAAACTTAACTATGTTAGTTAAAGGTTCACGTAGTGCAAGAATGGAAGAATTAATCACAGAAATTCAATTAAAAACAGGTCAGGATTAAAAATTATGTTGGTGTGGATATCAGAATATTTAGTTAAATATTTTACTTTTTTTAATGTTATTTCTTATCTAACGGTAAGGGCTATTCTTGCGTTATTAACATCATTGGCAATTTCGTTAATTATGGGGCAAAAAGTAATTGATTGGCTTCAAAAATTACAAATTGGTCAAGTTATTCGCCACGATGGTCCTGAATCTCATTTAAGTAAGAAGGGAACACCAACAATGGGTGGAACGCTTATTTTAGCTTCTATTTCGTTTTCTGTTTTTCTATGGGCAGATCTACGAAATCCTTATGTTTGGGTAACCTTATTTGTTTTACTTGGTTATGGTCTTGTTGGTTTCGCTGATGATTATTTAAAAGTTATCCGTAAAAATACTGCGGGGTTAATTGCTAGGTGGAAATATTTTTGGCAGTCAGTTATTGCATTAATTGTGGCTTTTGGTCTTTATGCATATGGGAAAGATAGTTCCGTAACAGTATTAGTTGTTCCTTTTTTCAAAGATGTTATGCCGCAATTAGGGTTATGGTTCATTTTACTGACTTATGTGGTTATTGTTGGTGCAGGTAATGCAGTAAATCTTACTGACGGTTTAGATGGCCTAGCAATTATGCCAACTGTGTTTGTAGCTGCTGGTTTTGCTCTTGTTGCTTGGGCGACAGGTAATGTTAACTTTGCTGCATATTTACATATTCCATATATCAAATTTAGTGGCGAACTAATGATTGTTTGTACTGCAATCATTGGTGCAGGTCTTGGCTTTCTATGGTTTAACACCTATCCAGCGATGGTTTTTATGGGTGATGTAGGCTCGTTAGCTTTAGGTGGTGTGTTTGGGATTATCTCAGTATTACTGAGGCAAGAATTTTTATTATTAGTAATGGGTGGCATTTTTGTTATAGAGACACTATCTGTAATTTTGCAAGTAGGTTCGTTCAAATTAAGAGGTAAACGAATTTTCAAAATGGCACCAATTCACCATCATTATGAATTAAAAGGCTGGCCAGAACCAAGAGTAATTGTTCGGTTTTGGATTATTTCACTGATGTTAGTCGTAATTGGTTTATTAACCTTGAAATTACGTTAAATAAAATAGAGTAGGATTGCATCATGGTTGACTATCAAGGTAAAAAAGTTGTTATTATCGGATTAGGGATAACAGGACTTTCGTGTGTTGACTATTTTCTTGCTCAGAATGTTATACCGAAAGTGATTGATACACGTTTATCTCCTTCAGGATTAGAGCAATTAGATGATCGTGTTATTTATCATTTAGGAAATCTAAATATAGACTGGCTATTTGAAGCAGATATGATTATTGCCAGTCCTGGTATTGCATTATCTACACCTGAATTACAAAAAGCCGCTGAAAAAGGTATTGAGATTGTTGGTGATGTCGAGCTTTTTTGCCGTGAAGTTAATCAAGACAAAAATAAAAAAATTATTGCTATTACAGGGGCAAATGGTAAAACAACCGTTACTACATTGGTTGGGGATATTGTCAAAGAGGCTGGATTAAAAGTTGGCGTAGGAGGCAATATCGGTGAACCTGCTCTTTCACTATTAAAACAAGATTGTGATATTTATGTGTTAGAACTTTCAAGTTTTCAGTTAGAAACGACATCAAGCTTACAAGCTTCTGTGGCAACAATATTGAATATTTCTGAAGACCATATGGATCGTTATCCTCTTGGTTTAATGCAGTATGCTGAAGCTAAACAACGCATTTATCACAATGCAAAATGTTGTGTAATTAATCAGGATGATAAATTAACTAAACCAAAGAATAATCATCACCACTGTGTTTCATTTGGAATAAAGGCTGGAGATTATCATTTAGATGATAATTATGAATACTTGATTGCACAACAAAAGCCAGTCCTAGCGACTAACGCAATGAAATTAATTGGATGTCATAATTATTTGAATGCATTAGCAGCATTAGCTATTGCCGATAGTTTAAACATTGATCGTGATTCAAGTTTGAAAACTATTGCTAATTTTCAGGGTTTACCTCATCGTTTTGAGTTAGTATTTGAGAGCAATGGGGTAAAATGGATTAATGACTCTAAAGCAACAAATGTAGGTAGTACAGAAGCTGCTTTAAATAGTGTTATATGTAATGGAAAATTGTTTTTATTGCTAGGTGGAGATGGCAAATCAGCAGACTTTTCACCTTTGATTCCTTATTTAAAAGATAGAAATATTGAAATTTTCTGTTTTGGACGAGATCGAAATTTACTTGCTAATTTAGCGCCTAATATATCAACGATTACAGAAACGATGACTGAAACTATTGAATGTATAGCTAAAAAAGTAGCTCCAAAAGACGTGGTGTTGCTTTCGCCTGCTTGTGCAAGTTTAGATCAGTTTAAAAATTACATTGAGCGCGGAAATCTTTTTGCACAACTTGCTAAGCAGTATACTCAAAGGGGTGAAAAATGACATTCTTTTGGATAAGAAAACAAGTAAATCCAAATATTCCTTTCGATAACCAATTGCTTTGGACAGTGATTGGTTTAATGATATTTGGTTTAATTATGGTGACATCCTCATCAATGGCATTTAGTGAAAGTGCTCCTTTCTTTTATACCCAACGCGAGTTAATCCAAATTGGAATGTCGTTATTTTTAATGTGTATAGCTTTATATATTCCTATGCAACGTTGGCAACAATTTGGATCAGTTTTATTAATTATTTCAATTATCATGCTGATAGTGGTTTTGGGGATTGGTTCTTCAATTAATGGTGCGTCGCGCTGGATTCCGTTAGGTGTTTTTAATTTTCAACCAGCTGAGCTTTCTAAATTATCATTATTTCTATTTTTAGCAGGTTATCTAGCTCGTAAATCAGATGAAGTTCAAAACGGATTTTGGGGCTTTTTTAAACCTATGGTGGTGATGGCTGTTTTATCAATTTTATTACTAAAACAGCCTGACTTAGGTACGGTGATTGTATTATTCATGGTCACAATCGGCATTTTATTTATTGCTGGTGCTCAATTATGGCAATTTATTGCCATTTTACTAACTGGGGTTGGTGCAGTTGCTTGCCTTATTTTATATGAATCTTACCGTTTGACACGTTTAATGACATTCCTTGATCCATGGCAAGATGCCACTGGAGCCGGTTATCAGCTTGTTGCTTCATTAATGGCTATTGGTAATGGTGGTATAACTGGACAAGGAATTGGTAATTCTATTTTTAAATTACGCTATCTACCTGAATGTCATACTGATTTTATTTTTTCAATTATTTCAGAAGAGTATGGATATATCGGTGTCGTAGCTTTGTTGTTATTACTTTTCTTTCTAACATTTAAAGCATTAGCTATAGGATATCGGGCGTTAAACGAAGGATCTCAATTTTCAGGCTATTTAGCTTGTGAAATTGGCATTTGGTTTGGTTTTCAAACTTTTGTTAATGTTGGTGTAACATCCGGTATGTTACCTACAAAAGGTTTAACTTTGCCATTTATTAGTTATGGAGGCTCAAGCCTTATTGTAATGAGTATTGCAGTTGCAATATTACTAAGAATAGATTTTGAGTTCAGACAACAACAAGCTCAAGCAAGAATAAGGTCAATTAAATAATGAAAAAGTTATTAGTCATGGCTGGTGGTACTGGTGGGCATGTATTCCCTGGTATTGCTGTTGCTCATCATTTAATGAAACAAGGTTGGCAAGTAAGATGGTTAGGTACAGCTGATCGTATGGAGGCACAGTTAGTGCCTGAAAATGGAATTGAAATAGACTTTATTCAAATATCTGGCCTACGTGGCAAAGGTAAACTAGCATTATTAAAAGCGCCTTATAAAATATTGAAAGCTGTTTTACAAGCTAGGAAAATTTTAAAAGCGTATCGTCCTGATGTTGTTTTAGGTATGGGCGGGTATGTTTCAGGGCCTGGTGGAATAGCTGCCAAAAGTTTAGGTATTCCAGTGGTACTACATGAACAAAATGGCATTGCGGGATTAACAAACAAATATTTGGCTAAAATTGCAACTAAAGTTTTACAAGCTTTTCCAACAGCATTTAGAAATGCTGAAGTGGTTGGTAATCCAGTTCGCAGTGACTTATTAACAATTGAAGAACCCAGTGAAAGACTCAAAAATAGACAAGGCCCTATTAGAGTCTTGGTTATGGGGGGTAGTCAAGGCGCCAAAGTAATCAATACTGTTGTTCCTCAAGCAATTTCAAAATTGTCTGATAAATTTATTGTTTGGCATCAAACGGGCAAAGGAATGTTAGATGATGTAATTAAATATTATCAGAACTGTAACATTAACCAAGTAACAGAATTTATTAGTGATGTTAAAGAAGCCTATAGCTGGGCTGATATAGTTATTTGTCGAAGCGGTGCATTAACTGTGAGTGAAATAGAAGTTGTTGGTATTGGTGCTATTTTTGTTCCTTTTATGCATAAAGATCGCCAGCAATTTTGGAATGCAAAATCTTTAGCTGATATTGATGCTGCTAAGATTATTGAACAGCCTGATTTTAATGTTGATTCATTATTTCAATTACTTTCAAACCTAAGTCGACAAGAATTAGTTGAAATGGCTGTAAAAGCGAAAAGTTTATCCATTATAAATTCGACAGAAAGAGTGGCAGAAACACTGATTTCAGTGGTAAAATGACGAATTTTATTTATAATTTTAAGTAACAGTTTTGTTAAGTTCTGTTTGAGATCAAAAAATGACTTTACTTAATAAATAATTAACCAGGGGTTTAATAGTGAATACTAAGGAATTAGCTGAATTAAGAGCAATCATTCCAGAAATGAAACGTGTCAAACATATCCATTTTGTGGGTATTGGCGGTGCCGGAATGGGAGGGATTGCTGAAGTTCTTGCTAATGAAGGTTATCAAATTAGCGGTTCTGATATTGCTGAAAATGCAGTAACACAACATTTAGAAACATTAGGCGCAAAGATTGTTATCGGACATGCTGCTGAAAATGTTCTTAGTGCAAGTGTTGTTGTTATCTCATCAGCGATTTCTCAAGATAATATAGAAGTCGTTGCAGCTAGAGAAGCTCGTATTCCTGTAATTCAACGAGCTGAAATGTTAGCCGAATTAATGCGTTTTCGATATGGTATAGCTATTGCAGGAACCCATGGTAAAACGACTACCACAGCAATGGTAACGGCTATTTATGCAGAAGCTAAACTCGATCCAACTTTTGTAAATGGTGGTTTGGTTAAAGCAGCAGGAACCCATGCTAGATTAGGTAGTAGTCGATATTTTATTGCAGAAGCCGATGAAAGTGATGCTTCATTTTTACACTTACAGCCTATGGTATCTATAGTAACTAATATTGAACCTGATCATATGGATACTTATCAAGGAAGTGTTGAGAATCTTAAACAAACCTTTATCTCCTTTTTACGTAATCTTCCTTTTTATGGATTAGCTGTTATGTGTTATGACGATCCTATTAATCGTGAATTGTTACCGATTGTTGGTCGTAAAATTATCACTTATGGTTTTAGTGAAGAAGCCGATGTTGTTATTAAAAATTATCGTCAGGAGAGAGGCGTTAGTTACTACACAGTATGTCGCCCAGATCATAACGATTTAGAAATTGAATTAAATGCACCTGGCAAACATAATGCCTTAAACTCAGCAGCAGCAATTATCGCTGCGACTGAAGATGGTATTGATGATAATTCAATTATACAAGCTTTAGCAAAATTTGCTGGAACTAGCCGTCGATTCGATCTATTAGGTATTTTTCCTGATGGAAATGGAAAAGATATTATGATGGTTGATGATTACGGACATCATCCTAGCGAAGTTAATGCCACAATTCAGGCAGCTCGAAATGGTTGGCCTGACCGTAGATTGGTGATGTTATTTCAACCACATAGATTTACGCGTACTCGTGATTTATTTGATGATTTTGCGCAGGTTCTTTCTCAAGTTGATGCGTTAGTTATGTTAGATGTATATTCTGCTGGTGAACAGCCTATTGCAGGCGCAGATAGTCGATCACTTTGCCGTTCAATTCGTAATCGTGGAAAAGTTGATCCAATTTACGTTTCTGATTTAGATCTTCTACCTGAAATAATGAAAGAATTATTACAAGGTGGGGATTTGTTATTAACTCAAGGTGCTGGAAGCGTTGGCCGAGTTGCCCGTCAGTTAGCCAGTAGCCAACTATTTTCAAAAGAGGTTTTATAATAATGGTTGATAAAGTTGCTGTGTTGTATGGTGGGACCTCTGCTGAACGAGAAGTATCACTAAAATCAGGTAAAGCAGTATTTTCAGGGTTACAAGAAAATGGTATTGATGCTCATCTTATCGATACTAAAGATCATTGTATAACAAATTTGAATCAAGAAGGGTTTACTAAAGCTTTTATTATTTTACATGGTCGAGGTGGCGAAGATGGTATTACCCAAGCTATTTTAACTTATCAAAACATTCCTTATACCGGAAGTGATGTTTTATCATCAGCTTTAACCATGGATAAGTTAAAAACAAAACTAGTTTGGAAATCACTTGGTTTACCTGTTGCTGATTACGTTATGGTTGAAAAATCGCAATTAATTGACATTGAAAATATTGTTAAAAATCTTGGATTACCATTATTTGTTAAACCAAGCCATGAAGGCTCAAGTGTTGGTATGACAAGAGTTGATAAGGCAGAAGAATTAAAAGCTGCTATTGATGTTGCATTCAAATATGATAATACCGTAATGGTTGAATCGTTTTTATCAGGCCCTGAGTTTACCGTTGCGATAGTTGGTGATGAGGTTTTACCAGCAATTTACATTAAGCCTGCTACCAATTTTTATGATTATGATGCAAAGTATTTGTCAGATAAAACCCAATATTTCTGTCCAAGCGGATTATCTGATGAAAAAGAACAAGAGATTCGTAAATTAGCTTTAGATGCTTATAAAGCCGTTGGTTGCCGAGGTTGGGGTAGAGTGGACATTATGTTTGATAATAATGAAAAACCATATTTACTTGAAGTAAACACTGCTCCAGGCATGACAGACCATAGTTTAGTACCAATGGCAGCAAAAGAATACGGATGGTCATTTAGTGAATTGGTTAAACGTATTTTACAATTAGCAACCATATAATTGGCTTTATTTTTATGAAAAAAGTCCGACAAGCAGCGCACAAACGAGAACATCAAAATAGAAGAAGGTTGCTTGTTTTTCGTAATTCAGAACAAATGATAGGTTTTTTGTTCTTTATTATAATTATTTGTATTAGTGCCTGGGCTATCAATTGTGTTAAGAACTGGATGGAAGATCCAGATCAAATGGTTTTATCACAATTGACTTTAAGTGGAGAGTATACTTACACAACTGAAGATGATCTTCGACAAGCAATATTAGGTTTAGGATTGCCAAATACCTATATAGGACAGGATGTTGACGATATTCAACAAGAAATAATGCGATACCCTTGGGTTAAACAAGCTAGTATCCGTAAGCAATGGCCGGATAGGTTGATTGTTTATATTGAAGAATACAAACCTGCATTTTACTGGAATGATTTATATCTACTTGATAATGCTGGCAATGTATTTAGTGTGCCATTAGATCGTTTGGGTGAATTGCAATTACCTAGGATATATGGCCCTGAAGGTAAAGCAAAAACAATATTAGAAACGTATTTTAAGCTAGAAGAAATTTCTAGAAAGTTAGCTAATAACAAGTTTGCATCAGAAATTAAAGCAGCTATAGCTGATGAACGTAATGCTTGGCAATTGCTGATCAAACAATGTACAGCTGATTTATGTTCTGAAAGTCAGGATATAAAATTGATAGTTGGTAGTGAAAAAATAGAACAACGCTATCAACAATTTATTAAATTATTTCCTGAAATTCAGTCTAGAATGCCAGCTGATGAAAAAATAACGGCTGCTGATTTGCGTTATGAAAACGGCATCGCAGTACAACGAGAAAAAATATCGCAATAAGGAATAAATAAAGGCTTAAGTATGAAAGCAACAGAGAAAAAATTGGTTGTTGGACTTGAAGTTGGCACATCCAAAGTACTTGCCCTTGTCGGTGAAGTGCTTCCTGATGGTGTGGTCAATATTATTGGTGTTGGACATTGTCCATCGAAAGGCGTTGATAAAGGTGGTGTAAATGACCTTGAATCAGTTGTTAAATCAATCCAACGAGCAGTTGACCAAGCTGAATTAATGGCTGATTGCCAAATATCTTCTGTTTATTTAAGCCTATCTGGTAAACACATTCGTTGTCAAAATGAAATAGGTATGGTGCCAATTGCTGATGAAGAGGTTACGGCAGAAGATGTCGAAAACGTAGTTCATACAGCTAAATCCGTTCGAATATTGGATGAACATCGTATTTTGCACGTTATTGCTCAAGAGTATTCAATTGATTTACAAGAAGGCATTAAAAATCCTATCGGATTATCTGGTGTAAGAATGAAAGCGAAAGTTCATTTGGTCACCTGTCATAATGATATGGCAAGAAATATCGTTAAGGCTGTTGAACGTTGTGGTTTAAAAGTTGATCAACTTATTTTCTCTGGGTTGGCTTCTAGCTATGCAGTCTTGACTGATGATGAAAAAGAATTAGGTGTATGTGTTATTGATATCGGTGGCGGAACAATGGATGTTACTGTTTATACAGGTGGTGCATTACGTCATTCGGTAGTTATTCCTTATGCTGGCAATGTTGTTACTAGTGATATCGCTTATGCATTTGGTGCACCGCCAATGGATGCAGAAAATATCAAAATTCGTTATGGTTGTGCTGTCGGTTCATTAGTTGGTAAAGATGAAGTTATTGATGTGCCGAGTGTTGGAGGACGACCATCACGCTCATTACAAAGACAAACATTAGCAGATGTAATAGAACCACGCTATTCAGAACTTTTATCTTTAGTCCAAAAAGAATTACTAGTGTTACAAGATGAACTTAAGAAACAAAATGTGAAATATCAGTTGGCAGCAGGGATTGTTTTAACTGGTGGAGCAGCTCAAATTAAAGGTATGGTTGAATGTGCTGAAAAAGTTTTTCAAAATCAAGTTCGTATTGGACAACCTTTGAATATTTCAGGATTAACTGATTATGTGCAAAAGCCTTATTGTTCTACAACCGTAGGCTTATTGCACTATGGAAAACAAAGTTTATTAAATGATGATACTAAAGATAGCAATAAATCATCATTGAAAGGGATAGCTAAAAGATTGACCGGTTGGTTTAAAAAAGAATTTTAGCTAATATATTTAATAACTTCGTAGACATTGTAGCTGGTTATCTGTACAATGTTGTTAGATCGTAAATTTGGAGATAAGTTATGTTTGAGCCTATGGTTGCGGATGATGAGCCAGCAGCAGTCATTAAAGTTATTGGTGTAGGTGGCGGCGGCGGTAATGCTGTTGAGCATATGATTGCTGAACATATTGAAGGCGTTGAGTTTTTTGCAGCAAATACTGATGCACAAGCATTGAAAAGAATTAAAGTTGGTCAAACTATCCAAATCGGTAATAATGTGACCAAAGGACTTGGTGCTGGAGCTAATCCAGAAGTGGGAAGGAATTCAGCAGAAGAAGATCGTGATGTTATTCGTAGTGCGATTGAGGGTGCCGACATGGTATTCATCGCAGCCGGAATGGGTGGCGGAACAGGAACAGGTGCAGCTCCAGTTGTTGCAGAAATTGCTAAAGAACTCGGTATTTTAACTGTAGCTGTTGTTACAAAGCCTTTTGGATTTGAAGGTAAAAAACGTATGGCTTTTGCTGAGCAAGGTATTGCTGAGTTAGCTAAACACGTTGACTCTCTTATCACAATTCCAAATGATAAATTATTAAAAGTATTAGGTCGAGGCGTTAAGCTATTAGACGCTTTTGCTGCTGCTAATGGTGTTTTAAAAGGTGCAGTACAAGGTATTGCTGAATTAATTACCAAACCAGGTCATATCAACGTTGACTTTGCCGACGTTAGAACGGTAATGTCCGAAATGGGTTACGCTATGATGGGTTCTGGTCGTGCGAGTGGTGATAACCGTGCCGAAGAAGCTGCTGAAATGGCTATTTCAAGCCCGTTACTTGAAGATATTGATTTATCGGGTGCGCGTGGCGTGTTAGTTAATGTTACAGCAGGTCTTGATCTTGGTTTAGAAGAATTTGAAACTGTTGGTAGTACTGTTAGAGCTTTTGCTTCTGACAATGCAACTGTGGTTGTTGGTACTACATTTGATCCAGACATGTCTGATGAAATTCGTGTTACAGTGGTTGCAACTGGTATTGGTATGGATAAACGTCCAGAAGTTAAAATTAATAAACCAGTTACATCACATGGTTCATTATTTGGACAAACAAATCATTTGCCACAGCAACAAGAGGAACCAATGCCTAAAGTTGTTAATGAACCAGCGGTTTCTCCAATGGAAGAACATAAAATTTTAGATATTCCTGCTTTTATCCGTAAGCAGGCTAATTAGTATTGAACTTATTTGATTTCTTATTGTCTAATGGATAATGGAAGCGAATAAAAAGAGTAGGTGCGAAGTGAAACAAAGAACCTTAAAAAAGACAATTCAAGCAACTGGTGTCGGTTTACATACTGGCAAAAAAGTTACTTTGACTTTACGTCCTGCGCCAGAGAACACAGGTGTTATTTATCGCCGTACAGATTTAAATCCGTATGTTGATTTTCCTGTGGATGCAAAATCTGTGCGTGATACAATGCTTTGTACCTGTTTGGTTAATGAAGATAATGTTCGTATTTCAACTGTTGAACATATCAATTCTGCATTAGCTGGGCTCGGTATAGATAATATTATTATTGAAGTAAATGCGCCCGAAATTCCAATTATGGACGGAAGTGCAAGCCCATTCGTTTACTTATTATTAGATGCTGGAATTACTGAGCAAAATGCGCTGAAAAAATTCATACGAGTTAAAGAAACTGTTCGTGTCGAAAATGGTGATAAATGGGCAGAAGTAAGACCATATAGTGGTTTTCGATTAGATTTCACTATTGATTTTCGTCATCCAGCTATTGATAACAGTTCACAACGTTACCAATTGGATTTTTCTTCAGAGTCTTTTATTCGTCAAATCAGTCGTGCAAGAACGTTTGGATTTATGCGAGATATTGAAGCATTACAATCTAAAGGATTATGTTTAGGCGGTAGCTTAGATTGTGCAATTGTTGTTGACGATTATAAAGTTCTTAATGAAGATGGTCTTCGTTTTGAAGATGAATTTGTACGTCATAAAATGCTAGATACCATTGGTGACTTATACATGAGTGGCCACAATATGATTGGTGAAGTAGTGTGTTATAAATCAGGTCACGCTTTAAATAACCAACTATTGCAAGCGTTATTAGCTAAACAAGATGCTTGGGAATATGTCACCTTTGATGAAGAACAAAATGTTCCTGTTGCTTTAGGTACAAGACAGCTTGTTTTAGCATAAGTCATTAAAATCGTATTATAAATTTACTAACGCTTCCGATTTGGAGGCGTTTTTTATTTTAGAATCAATGAGATAATCATAATGAATAACAGCCATTTTTTTGCTCATTTATCGCGTTTAAAACTAATTAATCGTTGGCCTTTAATGCGTAACGTGAGAACTGAAAATGTATCAGAACATAGCCTTCAAGTTGCTTTTGTTGCACATGCTTTAGCGATAATTAAAAACAAACGATTTAATGGTAATGTTAACCCTGAACGCATAGCATTACTGGCTATGTATCATGATGCATCAGAAGTATTAACAGGTGATTTACCGACACCGACTAAATATTACAACCCACAGATCACATCTGAATACAAAAAGATTGAAAAAATAGCTCAAAATAAACTCATTAATATGTTGCCAAAAGAGTTACAAGATGACTTTAAAACACTAATTGATGACGATTATTATGATGAAGATGAAAAAAGCATTGTAAAACAAGCAGATGCTTTGTGTGCATATCTTAAAACAATTGAAGAGCTTAGTGCGGGTAATAATGAGTTTAGGTTAGCAGAACAACGATTGAAAAAAACATTATCAGATCGTAATACTCCAGAAATGGATTATTTTTTAGATGTATTTGTCCCAAGTTTCAGCTTATCATTAGATGAAATTACAATGGATGAATAGTTTTAGTCAACTTAGTAATCATTTACAGCACAATTAATAACAAACTAAATAAACTATTTTTGATAAATATAACGTTTTACTGGACGGCCAATTGGTAAATAGGTCAAATGGCTTTCTATTTCTCCTAACTCTTCTAAATAATCAAGATATTTCTTAACCGATATCCTAGATAAAGGAATCAATTCGATAATATCACTCATAGAGAAATCTTGTTGATAGTTAACAATAACATCTCGAACAGATTGTAAAGTTTGTGAGTCGATTCCCTTTGGTAATCTATTTGTAGTATTAAAGTTTTTAGTGAAAATTCGATCATCTAATTGATTCTGGTTTAGTATTTCGGAAGATGATAATAGGCGAATCCGTTCTTGATATGAAATCAAAGCCGTACGAAATCTCTCAAAAGTGAAGGGTTTAACAATATAATCAATGACTCCTAAACGTAATGCGGTTTGGATATCATTGGTATTACATGCGGCGGTTACCATAATAATATCTATTTTAGGGTAACTAATTCGAATATATTTTAACAGATCAAGACCATTTAGTTTTGGCATAAAAACGTCAAGCAACAATAGATCAATATGATTATCATGGATAAAATGTAGCGCTTGTTCTCCATTAGTAACAGTTGCCACTAAATTAAAACCAGGAAGCATTTGCAAATATTTTTTATTGAGCTCTGCTACCATCGGATCATCTTCAACAATTAAAACTTCTACCATATGATTATTTTTTCCTATAAATCTCTTCTAATGGTAATAATACCTTAAAGCAAGTCCCTTTTTTATTATCAGAATCACATAATTGTATTTGCCCATCTAACTCATCAATACTAGCTAACACTAAATAAAGCCCAAAACCACGATTATCGCCCTTTGTCGAATAGCCTTTTTGAAAAATATATTGAATATCATTTTCAGAAATACCTTCACCATTATCATTGATTTCAATCTGAAAATTAGAATTATCAATAACTAAACTCACCTTTATCTGCTTATCATCCAAAAATTGTACTGCATCAAGTCCATTATCAATTAAATTACCAAGTATTGTAACTAAACCATGTGTCACAGATGTATCTGTTATTGGTGCCAAAATACCATCAATATTAAACGTTAATGTCACATTTAGCTCACGTGCTCGGCTAAATTTACTATTTAAAAATCCTGCAATAATTGGATCTTTAATATATTGACTAACAAGTTTAGATTCCGCTTGTTGATTGCCAATAATTTCTTCAAGATAATCAATTAATTCAGATTTATTGTCATTAAAGGCTAACCCATAAATAACATGTAATTTATTATTAAACTCATGAGATTGTGAACGTAAAGCATCGGCATAACGATTAACTCCTGTTAAATTTTCTGCCAATCTACGTACTTCTGTCATATCTCTAAATGAAGCAATAGCTCCAACTAAAATATCATTAACAAATAATGGAGTTCGATTGGTTAGTATCACCACGCCATTAATATTTTGTTCACAATCATATTCAGCTTTTCCACTCATCATCACTTCGTGCAGTCGAGTATTTGGAATAAAGTCACCAATAGGTAAGCTTATAATATTTTCTTTATCTTTTTTTATGCGCAAAATTCTAATTGCTTCATCATTGATCTGTGTAATTAATCCATCTCGATTGATAACCACAATGCCTTCTTTTACCGTTCGGATAATAGCATTTCGCTCAGCAAATAGCTGTGCCATTTCAACTGGCTCAAGGCCGTATAAAATTTTCTTTATATTGCGAGATAACAAATAGGCCAAAAGAATAGCTATCGATAATGAAGCAAACAAGGATAGCCAAATCGGCTGACTTGTTCTTGATGCTAAATGATTAATTTTTTGCAAGGTCTGACCAACTAAAACTACACCAATTTGTTGATCTTTATCATTCATAATTGGCTTAAAAGCCCGAACAGAATCTCCCAATGTGCCTTTCGCAATTGAAGTATAGGACTCACCATTTAATGCGCGCTGTTCATCTCCACCAACTATAGTTTGACCTATTTTATTTTCATCGGGATGCGAATATCGAACGCCTTGCATATTAAATATCACAATAAAATCAGTTTGTGTTAATGCTCTGGATTGTTCTGTTGTTTTTTGAATGGAAGCAATATTTTGTGGTGTAGGATTTTGTATTTCGTCAATGATACTTTGTGATGTAGAGATAATATTTGCGATATTCTCAACTCGTTGGCGAGAGTTGATAAGATATTCGTTATTCACTACATGAACAATATAAATATTTTGTGCAATAACTGAAAGTATAAACACTAAGCAAATCAGGCTTATTAACTTAACGTTGAGTGGTAATTTATTAAATAAATATCTCATTCTCATTTACTGTATAAAAAGCGATCACTTACTATCATAACTTATTAGGCAGGAAAACCTACTAATAAATTTCGTATTAGTAGGTTTATAGCTAATTTAATCGACTATTAAAGATTATTTGCTGCATTTTTTACACTTTCAGCAACCACCTTGGCTACATTAGGTTCAAATGCATTTGGCAATATACAATCAATTGATAGTTTGTCAGGTGTAATGATATTGGCTAATCCTTTTGCTGCTGCAAGCTGCATGGCTAATGTAATATTTTTTGCTCTAGCATCTAAAGCGCCTCTAAATATGCCAGGGAATGCTAAAACATTATTAATTTGATTCGGATAATCACTACGCCCAGTACCGACAATATAAGCACCAGCTGCTTTAGCTTCGTCTGGGAATATTTCTGGTGTTGGATTTGCCATAGCAAAAATAATTGATTTTTCTGCCATCGTTTTAACCCAATCTGCTTTTAATACTCCTGGGGCTGAAACACCAATAAACACATCAGCACCTTTAACCGCATCTTGTAATGTACCTTTTTGTTTGTTCTTATTGGTTCTCTTCGCCATGGCTAAATGGTGAGGTGGTAAAGAAAGATCATCTTCGGATAAAATACCAATCTTATCGACAATTTTAAGATCGGTTACTCCAGCGGCTAATAACATATCGGCAATTGCTAAACCAGCTGCTCCGCCACCGTTAATCACCACCTTGGCCGATTCGATCGACTTACCTGCAACTTTAAGTGCATTATAAAGCGCTGCTAATACAACGATTGCTGTACCATGTTGATCATCATGGAATACAGGAATATCTAATAATTCTTGTAATCGTTTTTCAATTTCAAAACACCTTGGTGCACTAATATCTTCTAGATTGATACCGCCAAATGAGGGCGCTAATGCTGCTATATGTTTAACTAACTCATCTGGATCTTGAGTATTAATTGATAAAGGTATTGCATCAACATCTGCAAATTGTTTAAATAAAATTGCCTTGCCTTCCATTACTGGAATTGCTGCTTCTGGCCCAATATTTCCTAACCCTAAAACAGCTGAACCATCAGTGATAACCGCAACTAAATTACGTTTACTAGTATATTCATAAACTGAATCGGGATTTTTAGCAATTTCGGTGCAGACTGCTGCAACGCCTGGTGTATAAGCAACACTAAGATCTGCCATTGAATTAACAGGGACTTTCGAGTGGGTTTCAAATTTACCGTGCATTTGTTTACTGATTGCTAACGCTTTTTCTTGTACTGTTGTCATAATGCTTACCTTTTTAAATACTTAAAACTATATTTAATATTTTTTGAGATCAAACCAATATTTATCTCAAACTGCTTTTAAAACTTCTAATTAATTTTTTAATGTTTATAAAACTACATATGTAAATAACGCATTAGTGCCGTGGTGCATATCACCATTAAAGCTCCCCCTAATCGTGTTGCAACTTGTGCAAAAGGCATCAAGTTCATTCTATTGGCTGTTGAAAGTATTGCTACATCACCAGTTCCACCCATTCCACTTTGGCAAGATGAAATAATAGATGCCTCAACTGGATACATTTTTAAGAAGAAGCTACAAACAAATCCTGTCATTGAAACAGTGAAGACGATAGAGATAATGGTAATAAAGTATGGGATAGTTAATACTTTAACTACGCTATTTAAATCTATATAAAGTAGCCCAAGTCCTGCCATTAATGGAAAGGTAAAGTTGCCTGAGATAAATTTGTACCATTGTTGGCTTCCTCGTTCGACACTCGCTGGTAATAAACGAAAATATTTAACTACAGCGGTAGCAATAATCATTAAAACAGGACCAGGGAAATGAGTTACTTTTTCTAAAATCATACCGAAGATAAATAACGTAGCTAAAATCATAACTGCGCCACTCATTGCACGAGCATCAAGTGGTGTCTTATCATCTTTTAACGCTTCAGCTAAGCCATCAAATTCAATTTTTACTAATTGACCGTGCCCACTTAAGTGAGGTTTAACTTCACCAATTCGGCTCATAATCGCCGTAAAAGTGATTGCAAAAAAGTTACCTACAACAGTTGCAGGAATTAATGCGCTAACAAAAACATTATAATCTTGATTAAGGATATTGCTGTAGGCATTGGACAGTTGCAAAACACCTTCACCAATTCCTCCTGCCATTACTGGTGAAACTGTATAAAAGAAGGCGTGCTCCCAATCATCACCAAAAGCTACGGCGACACAGACGCCAACAAACGCAGCTAAACACATACCTAATAGCATCGGAATCATCATTCGAATAAAGCCTTGAACTAAAATAACTCGATGCATACCAAGAATACTACCGCACACTAAACTGGCGATATAAAAGAGTAAAAAGTTAGAGTCTTTCATTAACATCTTTGTTGCTGATAAAGTATTCTCATCAAAAACGTTGTAGTAAACCAATAATGAAGGAACGATAAGTGACAAAATGGCAGGCGCCCCAAATTTTTTGAAAAATGGAATATTCTGCCCGACAGTGCCTAAAAACCAACCTAAAGGTAATATCACAGCAAAACCACCAATAAGGCTTTTAGGTAGCATATCTAATTGTGCAGCAATAATAACGATAATCGAACAAACTAAAAATATGGGGAGGGGAAGTGAACCTATATACATTTTGTTTTCTTTTATATCTTGTAACATACTCATAACTAAACCTCTTTATTTTTTTATAGCACATATGCAGTATAGTTATGCAGAAAGAAATCAGAAGAATAAGAAAGTTTACTAACTAGTTTTGTAACTAATGTAAGTATCTTAATAATTTTATGATTGATTTATATAGGTTTTTATGACAAAGTCACCTTTAAAATGGAAGAATTAGTAATGACTAATTTATTAGAAAGACTTTTATAAGTTATCTAATTAAAGAATGGATTGATGTCAAATTTTGACTATTTTTAAACTCAAAAAACCCCGCTCCTCAACTTTTTTTATACATCAATGAATCAACAATTTTTGTATTGTTTATCTAATAGATAACAAATAATTTAGGGAATAATAAATTAAGGAGTTGGTTTAATTAATTTAATGAAAAGAAGGATATTACTTACTTATTATCTTATTATTTTATAGCTAGTCTTCATTCATCCTTTAATTTAACTAATTCATAGCCATTTTCAGTTGGTTTAATTTCAAAAGTTCCTAAATCTCGAACTGTTCTATCTTCTACGCCTTCACAGTCGCCAGAACGCTGGAATAAATTGATTTGTAATCGAAGATGTGTTTCATCAATTTTTTCAAAAGTACCTTCCGAACCGGTAAAACAATCGTTACCACACCTAGCAGAGTATTTTGATAAGAAAGTACCATTAGTATTAAAAGTTAGCGAGTTACCGTAAATAAATTTCGTTCCATCCGAACTTATATGTAATCTTTCAGCGGGGGGATTGGATAACTCAAATAAATCCAATTCATGATTTACTACTTCATTAATTTGCCAAAAATCATTTTTCCAAAAGTCATTTATGTCATTTTGTGCAAAGCTAGAAAATGGAAGCAATAATAAAAAAAGAATTTTTTTCATGATGAGTTTTACTTTTTAAAATGTCTTGATAAGAATTTTGTATCAATTTTAGGCTTAAAATCCCCGTTCCTCAACTGTAATTTTTTTTAGCGTACAGTATTAATGTAATAAACAAGCCTGAATTTTATCGACTTCTTTATTGAGTGCATCAATAACTAAATCTGGGTGGGTTCTTTCCAAGGTTTTTACATTTTCAAACCCTTCATTGCCAATAGAAGCAGTATATTGTTGAGCTTGTTTGATATTGCTAAATAAGTAATGAATATTTTTGGCATTGCGAGTTGCGGTTAATGTATAACTAACGAAGTATTTAGATTGTGATTGATAATTGGTAATAGCGTTAGCAACAACATTATTTCCTTCAACTAATATGAGAGTATCACCACCATTTATCGTAATTGCTTGTAGAGAAGCCATATTATAATATGGCCACCATGCCGAACTTAAATAGTTTTCACGGTTCAAAACTACTGGGCGATTATCAAGTTCTTGTGTAATACAGAGTGATAATGAAGAATGAAGAATGGTAATTGGTTGTGAAGTACTGTATTTATTTATGATATCCTCACCAAACGTGTTTTGAGTAATTTCTACACCATCTGTTTGATAGATTGACAGCATCTTCTGAGAAGAACAACCAGTTAGCAACGCAACTAAAACAGTAAAACCAATTAACTTTCTCATAACTCATCCTTCTTTGCATGATTAGTTTTATTCTAAACGGTTATAAAAGTATTTACCAGTATTTAGAACAGAAGAATTTAAATATTTTTTAGAGCTGAAAAGCATTAAAATGTATAATTTAATATATTGAATTAATTATATTTATTTGCAGAAAAATGAGAGAAGCTTGTCTTTCTCTCATTTAATTTATTAATCTTCTTTACCGCGAATTTTACGCGATAACCGTTTAAATCCGTGAGTAAATTTTTTAATTGCCATAGCCAAGAAAGGAACATTAATTTTAATACCAAAGCGCTCACGCAATTCGATTGCATCATTGGCTTTAGTTAACCAAATAAAACCGGAGTTAGTTAAGTCGATTGCTTTGATTTTACCCTCTGGAGTTAAAATAAAGTTACCACCGTGAACATCGTTTGAAACAAGATTATAACTATGCAGTTTTTCAATACATGCTTTAACTTGCTCTCCATATTCACGCATTTCATCCCATGTTAATGAACGTCCTTCTATAAAATTAAAGATCATATAGTGGCGATTGGTGGTTTTATCAAAAGCGACTAAATAGAGTTCATAAGCGATATCGCATTTATCCAACGAAATTTTAGCCAGCTTACGAATTAGATTAAAATAAAAATCACCAGTGATTTTAGCAATAAGTCGACGTTCTAAACGATGCTCAACACCGCCATCTATTTTGAAAATAAATTTAGATTGATTGTGATTAATTAGATAAGTATATCTCTCAATTTTATCACTTGGATCGAGTAGCTCATGATGTCCTTCTTCGGCCAAAAATTGGTCAAAAAGTTCCAAATAATTTATCTCATCATTTTGTACGTAAGCGAACTTCATATTGCCGCGCTCGATTTCAATAATGTTTGCAAAGTTATTCAAGTTTTAAAGTCCTAAGATACATCAAAAAATGAGTTTATCTTAAACACTATCAAGCTTAAAGTAAATGAAACTGTCAATATTAACAGGTGATGCGTGCGAAAAAATATTGGTTACTAGTTAGCTGAAATTTATTTTACATAAAATTGGCAAAAGGCGGGCAAGTATCGTTTACTACAATAGTATTTTTGCTATGTCTCAGTGTATTTATTGTCAATAAAGTTAAATCAATCTTTACTCTAATTATGCAATTTAGCTTAGCGATTAAATATAAATGAGTTTATTGTTAAAAGTGGATCAAACACGATTTTTTTATTTGCAAAATAATTCAATTTCTTCAACAATTCCTTAATTAGGATCTCATTATCTTTGATTAATGCTGAAACTAAATGCAATCCTTTTTCTAAATTATATTGATAAATATGAAAATGTGATTAAACTCACATTTTGTTTAAAAACTAGTTGTCCATAGTTGTACATAGTTGTCTATGGATGTATATTTAACTTAACCAACATTTTGGGGTAACCAATGAGTATCAATAAATTTTCTAGCACACCACTTTATGTACAAGTAAAAGAGTGGATAAGAAATCAGATTTATCGTAATGATCTAAAAGCGGGCGACAGAATCCCGTCGGAAAACGAGATCATGAGCCTACTTTCTGTTAGTCGAGGCACAGTTCGAAAAGCGGTAGAGTTACTGATTAATGAATCTGTGCTGGAACAGATTCAAGGTAAAGGAACGTATGTAAAAGCTGAAAACATCTCTTATCAATTAGGTTATGGACTACAGTCATTTGCCGAATCGTTAGAAATGCAGCACGTCAAGTTCACCACCGAGGTTATCACCAAAAGAGTAGAGAAAGCAAACGAATATATTAGTGGAAAATTACAAGTTCCGCTTAACGCAAATATTTTTTATATGGAAAGGGTAAGAAGCGTCAATGGTGAAAAAATCATGTTTATTGAAAACCGAATCAATTTAGCTTTATGTCCTGAAATAGAGCAGGTCGATTTTACTAAACATAGTTTATTTAACCAAATTGAACGCATTACCCATAAAAAAATAGATCATTCGGACTGCCGTTATTCAGCCCGAGTGGTAGGTAAGGAGCGGGCAGATATATTAAATATTAGTGATATCTCCCCCGTTCTTCATTTAGAACAATTAGTTTACCTTGATAATGGTCTACCAATCGAGTTTGGTAATGTATGGCTAAAATCAAACGTAAACTACTTGGGGACAACACTTAGACGAAAGTAGGAGTTAGTTATGGCATTAGTCAATGGGTATACTTTATTAGGTGAAGCTAAAAAACAAAAAACATTAGCTGGCGCATTTAATACAACAAATTTGGAAACAACTTTAGCCATATTAGATGCAATTGAAGAGAGTAGCATACCAAGCATGGTGCAGATTGCACCGACAAACATCGTGTTATCGGGTTATAAATATATTGTCGATATGGTTCGTAATCGAGCTAGTACCATGAAGACACCATTTTGTCTGCATTTGGATCATGGCAAAACTTTTGAAGATGTTAAGCAAGCGGTTGAGGCTGGTTTTACCTCAATTATGATTGACGGCTCTCATTTACCTTTTGAAGAAAATATTCAATTGACAAAAAAAGTGGTCGATTTTTGTGGTGGATACAATATTCCGGTAGAAGCAGAGTTAGGTGCCATCACCGGTAAAGAGGACGATGAAGTTAATGAAGCCGATCGCAAAACCGATCCTAATCAAGTTCAAGAATTTGTTAAACGAACTGGCTGTGCAACTTTGGCTGTATCAGTTGGTAATGTGCATGGTTTTGAACAACAGCCTAAAATAGACTTTGATTTACTTGGCAAACTATCCGACATATCTCCCGTATCATTGGTTATCCATGGTGGTTCAGGAATTGATGATCAAACTTTGCAAAAAATTAGCCAATATAATGTTGTTAAACTCAATGTCGGTGGTGATTTGCGTAGAGCTTATATCAGTTCAATTGGTAAACAATATGTCGCTAATAATAATGAATATAATCTTATTAAAGTATTGTTAAAAGCAAAAGGCGATGTGAAGCAAGTTGTTTACAACAAAATACTATCTATGAATTTATTAAACATTCATCGTTAAACTAACGTCATAGGTGGTAAATATGCAATTAGAACAATTGGATGACAATATTATTTTTTTAAACAAAAGCTTTGAAAGCCGTGAAGCAATGTTTAAAGCCATTAGCCATGAATTATTAGCAAATCATTATGTTACAGAACAATACTTACAAAAAGTTATTGAACGAGAGAATGAACATCCAACCGGATTTAAATTAAAAACCCTTAATGTTGCGATGCCTCATGTTGACAGTGAGTTTGTAAAAAAAGATGGCATGTTTGTTGTGACCAGTAAACAAGGCATTATTTTTAAAAATGCCGAAACTGATGAAGACCTCTCCGTCAATATCGTATTTGGTTTACTGTTAAAACAATCCGATACCCACTTAACTTTTTTAATGAAATTAGCATCATCGTTCAGCAATGATCAGATTTTGCAAAAAATAGTTGAAAGTAATAACAAATTTGAAATCAAAAAAATCTTAAAAGATATTTTGAAATAAGGAGCTTTATTATGAAAAAAAGAATCATTTTTGCCTGTACCAGTGGTATTGCAACTTCAACTATTGCAACTGAGAAAGTTAAAAATTATTGTGCCGAGCATGGTATCGAGGTTGAAAACATTCAGTCTGATGTCGCAACTGTACAATCTCAAGACGGTATGGCTGATTTAATTATCGTGACTTCTAAAGTGTCTTATCAATTAGAGAAAACACCAATTATCAATGGGGTACCTTTAATTACCACTATAGGTGAAGAAGAAGTCTTAGCCGAAATCGTTAGGATCTTGCAAGGAGATTGATTATGGCTGATAAGTTACTTGAAATTGTCCAATACATTTTGGGCTTCGGGCCGACCGTCATGTTACCTGTTGTCATCTTTATAATGGCACTGTGTTTAGGGGTAAAAATAGGGCGGGCAATTCGTTCATCATTAACCATTGGAATGGGCTTTGTTGGTATCTTTGTTATTTTTGACTTGTTAGGAACCAGTCTTGGCAGTGCAACAACTGATTTAGTTGAACATGCCGGAATTGATTTACCCGTCATTGATCTTGGGTGGCCACCGTTAGCAGCAATTGCTTGGGCTTCACCGATTGCCCCTTTTGTAATTCCAATGACCATTATTATCAATATTGTGATGTTAACCGTTAATTGGACTAAAACTGTCGATATTGATTTATGGAATTTCTGGCATTTTACCTTTGTTGGTGCGCTGGTTTATAGCAGTACTGGCAGCTTTGTCTATGGATTGATTATAGCAGGGGTTACTGCCGTGATAACTTTTGTTTTGGCTGACTGGTGTGCGCCTATGATTCAAAAGTATTTTGAGTTACCCGGTATATCACTTCCGACACTATCATCTGTTATCTTCTTTCCTATTGGTGTGTTAGGTAATCTTATCTTAGATAAAATACCGGGATTACAAAAATTGCATGCCGATCCTCAAACGATACAAAAAAGATTTGGTATCTTTGGCGAACCGATGATGATTGGATTTGTCATAGGTGGCGCAATTGGTATAGCGGCGGGTTATGATGTTAAAGGGATTTTAAACTTAGCGATTAATCTTGGTGCTGTCATGTTAATTATGCCACGAATGGTTAAATTACTCATGGAAGGATTGTTACCATTATCCGATGCAGTGAAGCAATTTTTAAATAAAAAATTTCCTAACCGAAAAAATTTATACATTGGTTTAGATATTGCTGTTGCTGTTGGGCATCCATCGGTGCTTTCTACTGCACTTTTACTTATTCCCGTTGGATTGATTTTATCAATCATATTACCCGGTAATAGGTTATTACCACTTGGCGATTTAACCAATATTTGGGTACCTATTTCCATGGTGGTATTAGCTTGTCGTGGCAATATTGTGAGATCATTTATTATCGGCATACCTTGCTTAATTGTGAATCTTTATGTTGCTTCAGCAGTGGCGCCGATAATTACCAACATTGCAAAAAGTATTAATTTCCCGGTAAAAACCGACGGTGAATTTTCAAGCTTATTAGATGGTGGTAATCCCTACCGTTTTTGGGCAGTAAAAGTATTTGAAGGAAATTATATCGCTTTAGCGTTAATTCCAATAATTTTCATCACTTGTCTTTTATTGTATCGCCACACTAAAAAAACATGGGATCTGGCCTAAAAAAATAACGTATACCCACTATAAATAACACTTTTAATTGAGGTAATGAATCTGATAAGGCAACTTATCGGAATGGAGAAAACTACACTTTTTTTCAAAGTGAATAAATTTAAATATATGATTAACTTGTTATTTTATGGTGGTTATACACTCAATTTGCTTGAAAACTATCGAGCGAAAGGGTAAGTAAGGAGGTTAATATGTACTCGATTGGGATCGATATCGGGACAACAAATTGTAAATTATGTGTTATTGAATTGCCTTCACTAAAACTGGTTGATAGCGTTGCTTTTCAAACCCCTAAAGTGATTTCAGAATATGGATCGGACTTTGATATTACATCGTTATATAACCAGCTTGAAAAGGCTATCATTACGCTTATTGGTTCATCTTCTCTAGCGCAAAATGTCAAAAATATCGTTATAGCAAGCGTAGGTGAATCTGGTGTATTGATTAATGAAAAAGGTGAGGTGGTAGGCCCGGCAATCACTTGGTATGACACCAGAACTAAGAAAAATGTAGCAGAAATTAATCAAAAATTCACCGATGATGAGCTTTATGCAATTACCGGTATTCCTGTGCATAGTAACTATAGTTTAACTAAAATCTTATGGATTCGAAAAAACATTGATTTGGATATCGATAAAGTTAAATGGTTATGTATTGCCGAATATATGGCTTATAAATTGACTGATGTAAAAAGAGCAGAGCCTTCACTTGCGTCAAGAACGCTGGTTTATGATCTGAAAAATCATTGTTGGTCACAAAAAATTGCGTCAGCTTTTGCGCTCAATCATCTATTTTGCGATCTTGTTCAATCCGGCAAAAATATTGCGAAACTTAAACCAGCGTTGGCCCAAAAACTTAATTGTAGTCAGTCAATCATGGTTTCGATTGGTGGTCATGACCATATGTGTGGTTCAATCGCAGCCGAACTTAAAGCGGGTGAAATTCTAAACTCAACCGGCACCACTGAAGGATTACTGTTATTACGTAATCAAGCCAATTTTGACAACGGTTTTTTAGATAGTCATCTATCAAATGGGCAATATGTTATTGATGATTTATATACGATTTATGCTTCGCTTCCGTCAGCGGGATATAGCATTGAGTGGTTTAAACGATCTTTTTCGGTGAGTGATGATGAATTTAATCAATTAATCGATTCATTGCTTGGCAAACTGACCGATTTACCTTACCTCAAAGCAAACCTATCAATCTTTATTCCGCATTTGCGGGGAAGTGGACCACCTAAGCGTAATATTGATGCCAAAGGGCTTTGGTATGGGTTTGATGAAAACAGCACTTTATCAAATATATTATTGGCTGTTTTTCAAGGATTGTGTTTTGAATTAAAAAATACCTTGACCACTATTGAGCAATTAACCGCAAGCCATCACCCCATAATAAAGGTAATCGGTGCGGCGGCAAAAAATCCACTGTGGTTGCAGTTAAAAGCCGACATTCTTGGTCGAGAAATCATATCGTGTAATATCAAAGAAGCGGTTTGCAAAGGCGCAGTCATGTTAGCCGGATATCAAAATCACTATATTGATAAAAATTCAGATAAGCAGAGTGATAACTATTTGGTTCGGTATATCCCCAATTTGCAAATAAATCACTATTACAATTCCGTTTTTAAACACTATTACCAGCCATTTTTTGATTTAAAAAACCGTTTAGAATTTCAAAGTAAAAAGGACAATAAAGATGAAAGCGTCAGTATGTTATAAACAAAACGATTTAAGAACAGAGGATCTTCCGATTCCTGATATTTCTGATAATGAAGTATTGATAAAAATGCTCGCCTGTGGTTTGTGTGGTACCGATATTCAAAAAATTAGGGGCGATAGTGTTAATAAGCCTACCGTGCTAGGACATGAAGTAGTCGGTGAGATTGTTAAAAAAGGCCAAAACGTTGATCGTTTTGAGCTAGGCGATAGAGTTATCACTGCAATACATGTTCCTTGTTTTACTTGCCACTATTGTAATAAAGGACATTACACAATTTGTGAGCAATTTAGAACAAATAATATCGATCCCGGTGGTTTTGCCCAATTTATTCGTATTCCCGAATTACATTTAAAGCATTTGACCCATAAGGTTTCCGATAGTGTTACAGATGAAGAAGCTACCTTAATTGAACCTATTGCTTGTTGTTTGCATGGTCTTAAGCAAGCAGATATTAGACCTAATGATAGTGTACTTATTATGGGCGCCGGAACAATCGGCATCTTACATGCGCAGTTAGCCAAAATTAAAGGCGCAAATAAAGTCATTATTAGTGATATGTCTGAATTTAAATTACAAACAGCACTAAAAGTAGGATGTGATTATGCAATTAATATTGCAGAGAAAAATATTTTTGAAGAAGTGAATAAAATCACCCATGGGCAAGGTGTTGATGTCATTGTTATTGCTGCCGGGGTTTCATCATTAGTGTCTGATGCAATTAATCTGGTAAGAAGGGCGGGGAAAATCATTGTCTTTTCCGGGTTTGATAAAAATAAAATGGTGAATATTGATGCCAGCCGTTTCTTTAAGGATGAAATTAGTATTATCGGCACTTATTCGGTGACACCTTATGAGTTCCCGGAAGCGTTAGATCTGCTTGAGAAGAAAAAGCTCAATACTCAAGAAATGATAACCCACGTTTTTCCTTTAGATAAATTAAGCGAAGCGATTGACTTATCGACTAATCCTAAACAATCAGTATTAAAAGTTGTTATAAAAACTGAGCTATAACAAGCCAATTACTTTGTTTAAAACAGCACAATCATTGGCAATGATGAGATGAGCAAAATTTAGTATTAATAAGGTAGAACAGATGAAAAAAGTATCGATTATTTTTATTTTAGTTGTGTTGTTGATTAACTTTTATTCTATCAGTTATGGTTTATATTCGAATTTTGCTCATTCTCAATTAGATGTTTTTTCAACACTGCTTTACTTGGTCATACTGTGCTGTATTGCGCTGTTGATTTATTTGATTATCAAAAAAAATCAGAACACGCCAATTTATCTCACTTTTTACTTTTTTCTTTGCTTAATTACCACAACGGTAGAGATTATCTATTTATCTTCACAGCAAATCGGTACAGGTAACAATATGATTTATTTTTTGATCTATTTTTCACTATTTATTTATGTCATCAAATCAATCAGCCTCAAAAAATATTTCTCTACTTCAAAAAATTGAAAGGTAACAACTTTATGTTTAAAAACATCAATCTTTATTTTGTCCGCCATGGTGAAACAAAATGGAATCAATTACAGTTATTTCAAGGATCATCAGATTCTCAACTCACTTTAAATGGTATTAATCAAGCAAAATTAACTGCTAAAGCAGTAGACAAGGTGAATTTTGTTAACGCTTACGTAAGCCCACAAAAGAGGGCTGTTGATACTGCAAAGCTTATTATTAATCACCGAGATATTTCCTTAAAGTTGCATGAAGGATTAAAAGAGATTGATTTTGGTCAATGGGAGGGTAAATTTGTGCCCGATTATTATGCTGACCCAAACTTTATCTATTTACAAACTGATGCCCAAAAATATTCAATAGCTGACAATCAAGGAGAAGATTTTAGAAGTGTATTTATGCGTTCCATACAGGCAATTGACGATATCATAACTGAAAATCATCATGGAAATATTTTAATTGTTTCGCATGGTTCATTGTTAAGACAACTGATTTATGTTCTTACGGGTGGAAATTGGCAAGAACATTTACAAAATACAGAAATTTTAGCAAATACCAGCATTAGCATTATTAATTATAAACAAGATGATATTGACTCGTGTGGTTATTTTACGTTGACATCGATTAATCAAACCGATCATCTCTAATAATAGGACGGGACTTTACTGATTAAATTGGTTAAACAGCGTATTATATCCATCTAAATTACATCTGCGTTTTAAATTTGGTTATGGGTAATCATTCTGCTATTTGGTTTTTGTATATTATCAGAACGGCTAAACACTCTTTATATACCGGTATCACAACTGATGTCGCCAGGCGTTTACGCCAGCATCAAAATGGTAAAGGTGCTAAACACCTTAAAGGGCATCATAGTTTAACCGTTGTTTATCAAATCAGTGTCGGTGACAGATCAACCGCATTGAAACTTGAGTATCGTATAAAACAGCTTTCTAAACAGAAAAAAGAGCAACTAGTGGCAAACGCCCCCGACTTAGTGAATTTATTAACCTTGATCAATCGATGATTTGCTCAATTGCAGAATATTGAATGATACCATTGTCCCGATTTGCAATAGAGGTTATTTGGCGTGATTGATTCTTGATATTGCTCAATTTAAAACATTGACATCAATTGTAGCGGTGGTGCTTTAATGGCTTGACTTTGCCGATTAAATTCAGCTAATTGCTGATACCAAAAATCAGCATCGAGTATCCAAGGAAATGCGATTGGAAAAGCTCTGTCTTGCCAACGCTGAACTATCCAAGCCAGGTAGTGCACCATTCTCATTGCTCTAAGTGGTTCAATTAAACTCAGTTGGTTTATATCAAAATGATAAAACTCTTGATAGCATTCAAGAATGCTATCAAGTTGCAATTGTTGCGCTTTTCGATCGCCATTGAGTAACATCCAAATATCTTGAATCGCTGGTCCATTACGTGCATCATCAAAATCGACAAACATGGCACTATCACGCCATAATATATTACCGGCATGGCAATCAACATGCAGGCGAATTGGTTGCCAATCGGTATGCCAATGCTGCTCAACAATCTGTATTAAGTGGGTTAAACTGGTCTTGAGTTCGTCATGGATTTTCTTAGGGATCAAATTAGAGGTTAACAAAACTTCTTTAGGCTGATAAAGATATGCTTCCAGTCCAATTGTAGGGCGATAAATAAAAGGTTGTTTTGCACCAATTTGATGAATACGTCCCAGCAAAGTGGCTACCGATTCCATTTGCTCGATATTATCACTTTCATATTGCCGTCCTCCTACACTTGGGAACAGAGCAAATAGGTAGCCTTCATATTCATGCAAAGTTTGACCATTAAAGGTTAATGGCGCAGCGACAGGAATATCAGCTTCTGATAGTTGCTTAGTAAATTGATGCTCTTCAAGAATTTGTGCCTGATTCCAACGATAGGGGCGATAGTATTTGGCGACATATCGTATGCGATCCTCATCAGAAAATTGATAGACACGATTTTCATAACTATTTAAAGCAGTCAGCCCCGAATCAACCCGAATACCAACGGTTGCCAAACTAGCAAAAATAACGTCGGGTGATAATGATTGAAATGAAAAGGCTGAACTATCCATTTTAACGTTCCTTTATTGTTGGCTGAACCATTGGTCTAATTTCTGTTTCAAAGGCTCTAAGCCGATACGTTTTGGCGATGAAAACGGTGCAACAGTAATATCACCTTGAAAAGGTAAGATAGCTTCTTTAACCATGTTAACCTGTTTTTTTAATGCGCCTGAAGCGAGTTTATCGGCTTTAGTTAACAGTAGCATAACTGGAATATCAACTGATACAGCCCACTCAATCATTTGTTGGTCGAGATCTTTAAGCGGATGCCGAACATCCATTAATACAATTAAGCCTTTTAAACTTTCTCGTTTTTGCAGATATTCGCCTAATGATTTTTGCCATTTGCGTTTAATCGCTTCCGGAACTTGTGCATAACCATAGCCCGGTAAATCGACTAAACGACAATTTTCTTCCACTTCAAATAGGTTAATAAGTTGCGTTCGTCCCGGTGTTTTACTGGTTCTTGCTAAAGATTTTTGATTGGTTAATGTGTTAAGTGCACTTGATTTACCGGCATTAGATCTGCCGGCAAAGGCAACTTCAACGCCACTATCAATTGGTAAATGTGAAATATCGGGTGCACTTAAAATAAAATGCGTTTTAGCATAGTTTAATGGTCGAATGTCGGTCATAAAAAATGTCCTTTAAGTGCATTAACGGCACTTAATCACTTAAAATGCCGTTACTGTATAGAAAAACTTAGGAATTGACAACTTTTTCGACTGCTTTGCTAAGTCGGTTCATTCCTTCGTTTATTTCGTCTTCAGATATAATTAGTGAAGGGGTAAAACGAAGCACATTTGGTCCTGCATTAAGGATCATTACTTTAAATTCGGAGGCAACATTCAAGAAGTCACGTGCTTTATTATGAAACACTGGTTGTAATTCAGCACCTAAAAGTAGTCCTTTACCACGGTATTCTCGAAATACTTTGAATTTATCATTTATATTTTCAAGTTGTTCAATAAAGATTGCTCGGCGTTTTTGAACGCCTTGAAGTACATCAGGTGTGTTGATAATATCAAATGCCTCACAACCAACGGCACAAGCAAGAGGGTTACCACCATAAGTCGTGCCGTGAACACCTGGGTGCATTACCGATGCTATGTCATCGGTTGTTAACATTGCACTGATAGGGAATCCTCCGCCAAGTGCTTTTGCAGAAGTTAAAATATCTGGAACCACATCATATTGCTGATAAGTGTATAAAGTACCAGTTCTCCCCATTCCACATTGAACTTCATCAAAGATCAACAAAGCGTTATATTGATCGCAAAGTGCTCTCAAACCTTTCAAAAATTCTGGCGTTGCTGCATTTAATCCACCTTCTCCTTGTACCGGTTCTAACACCACTGCACACGTATGATCATCCATTACTGCCTTAACGGCATTTAAATCATTAAAAGGGACATGAATAATATCAGCAGGTTTAGGACCAAAACCATCGGAATATTTAGCTTGTCCCCCTACTGATACTGTAAAAAAGGTGCGACCGTGAAATGATTGATAAAACGAGATAATTTTAGTTTTATAAGGACTATATTTTTGCGCCGCATAATATCTTGCTAATTTGAAGGCGGCTTCATTTGCTTCGGCACCTGAGTTAGCAAAGAAAACGCGCTGAGCAAAGGTATTATTAATAATTTTTT
The DNA here is from genome assembly GCF_026537005.1 of Gilliamella sp. B2785. Taxonomy (NCBI): domain Bacteria; kingdom Pseudomonadati; phylum Pseudomonadota; class Gammaproteobacteria; order Orbales; family Orbaceae; genus Gilliamella; species Gilliamella sp. B2785. Next base: position 250,739 of record NZ_JAFNNC010000002.1, on the reverse strand, counting down.
TGGCAAGGCGTAAAGCCGGTTCATTGGTAAAAACATTACTTACATGCCATAATTGTTCACTTTGTTGATGTAAGGCATTAATTAGCCTAGGATGGCAATGACCAAGCGCGTTAACCGCAATCCCTCCTGCAAAATCGATATACTCTTCACCATGTTGATCCCATACTCTACTACCTTTCCCTTTAATAGGTATAAATTTAGCTGGTGAGTAAACGGGTAGGATTACTTTGTCAAACAGTTCTCGTGTTATTTCTGGCTGCATTATACGATCCTTATCTTATCTAACAGTCTTTTTCTATTTTATGTTATTTATAAAGATAGTAAAGTAAATATTTATTCATAAATATTGAATTTATATTCATTTAAAAAAGTTGGATATTTTGTATATTTTATTCTTTTCTGCAATTATTTTCGGGTATAATTAGCGATTAATTAATAATCGTTAATAAAATAGGAATAAATATGAGTCGTATTATTTATTGCCATTATTTAAAAAAAGAATCCGAAGGTCTAGATTTTCAGCTTTACCCAGGAGAGCTAGGCAAGCGTATTTATAATGAAATTTCTAAAATAGCATGGCAAGAATGGCTTAAGAAGCAAACAATGTTAATTAATGAAAATAAGCTTAATATGATGAATTTAGAACATCGTAAAAAAATTGAAACCGAAATGATAAAGTTTTTGTTTGAAGGTGAAGACGTGGTTATTGATGGATATAAACCTGAAAATTGAGAGATTACAATGAAAAATAATTTTAAAATTCTTACATTACTCATTTCAGTAAGTTTATTAACAGCCTGTCCTGGCTCAAATAACAAAAAAACTGATGAAGACTATTATATAAAAGATACTAATGCATTTAATATTTTAATAAGTCAGTACGCTAATAATATAGAACAAATCTGGGGACCTAAAGAGGTTCTTATTGCTGGTCCTAAAGATTATGTTCAATATGAAGATAATCTACAAACACGAGTTCATATCAATTTTGTTTCTGGGATAATTACCATTGAAACTTTATCTGATACACCAATCAATAATTTGAAGGACGCAATTGTATCAACATTACTTATGCCAGAACCTGTTGATATTATCAGGCGAGATAAAATAAGTCAGGATTTATCACAAGAACCTTTTTTATATAATCAGGTTCTTGATCAAGAAAGACAACCAATTCGTTGGAGTGGTAGGGCAAATAGCTTTGCCGATTATTTGCTTGCCAATAATTTAAAAGTACGTTCTTCTGGAGCTCATAAAATCACTTATGTTGAAATCAAACTTGTTCCAAACCATATTAATCAACGTGCAAGAAAATTCTTACCTTTAGTGACTGAAGCGTCAAATCGTTACTTTATTGATGAACGATTGATTTTAGCTATTATGGAAGTTGAATCAGCATTTAACCCATTTGCGGTAAGTCGTACAGATGCATTAGGATTAATGCAAGTACAGCAACACACTGCTGGTCGAGACATCTTCAAGTTGCGGGGTAAACCTGGTGAACCGAGCCGTCAGTTTTTACTTGACCCTCGTAATAATGTTGATATGGGAACTGCTTATTTATCTTTACTAAAAACTAAGTATTTAGCAGGTATAAATAATCCAATATCACTACGATATGCAATGATCACCTCTTATAATGGTGGAGCAGGAAGTGTATTACGTACTTTTTCTGATGACCGAAATGAGGCGATCAATATAATTAACTCGATGACACCTCAACAAGTTTATCGGAAATTAGTGACTTCACATGTTTCTCAAGAGTCACGAAATTACCTTATCAAAGTTAGTAGAATTCTAGATAATAAATAAAAGTATCTATTTTTTATAGGACTATCACATTATTTTTAATAATGTAATATTGTGATGGTCCTTTTAAAAAACATTATATTTCTTATGCAAAATTTAATATTTTAACCTTTCCCTTTCATTTCTTTAAAAAAGCTTACTTCAAGAGTTATGTATGACGTTTAATAATTTGTTTTATAACATTTTTTTGGCTTACAACTCTTATCAAATATGAAGTTGCTGGCTATCAAGGTCAAATCTAGAATATATCAAAATTTTTATAATAAATTTTTAATAATTATATGTTTGTAAATAAATATATAGAAAATTTTCATTTCTTTAATTTTGAAATTTCTTCAGCTCTATTTTTATAACAACAAGATGTATTTAAGTGAAAGGAAATAATAGTTCATGGTCAAATTTAATCGTTTCCGTAACATTTCTTATCTAAGTATAAGTGCTGCATTTTTACTTGGTTCAAATAGTGTTTATGCGGGTACAGAGACCGTACCAAAATTAAATATTATTCGCGATGAATTTAATTCAGCGGAAAAACTAAATTTAAGTATCTATAATCCGAAGCTTAAATTAACATCACAAGGTTTATTCAATACCCCAATGGGGCTTTATGTCTATACCAACTATCCGAGCAAAATAGCAGAATATCAAATCACTATTTATCGCCAGTCTGATGTCGATAACCAACATCCAATAAAAACATTGAAGTTTAATGAAATTAGCCCATATGAAGCGTTATTGTGGCAAGGTGATACCGACAATGGAGAACCATTGTCAATTGATAGTGATTATAAAGCGATTTTAACCACGACTAGTCATGACGGCTTAAAAGATAACGTTCATGCCGTTAACTTTAGTACATTAGGCCATGGTATAAAACAAGAGAGTGAATTTATTTCATATAGCAAATCCAATATTTCTTCCTCACCAGCCACTAACTTGACCTTTGGTAAATTAAAATCAGATAGTACTATTCCTGGTTTTGGAGAAAGTCGGATCGATCATCAAGGCATTGTCAGTGGTGCGCAGGATCGTAAAGTTGTCATTCAAATGGCGGGACTAAAAGATAAAAAAGATGTGATGTTAAATGGTGAACGATTGGTTGTGGATAATAGTGGTCGTGCCATGCGAGAGATGATTTTATCGCCAGGAGAATATCAGTTCGATTTAACTTGGAAAGATGAATTTGGTCAAACTCATTCACAAAACGAAAAATTAGTTGTTCAAAAAGAAAATGATATTTTTTATGTTGGTATTGTTGATGTCACATATGCACAAAATAATGTTAGCGGTGAAGGCCAATCAATAGTAGAAGATGCTGATAGCCATCATTATAGTGGTAAAGGTAGTTGGGATGGTCGAGTTGCATTTTATTTAAAAGCCAATAAAGAAGATTATCGCTTAACAGCTCATTTAGATACCACCGAAACCAAATTAAAAAATGCATTTGGTCATTTAGGTGAAAAGGACCCAACGCGTTTTGTTCGAGAAATCGATCCTCAAGCTTATTATCCAATTTATGGTGATGACTCAACTACTGAAAGTGATGTTGATACCGAAGGTAAGTTCTATGTTAAGTTAGAGAAAGGCAAAAATTACGGGTTATGGGGTAATTATAATACCCAAATTACTGGCAATGAATTTGCAAATTTTAACCGAAGTCTATACGGTGCTAAGCTTTACCATGAAAGTGAGCAGACGACAAAATATGGCGATACTCGTACATTAGCTACCATATTTTTATCAAATGGTGAAACACGAGGTAGTCATAATGAATTAGCCTCAACTGGTGGTAGCTTATACTTTTTGAAACATCAACGTGTAACTCAAGGTAGTTTAAAACTTTCGGTCGAAGTACGCGATCGTAACACTGGACGAGTATTAACTACCAGTACTTTAACCGAAGGTGTGGATTATGAAGTTAACCAATTCCAAGGTCGTATAATACTAACTAAACCATTACCAATGACCTCCAGTGGTGGCTCGGGTAGTTCCATTATCGAAGGTGGAAACTTAGTGGGTGGTGATCCAGTTTGGATTATTGCTGAATATGAATATTACTCTGATGGATTTGATCTTGAAGGTCAGAAAGTTTTTGGTGGAAGAGCTTATCACTGGTTAAACGATTATCTACGAATTGGGGGAACTTACCTAAGTGAAGATCAGGCTAGTGGTGATAATTATGAATTGAAAGGTGTGGATTTAATTGTAAGACCAACGCAAGGAACACATACTCAATTAGAATACGCCAAAACCAAAGCGAAAATGAACGATATATTTGTATCGAGCAATGGTGGTCTATCATTTACTGAAACTGTGCTATCAGGTGATACTCGTGGAGCTGCTTGGAAAATAGAACAAAAAATCGATTTTAATGATTTTACCGAAAAAGATGTTCCACTAAGTTTCAAAGGCTATTACTCGATGCAACAAGAAGGTTTTTCATCTTTTGCTAAAGCACGTAGTAGTGATTTAGAAGAATGGGGCGGTGAATTGCGTTATGACTTTGAACCAGATAAAAAAGGTGTATTGGTTGGTCATAGTCAAGAAAAAGATAAAGCAAATTACGTTGAACGAATTACTCGCGCACAATACTACACTGCCTTAGGTGAATTATATAAAACCGCTTTAGAGCTCCAACAACGAAATGATCATAATTATGGTAGTGATTCAACTAAAGAAACATTAGTAGCGGCAAAATTAGAACGTTCATTCTTTGATGGCCGAGATAAAGGTTATATCATCCAACAATTAACCTTAAATAAATCAGGTGATGTTGCCGATGATAACCGCACGACGCTAGGTTATAACTCGCAAGTGACAGAAAGCATCAATATCGGTGCTGAAGTTTTTGGTTCTAACCGAGGCGCAGGGGGTGGTGTACAAGGTAGCTGGGATGTTAATGAACGAACCAGTTTATACACCAAATTATTAAATGATGTCGATTCAACTTCTGGTCGTGGAATAACTACTGTTTTTGGTGGAAAAACCAATGCGACAAGTAAAATGGAGTTATATTCTGAGCGTCAATTTAAAACCAGCAAAATCGATCACACTACTTCAGATATCTATGGTGTCAATTATAAACCAACCGAAGCGCAATATGTCGAAGGGTCTTACTCTATAGGTCGAGTAAATAACCGTAATCGAAATAGTACCAGTTTGACAGGAAATGATGAAACTCGCCGAGATGTATATGCAGTAGGTTATGGCTTTAAAAATGAAAAATTTCAGATGCGTAATCGCCTTGAATATCGTATAGATGAAGCGAGTGAGCGTATCAAACAATGGGTCACAACAAACCGTGCTAAAACTATCGTAAGTGAAAACTTAAGTTGGCTTACTCAGTTTGATTTTGCTAAAACATTAGGTGAACGCGATGATAAGGTTGTAAGCAATTATACTGAATCAATGGTTGGTTTTGCTTATCGGCCACAAGCTATTAATAACCTAAATCTATTTGGAAAACTGACCTATGTATATGGATTAGATCCTGACGATCAGCTAATCGCAAACTCTACCTCATCCGGCAGTAAAAGTTACACATCAAGCTTATATGATCAGAAGAGCTGGGTGTGGTCGCTAGAAGGGGTTTATGAATGGAATGCAAATTGGGAGACGGCGTTTAAAGCGGCGCACCGTCAAGGGCATTTACGTTACAAAGGCGAAAGTAATTGGTACTCATCAGGCGCAGACTTATATGCCTTAAGAGTCAATTACAAACTTGGCGATTGGGAATATCAGGTAGAAGGAAGAACATTACGCACAAGCTTAGCCGATGACCATAAAGATGGTTTAGTCACCAGTGTTTATCGCAATGTTGGTGACAATATCAAGATGGGTGTAGGTTACAACTTCACTGATTATAACGATAACTTAACGCACCTGAACTACCGTTCACATGGTTGGTTTGTAAATGTCGTGGGGAGTTTCTAATGAACAGTTGGCAAAAAGTTAAAAATGGTCAACCGCATTTACAAATGCAAGTGAAATCAGATCAAAAAGTCGAAAACGTTAAAAAGAATTTACGCATATCAGGAGAAAAGATAATGCGAACTGAGCATAACACAAAATCTAAAAGAAGATCATTAATAAAAGTTTTTAATTATAAAGCGATAATAAAACACTTTAATTTAGTGTTGTTCTCATTTTTTATTTCGTTTATGGCTCTATCGGTAGCAAATGCGATACCGATTTCAGGTAAAGTCTTTCTGGATTATGATGGTAACTCTAATAATGTCAACTTCCCATTAAAAAACTTACCTGTTGAACTAAAAGATTATACAGGTGCGAAAATTGCTAGCGTAAACACTGATGAAGATGGAGCTTATGAATTTGATGTATCTTCATTAGGTTCTTATAATGTTGAAGTGAAAACAACAAATAATGAAAGTGTTTCCAAGTCAGTTTCAGTCAGTGGTATGACTGGTGAATTGGGTCAAAATCTATTTTTAAAAGGTAATGGTGGAACTGTTCACCTTAAAGTTAAAGATTATAATAATCAGGGGATTAATGATCTTCCAGTTAAATTGCTTAATACATCAACAAAAAATGTAATAGTATTAGATACTAATTCTAATGGTGAGGTTGAGATAAAAAACACATTATTGAATGATGAATATACTGTTTACTTTGATGCTGAAGTTGATATTTTTTTAAAGCGTTTAAAGTATAAATTGTGGGATGTTACTTTACCAAATGGTAATAATACCTATGATGATAAAATTAAATTTGCAATGAAAGGCGCTGAACAAAGTGGCTCTTTTAATCTCAAAAAGCGAAATCCGAATAAGCTAGATGGTATCATTGCGTTTGATATGGATAATGATGGACTTTACACTGTCGGTAGCGATCCAGGATTAGAAGGAATAAGAGTTGATATTTATTATGAGAATACTACTATCCCTGTTATGGGTACAAATCCAGTTACTACGGGAGAAGATGGTTTTTATGGTTTCAGTGATTTAGCTGTAGCAAGTTATGATATTGTAGTATCAAATGTTCCTGCACCTCCATTTAAATATTTACCAAGCGATCTGAGAAAGAAAGCTAAAATACCTGATGAGATAGGTAATCCAACAGGTCCTGATTTCTTATTCCAGATTGACCCAAATGATACAACACTATCTAGTATATCAGGTAATGTTTTTGTTATCGGACCACAACAATATCTTAGCAGCGGTCCCGATTCAGGCAAATCGGATAATAATATTTATGATACTTCGGTTGGTAGCCGAGGAATGTCAACAAAAGTTGCACTTTATCAACATACTGGTTCAGAATGGAAAAAAATTTCCACTACAAAAACGAATGGTACAACAGGATTCTACCAATTTATAGGTCTTACTAAAGGTAAAGATTACAAAGTTCTGTTGACTGAATCTGGTATTGATCAGACTAAATTCTATTTCATCAATGATACTGATGGGAAATCAACGAGTACTTCACCAAATTCAAGAAGTAGCCATAAAGGTAAAGTCACATTAAGCAACAATACAAAAGATAATATTGCTGGAAAAGAAATCATTATTCCTAATTTAAATACTAAGAAAGGATATCAAAACTTCTGGTATTCACCAGTGCAAGAAGCTTTGGGTAATTTAATGGTTGTTAACTACTTAGAAACAGCTGGAGGACATTGGAGTTGGAGTACAACTTACAATGGATTGGAGGCAAATTCAGCCAGTACCTATACTAAGATAGTATTTTATGAAGAAGATGGCGTTACCCAAGCAACTGACTCTAAAAATAATAAACTTGAAGTAACTTATAAAAGACCAGGGTATTATGGTTTAAGAGACCTTCAGAATTATTATATTGACCGTTGTGGATTATTTAATTATACGGTTGAAGATTATGATACTAATCTTCTGGAAAAACCTACATCATTACAGAATTTCACGGTGATGCTAACCCCTGGTAGAGTTTGGGACGATAGACTTATTTTTGTACCTAAACAGAAAAATACTATTTCAGGTTATGTTTATTTAAATAATAGTCATCCAGGTGTTTTAGGTAGTTATGTTCCTAATAATGATACAGCTATTAAATATAATCGAGTTGTTTTGGATAGGAAAGTTGACGGTGAATGGGTCGAATTTACTAACTTTTCTACTGATGAAAATGGCAAATATGAATTTACTAATTTACCGAATGGTGATTATCGAATTACGGCTAAACAGACATATGGTTTGGCTAGTAATATCAAAGACGGGGATCTAGTTTTTGAAAATAATGACCAAAATAAAGGGTTTAGTATAGATCCAGGTAATAACAAAAAAACCATATCACAAATTGAATTATCAGTTAATGGCGGTAGAGTATTTAATACTAATACCAATTTTTGGTATAAGTTGAGAGTCGATGATTATGTTATCCGAGGTACAGTATACCTTGATACATGGTTAGCTGACAGTAAGATCCAAACAGGACAACTTTATAACTCTAATGATTTGCCATTGAAATATGCAACAGTTCTACTTTGCCGTGATGGTAATGAAAGCGATTGTACGGAAAATGGTATAAACTTTCTTGATAAGCAAATCACAGATGGTAAAGGTGACTACACATTTAATGGGCAACTTAATAATGTAACTCCTAATACAGATTATATGATTAAGGTAAAATATGATGGAATAAAAACAGTTACAAACGCTAGTGAGAATTTATATCCATTTTACAGAGTTAAATTTACAACACTTGATGCGCCTATTACTAAAAACTTCCTTATGCAAGGTAAAGGTACTATTTCTGGTGCACCAATTAATGATATAAATGGTGACACTCAATATGCAGGCGAGCAAACAATTGAAGTCGGTAAAGGAAATTTTGCTCTCTATTATTGGGATACAGATCATTATGAATATTGGGCAGATATTGGTGATTATTATCATGCATTCGATTTAAAATCTTTACCGAAAGGTAAATATAAAATTGTGCATAAGACTAGCACTGATGATTATATTGATATAGCCGATCAAGATCCTGCGACTGAACCTGGTACATTGCAGTTTGAAGTTCAAGCTGATGGATCTTTAGCTAATGGAATGCAAGCTGATAAACAGTGGTTTATGCAAGCAAATACAGCTCCAGAAGCGTTAACTGAAGCTGTTTCAGGTAATATCTATCTGGATGTTACTGGTTCAAATGTTAAGAATGATCAGTCAATTTTGTTAACTAAAGAAGAACTCGAAAGGTATAATCCTTCCAAAATAACTGTTGAAGGGGTATTTACTCCTCGTCTTTATAAAAATCATTACAGTGGAAGTTTTGAATCATTATTCAATACACCAGATTTTATAGATAAGGGAGTAAAAGACAACGCTAGATTTGTCTATAACAAGACAAATGCAAGGTTGATAAATAAATTATATATTTCCAACATGATGTTAAAACTAAAAGGGTTGGATAATGCATTCGAAATAGTAGGTAATAGTGGTCAAACGAAAGGCAGCTATTTACCGAATAAAGTACAAAATGGTTTGGAGTATATGCAGGTAGAACTATTGCAAAATGGTACTCCAGATCAATATTGGTTACTAAGATTAAGAGAAACCACTGAAATTGGTGGAAAACTTTATTACGATTATGATAACAATGGTATTTTTGAACCTAATAATGGTGACGTGCCAATGACAGGGGTTCGAGTAGAGTTATATCGTAATGGTTCTAATAATGTTTACTCATATACAATGACAGATGGTAATGGTAATTATAAATTTACAAACCTGTTATATGATGACTATAAAGTTAAAGTCACAGCTGAAGGATTAGATACAAGTCGTTATGAATTGAAAAGTTTATCTGACACAATTTCTAATATTAAAATTACACAAAGCAATCCAACTGTACCAAATGGGGCGTTAGATTTTCTTTATAAAAAAGAAGGTGATTCCTCTATTTATGGTTATGTGTTAATTGATATTAATAATAATGGTGAAGCAGATATTAATTTCGATAAAACAGGTGATGTGCCAGTACAAAATGTTACTATAAATTTATATAAGGGACCTACGGCAACTGGTAGTCCATTTAAGACGATAAAAACTAATCAAATTGGGGTTTATAGTTTTGATTTAGATAAAAATCAACTTAATGATACTTATGTTGTTCAAATTGTGCCTCCTAGTGGGTATGGTGTTATTTCTAATGCTGATAAAAATACCAATACAGTTTTATCGCCAATTAGCTTTAGTTCGGGAAGGCAAAACCAACAAAGTAAATACTTCTTGTTAGCTGGAGGGACGAACCCTAATCCTTCAGCAGGGATTACTAGCCCTACAGCAATAAATAGTGGTATTTCTGGTAAAACATTAATTGATGATCCAGATCCTACAAACTATAAACCATTGAAAAATGTTTTATTGAGTTTGATTGATGAAAACGGTAAAGAGATGGCTCGTCAAAATAGCGATGAGAATGGTGAATATCATTTCTATAATTTACCGAGTGGAAATTATAAAGTTAACGTGAAACATCCACCAGCATATTATGTTGTTGTTCGAAATAGTGTGAGCACTACTCAACCAATTGATACTATTTCAGGTATTGCTATTACTAATTCAGGGGTAACGGATAAAACCTTCTTCTATAGCAAAGCAAGCCATGATGGTATCCAAGGTGATATTTATGTCGATTTAAATGATACTAATACTGATACAAGTCGATTGAATGAGTATGCACATTTAATCAATAGTTCAAACCAAGTAACAGTTAAGCTTTATGATGGTTTAAATGGTACAGGTCAGTTGTTAATGACACAATTGACAACCAATGGGCACTATCATTTTGCAGATCTTTTATATGGAAATGATGTTGATTACTCAGTTAAAATTGAAATGAACACTCTTCCGGGCTATGACTTTAAATTCAGTAAAGCAGGTAATAGAGCGCAAGATATTGTTATTCCTGTAAAAGCATTGAAAGAAGAGGGATCATTAGATAATCACTATGTAGTTTTAGGTAAACTACAACTAGGTGGTGATGTTTGGATAGATAATAATAGTGATAAGATTAAAACTGATCAAAAACTGACTAATAATGTTGAGGTTGAATTATCTTATCAAGAACCAAATACAGATACTTTTAAGACGCTTAACAAGACAAAAACGGCTAACATTGCATTGAATGGTAATGCATCGAAAAATGGGCAATATTTGTTTGATAAATTACCAAAAGATTATAATTATCAAATTAAGGTTAGTACGCCTAATTCGACTGTATTAGTACCAGCGACTGATATACCGAATAATACTAATACATTCAATTTTGAACCTTTAACTGATAATGATTTTAATAGCAGTACAGCTTTCAAATATACTGGACGAGTATCAGGTCAAGTTGTTATTGATGTTGATGATAGCAAAGATAGAACCGGTGTAGACACTAGTTTTGCAGGTGTTAAACTGGTTCTAACGAAAGTATCAAGTTCAAATTTCAGTGGTGGACAAACTCCATTTGAAGCAACAACTGATCCAAATGGTAACTTTGTATTTGATAATATTCCGGTAGGAACATGGGCTATTTCAACAGCATCTTCACAAACAATAACTGATTGGAATAGTTATGTTCTAAATTATACGACTATTGGAAATAATGTTGTTCCAATACAACAAAGTAATAATTTATCGTTAGAAGTTGAAGTGACAGCTGATCAAAATGTTGTTGATAACATTGGTATTGGTTATCGAGGTAATAGTAAGATTACCGGTTATGTCGTTATTGATCGTGATAGTGATGGAGTTTATAGTTCTAACGATATAAGCTTTGGTCAGCTAGCTACTCCTATAACGCCGAAAATAACACTAACTTCGGCAACTAATAAAGCTGGATTTAAAACAAAAGAATTTACTGTTGATGCATCAACTGGTCTTTTCGAAATAACAGGATTGAGCGCTTATAATTATGAAATAAGTAGTAATGTGAGTGATTCTAATTATAAATTAGTCTTTAGTCCTGGAAATCCATCACCTGTATCTGAGACAGCAACTTTTAATGTAAATGGACCAAATGATACAAGTTTTGAAGCAAATCCAAATACAAGAGTGTTTGGGTATCAGTTTGATCGTAAATTATCAGGGAATGTTTATTTAGATATCGGTGGGAATGAGTCTGAAAAAACATTTAATCCAAAACTAGATGGGGCGGTAGTTAAAGTTGAAGGCGAATTGAGTAACAATAAGCATGTAACTCATACTAAAACTGTAGGAAGTAACGGTGAATTTACCTTCAATAATATTACTGAAGGTAAATGGACAGTATCTGTCTCTCATCCGACACGAACTGATTTAACCTATAGTTATTTTGTTGAAAAAGTGGTAACCCCAACTGCTGTCAATAATAATAGTATCACTTATGAAGTAGATTCAAATACTGGCAATGAGATCAAACTTGATTTAGGTATGAAAGGCCAAGCTAAGATTACTGGTAAAGTCGTGTTTGATAATGATGCGGATGAGCAATTGTCATCATTCGATACTGGTGTCGATGGTTTAACCATAAAATTGATAGACCCAAATAGTGATACCGTTATTTATAAGGAAGCGGTATCGAATAGTGATGGTGAATTTACTTTTGATAATTTAGCTAATGGTAGCTACCGAATTAGAGTGACTGACCCATCTAATAAATTAAATGGTTATGTCATTAGCTTTAGTCCTTCTGGTCAAGCATCAGCAAATACTGCTTCGGATATTGCGACAATTTCTATTTCAGGCGATGCTGCGCAATCAGATAGGAATGACTTTGGTTATAAATCTAATTTAGGTATAAGTGGACATATCTATCAAGACATTATGGGTAATGGTCAGCATAATACTAACTATCCTCCGCTAGCAGGTGTTGGAATTACCGCAGTTAATCAAAGTAATAATTTAACTATTAATGCAGTTTCTCTTGCAGATGGTAGTTATTCACTAAACAATCTGATTGCTGGTACTTGGATAATTAAAATTTCAAATTCACCGTCAGGTTGGAATTATAGTTATTTTGATGCTGCCGTAGGTAATGCAACTATTAGCGAAGTTAACCCTGGCGAATTGAAAATAATAATCGCGTCAAATGATACGGTAGGAAAAAATATTAATTTCGGTTTGAAAGGTAGTGCAAAAATATCAGGTAAAGTTGTTGTTGACGTGGATGTAAATGATAATGTCGGTTTAAATTATCATGCAGCATCAATTGATAGACCATTAAGCGGTGTAGAGGTTACCCTTAAAGCAAATGGTTTAAACGGTACAACGGCTATTTCAACAACTACAGGAAGTGACGGTAGTTATAAGTTTGAAAACCTTACCGCATATAATGATTATGAATTGACTGTTAATGATAGTAACTTGACTGGAGCTGGCTATCAAATCAGTTTCAGTCCAGCTATGATAAATGGTGGGTCTGCAATTAATCATGATACATTAGCATTAACATCTGCTACTCAAGATCTTGCTCAGATTGACTATGGTTATAAGAGCCAAAAAACCTTGAAAGGAACTATTTATAAAGATGTTTCTGGAAAAGGTGTGCATCAAACATACGATACAACTTTAGCGGGAGTTACCGTTGAGGCAAGAGATGTTAATGATCATAATATAGTATTAACTGCAATTAGTGATCCTAATGGTCAATATGAAATTAATAATATAGCTGAAGGTCAATGGGATGTAACTGTAAACGCAACAGCCGTTGCAGGTTATAGTTACAGTTATGTAATTCAGCCTCAAGGTTCAAATTCAACATCTATAACAAATGGAACAAGAATTAAAATTGAAGCAACATCTTCTAATTTGGTCACAAATGTTGATTTTGGATTAAAGGGACAAGCAAGTATTAGCGGTCAAGTTGTAATTGATGTTGATACTCAAGATGGTAATGCTATTTCATCTCGGGATATCGGTATTGATTCTCTTATTCCAAATTATCAAGTTGAGTTATTTGTAGACGATAATTTAATTGATAAGAAAGCCGCAACTACTACTGGAACAAATATTGATGAGCTTGGTAAATATCAATTTGACAATTTAGCTTCTGGTATTAGTTATAAAGTTAAAGTTAGTATGGGAAGTAATAGTTACATTAGTAGCTTTATGCTTACTGATAGTAATATTGCCGCAACAATCAATAAAACAGATAACTTGATGGAAGAAACCTATCAGTTTGCTAGTGCAACAGATCAAGCTAAAAACGTTACATTTGCTTGGAGTGGTATTAGTGGCATTAAAGGTAAAGTGTTCTTGGATAATAATGATGATGGAGAATATAATCCTTCAATAGATACAGCTATTAATGCTCCAATAACAATTACCTTTAAAAATGTGAATAATCCGTCAATTAACTTCACACGTAATTTAGCTGCTGGTGATATAGATTATGATGTTGCTAATCTTATTCCGGGCAAATGGAGTATTGAAATTGCTGGCGTACCATCAACACTAAAAGCTAGCTTTGACCCTGATGATGCCCATCATAATGCAAGTGGTGAATTAAAATTACCGCAAACTGCGAATATTGCCGTCATAAATATTACAGGTAAGTTATCTGATCAAAACTTTGGTTATATCAATGGTGGTATTATCGAAGGTAAAGTTCTAGATGATAATCAAGGTGCTGGTTTAACTGGAGTATCTGGTTATAAAGGTTTATCTGGAGTTAAAGTTTACTTATTAGATGGTAATAAAAACCATATAATGGATAGAAATGGTCGTCCAATTGTTTCGACCAGCAATGACAATGGTAAATTTAATTTCCGTAATCTAATCAGTGATACTACTCGTAGTACAAGCGCACGTTACTTTATCCGTGTTCTTTATGGCGATTATAATGATGGAACTGTTAGTGTAGGTCGAGGTAATCCTTTATATGATCTAATACCATCATTTGATAAGTATAGAGATGCTAGTGGTAATTTAGTAGAGCATGATTTAATTAATCTCTCTAACCCACCGGCTACAATAAACTTTAATGGTGTAGGTGGTGAACATACTGTACCAGTTATGGTAAATGATGGAACAAGTAATTTAGCATATGGAATTTTATTAGGTTATCGTAGTTCAGATGCTGATATAACTATTGCTAAAATTGCATTAAAAGATAAGGTAACGGTTGGTGATATTGTTCCTTACTCTATTAAAATAACGAATAATAGTTCACGCGTTTCAACTATTAAGATCAAAGACGTTTTACCAGCAGGCTTTAAATTTGTTAAAGGCTCCACTCGCCTTAATGGTAAAAAAGTTGAAGATCCTACTGGAGGAAGAACAGTAAATTCACAACTTATTCAATTAAAACCAAAAGGTGAATTAACCTTTACCTATATGCTTGTTGTTGGTGCTGGTGTCACTCAAGGTGAATACACTAATACAGCTGTAGCAGTTAATTCAATAAATGGAAAAGTTGTATCTAATACTTCTCAGGCAACAGTAACTGTTACTGCTGATCCATTATTTGATGATGCACTAATCTTCGGAAAAGTGTATGTTGATAAAAATGGTAATGGTGTTCAGGACGAAGGTGAAGAAGGCTTAGGTGGTGTAAAACTAGTTACTGTACGTGGTGAAATTATTACAACTGATGCTAGTGGTCGTTATCACATAGTCGGTGTATCTGGTGGACGTTGGGAACGAGGTGCGAATTTTGTTCTTAAATTAGATACAAGATCACTACCGAAAGGCTATGAAGTAATTGGGCGTAATCCTAAAGTAGTGAGAGTATCACCAGGCTTACCAAGTAAAGTTGACTTCACAGTTTCAGAGGAAAAGAGTCAATAACAAATGAATTTGGATCGTAAGATCCAAATTTTAAACCACCTTAATTTCCGTCCTTTTCTGATTTATTAGGAAAAGGGCGGAATTTTTTATTTCTAACTGATAATTACATTGATTTATAATTGTTTATCTTTAAATATTAACTATTTAAGTGCAGAAAAAAAACATTGAAAAGTAACTAAAAAAACAATTGGTTAAAAAAAATGTTTTTTTTTAACTAAAAAATTGATGATCTGACTTAAATTAGTAGTATACTATGCGCCTCATAAAAGCATAGTTTTTTTGAGGATGTCAACTTGAGTAATGATAAGCTTGTGGACTCGTTTTCTCCCGCGCAAATGACCCAAATCGCCGAGGAACTTGGCAACTATAAAGTAAATAAAAACCCTACTAGTACTATAGTATCAGCTATCCTTGCTGGTGTTTTTATCTCTATCGCATTCGTTTTCTATATTACTGCTACAACAGGGACTTCAACCGTTGCTTTTGGCTTGGCTAAATTAGTTGGCGGTATCTGCTTCTCGTTAGGTTTGATGCTTGTTGTATGTTGTGGAACAGATCTTTTTACTTCAACTATTTTAACCATTTTACCTAAAATGACACATAAAATTAGTTGGATAAAAATGTTCCGTAATTGGATTTTGGTCTATATTGGTAACTTTATCGGTGCTATACTATTTGTAGGAATTATTTGGTTTTCTGGGCAATATATGGTAGCCAATGGTTTGTGGGGATTGAATGTATTACAAACCGCAGATCATAAATTACATCATACTTTCATCGAAGCTGTATTTCTTGGTTTATTAGCTAATTTAATGGTTTGCTTAGCTGCTTGGATGAGTTATGCTGGTCGCAGTCTACTTGATAAAATGCTAATTATGGTATTACCTGTAGCAATGTTTGTTGCAAGTGGTTTTGAACATAGTATTGCAAATATGTTTATGATTCCTATGGGAATTGTAATTAATAATTTTGCATCACCTGAGTTTTGGACTACTGTTGGAATATCTCCTGATTCATTTAAGGCATTAACCGTTGAGCATTTTATTGTAAATAATTTAATTCCTGTTACTATCGGGAATATTTTAGGAGGCTTGTTAGTCGCTATCCCTAATTGGGCTTTACATCTTCGTAAGCCACATTGATTTTATAATATTTACCCTTATGTAAGAGTAGATAGATATTTTTGTAAACCTGAGGTTAATAACTATGAGTAATTTAAACGAAGTACAAGCAACGGCTTGGAAAGGATTTAAAGAGGGTGATTGGCAAAGTAATGTCAATGTTCGCGATTTCATTCAAAAAAATTACACACCATATGAAGGTGATGAATCTTTTTTAGCTGGCGCAACAGATGCTACAACTAAATTATGGGATAAAGTCATGGAAGGCATTAAAATTGAAAATGCTACTCATGCTCCTGTAGATTTTGATACAAGTGTAATCTCTACTATTACTGCTCATGATGCAGGTTATATCGAAAAAGATTTAGAGAAGATTGTTGGTTTACAAACTGAAAAACCATTAAAACGTGCGATTATCCCGTTTGGTGGTATCAAAATGATCGAGAACTCATGTAAAGCATACAACCGAACTCTTGATCCTTTAGTCAAAAAAATCTTTACTGAGTATCGTAAAACTCATAACCAAGGTGTTTTCGATATTTACACTCCTGATATTCTTCGTTGTCGTAAATCAGGTGTTATCACTGGTCTTCCTGATGCTTATGGCCGTGGTCGTATCATTGGTGATTACCGTCGTGTTGCACTTTACGGTATCGACTTCTTAATGCAAGATAAATTTGCTCAATTCAATTCATTACAAGCTGATTTTGAAAATGGTGTTGATTTAGCAATGACTATGCAACGTCGTGAAGAAATCGCTGAACAACATCGTGCTCTTGGTCAAATCAAAGAAATGGCAGCTAAATATGGCTACGACATCTCTGGACCAGCTAAAACAGCTCAAGAAGCAGTGCAATGGACATATTTCGGTTACTTAGCTGCAGTTAAATCTCAAAATGGTGCGGCAATGTCTCTTGGTCGTACTTCTACATTCTTTGATATTTACTTCCAACGTGATCTTGAAGCAGGTTTAATTACTGAAAAAGACGCTCAAGAAATTGTTGACCATTTCGTTATGAAATTACGTATGGTTCGTTTCTTACGTACGCCTGAATATGATGAATTATTCTCTGGTGACCCAATTTGGGCAACTGAATCAATCGCAGGTATGGGTGTTGACGGACGTACTTTAGTTACTAAAACTTCATTCCGTTTCTTAAACACACTATATACAATGGGTCCATCACCTGAGCCTAACATGACTATTCTTTGGTCAGAACAGTTACCAAGTGGATTCAAAGAGTTTGCATCTAAAGTATCTATTGATACCTCATCATTACAATATGAAAATGATGATTTAATGCGTCCTGACTTCAATAACGATGACTATGCAATCGCATGTTGTGTAAGCCCGATGATCGTTGGTAAACAAATGCAATTCTTCGGTGCGCGTGCCAACCTTGCTAAAACTCTTCTATACGCAATCAATGGCGGTGTGGATGAAAAACTTAAAATGCAAGTTGGACCAAAAGAAGATCCAATCACTGACGAATACCTTGATTTTGACAAAGTATTTGCTCGTTTAGATCACTTTATGGATTGGTTAGCAAAACAATACGTAACTGCACTAAATGCAATTCACTATATGCATGACAAATACAGCTACGAAGCATCATTAATGGCACTACATGATCGTGACATTATTCGTACAATGGCATGTGGTATTGCAGGTCTATCTGTTGCTGCTGACTCATTATCAGCTATCAAATATGCAAAAGTAAAAACTATTCGTGATGAAGATGGTTTAGCAGTGGACTTTGAAATCGAAGGTGAATATCCACAATTCGGTAACAACGATCCACGTGTAGATGATATTGCAGTTGATTTAGTTGAACGTTTCATGAAGAAAATTCAAAAACTTAAAACTTATCGTAATGCGATTCCTACACAATCTGTATTAACCATTACTTCAAACGTTGTATATGGTAAGAAAACAGGTAACACTCCAGACGGTCGTCGTGCTGGTGCGCCATTTGGACCAGGTGCTAACCCAATGCACGGACGTGACCAAAAAGGTGCGGTTGCTTCATTAACATCTGTTGCTAAACTACCATTTGCTTATGCGAAAGATGGTATTTCATATACTTTCTCAATCGTTCCTAATGCATTAGGTAAAGATGATGATGTTCGTAAACGTAACTTAGCTGGTTTAATGGATGGTTACTTCCATCACGAAGCTACTATTGAAGGTGGTCAACATTTAAA
This sequence comes from Gilliamella sp. B2785, assembly GCF_026537005.1. Lineage (NCBI taxonomy): Bacteria > Pseudomonadati > Pseudomonadota > Gammaproteobacteria > Orbales > Orbaceae > Gilliamella > Gilliamella sp. B2785. The sequence continues at coordinate 231,850 of NZ_JAFNNC010000002.1, read as the reverse complement.
TGTTAACGTATTAAATCGTGAAACATTATTAGATGCGATGGAACACCCTGAAAAATATCCACAATTAACTATTCGTGTTTCTGGATATGCAGTACGTTTCAACTCACTAACTAAAGAACAACAAAAAGACGTTATTACACGTACTTTCACACAATCAATGTAATTTAGTTAACTGATACTAACTTAAAATGGCGCCTACTTGAGGCGCTATTTTTTTATCAGAATAAGATTAAGATTTATTGATTCCATATCAATATTCTTAAAAAGAATGTTTTTCAACTGTTATTCTCATCATTAATTTAATAAGCGATTATCCAATTAATACAATTGGTGTAAGAAAGTATCATATGAGTTAAAATATCTTAAACAATAAAAAAGTAATATGAGCAAGCACTAGAGAATTTTTATGGAACAAAATATTATTATGACAACAAAGCAACCAATCAAAGGTCGCATCCACTCTTATGAGTCGTTTGGTACCGTAGATGGGCCAGGTATACGTTTCATTGTTTTTTTTCAGGGTTGCTTGATGCGTTGCTTGTACTGCCACAACCGAGATACTTGGGATTTAAAAGCAGGCCGTGAAGTCACTGTTGATGAACTGATGAAAGAGATCGTTACTTACAAAAGTTTTATTATGCCTAATGGCGGGGGCGTAACCGCTTCTGGCGGTGAAGCGACACTACAATCTGAGTTTATTACTGAATGGTTCAAAGCTTGTCATCAAGAAGGTATTCACACATGCTTAGATACCAATGGTTATGCAAGACAGTTAGATCACACAGTTGAAGCACTTATGGAAGTGACAGACTTAGTCATGTTAGATCTCAAACAAATCAATGATGAAATACATCAAAAACTAGTTGGCGTACCTAATAAGCGTGTGCTCGAGTTTGCTAAATATCTACAAAAAATTAATAAGAGAACCTGGATACGATATGTGGTTGTACCGGGGTGGACTGATGATGATAATTCCGCACATCTTTTAGGGCAATTTATTCAAGGTATGGAGAATATTGAGCGAGTAGAGTTATTACCCTATCATAAGATGGGCGCTTACAAATGGGATACGTTCGGAGATAAATATCAGTTAGAAGGGGTAGAGGCGCCACCGCGAGAAACCTTAGACAGAATACAACAGATCATAGAAAGTTATGGTCAATCGGTTACATTTAGTAAATAACATGATAATAAAAAAGGTACCAGCTAGGGTACCTTTTTAGTTGCTATCCTTTTTTATCTAATTCTTTTACGCTTTATTGCTCGCAAAACAAAAATCGTTCCCTCCAGCGCAAGTACACATACTGACAACCAAATAAAGCTGTAAGAGATAATATGTTGTGCCGAGATCGATTCATGTAAAAATAGAACTGATACAAGCGTTAATAAAACGGGTTCAACATATCCAAGCAAACCAAATAATCCCAAAGGTAATAGTCGTCTAGCTAAAAAGTACATAGCAAAGGCGATAGCAGTAATGATCCCTAGCATTGGGATAAAAATGTGAAAGTGCGTAATATCACTCACAATCTGGCTAAATGGGTAATTAAAGGCGAAATAAATCACGCAACCAATAAATATAAAAAAGAAGTCGGAAAAGGTGCCACAAATCCCCTCTATTTGCAATTTACGACGTGTAATAAAGTAAATGGGGTAACCCAATGCAACCACTGCTGTTTCCCACGAAAATGCGCCTGTGGTATAGATTTCAACGGCTACGCCGATAGCAGCAAGGCAAACGGCAATCTTTTGCAAAAAGCTGAGTTTTTCCTTGTAAAAAATTTGACCTGAAATCACCATGGTTAATGGTAATAAGAAATAACCTAAAGAAGCCGATAAGCCATGCCCATTAAGCGGTGCCCAAATGAAAATTAACATCTGAATAGTTAACAATAGGGAGGAAAAGATCAATCCGACTAAAATCATCGGTTGCTCTCTAATGCGCTTAAATAAATCCCTAATTGCGGACCACTGGTGTTCTATAAAGACTAACACCACTATGGCTGGAAACGAGGTTAATAAACGCCAGCAAAAGATGTCAACCACAGGAAGAGGCTGTAGTAAAACCGGATAGTAGTAAAGTAAGCCAAAAAGGCATGATGCGAGTATTGAAAGAACAACACCTTTAATCATTTTTCCACCTTTAATAAAAAAATAGCGCTAATTAATAGCGCTAAAAATGAAGTAAGCAAACTTTTAGTACATGGTTAACCGATTACTTCAACACCATTCATATATGGCACTAAAACAGAAGGCACTTTAATGCTTCCGTCTGCCTGTTGGTAGTTTTCCATGATTGCCACTAATGTGCGTCCAACAGCTAATCCTGAGCCATTTAAGGTATGGACTAAATAGGTTTTGTTATCCGCTTTATTACGATATCGAGCTTGCATTCGGCGAGCTTGGAAATCCCACATATTAGAACAAGACGAGATTTCTCGATAAGTGTTTTGAGCCGGTACCCAAACTTCAAGATCGTAAGTTTTGCATGAACCAAAGCCCATATCGCCGGTACACAATACGATTTTACGGTATGGCAATTCAAGTAGCTGTAAAACCTTTTCCGCATGTGCTGTCAGCTCTTCTAAAGCTTTCATAGATTCTTCCGGTTTAACAATTTGCACAAGTTCGACTTTATCAAACTGATGCATACGAATTAAGCCACGGGTATCTTTGCCATAAGAGCCTGCTTCAGAACGGAAACAAGGTGTATGAGCAGTCATTTTCATCGGAAGCTGGCTTTCATCAAGTATCTCATCACGCACTAAGTTAGTTACCGGCACTTCTGCCGTTGGAATTAATGCATAGTTACTGCTTTCAGCTTCTTCATCGAGAGGTTTAGTATGGAAAAGATCACCTGCAAATTTAGGTAATTGACCTGTGCCAAATAAGGTAGCATGATTAACAAGATATGGAACATAGATTTCAGCATAGCCATGTTGTTCAGTATGCAGATCTAACATAAATTGAGTAATCGCTCGATGTAAACGGGCTAATTGTGATTTCATTACCACAAAACGTGCACCAGTAAGTTTTACCCCAGCAGCAAAATCAAGGCCACCAAAACGTTCACCTAAAGCGACATGGTCTTGGATTGGAAAATCAAAAGTCCTTGGTGTACCAAAACGAGATACCTCAACATTATCGCTTTCATCTTTACCATCGGGTACAGAGTCATCAGGAATATTTGGAATGTTGGATGCAATATCTTTAATTTGGTTTAAAAGGATATCAAGCTCTGCTTTAGCGCTGTTAAGCTTTTCGCCTAATTGGTTTACTTCTTCTCGTACAACTGAAATATCTTCACCACGTGCTTTAGCTTCCCCAATAGCTTTAGAGCGGGCATTACGCTGTGCTTGTAAATTTTCAGTTTCAACTTGTAATATTTTGCGCTTTTCTTCTAATTGTCGAATGGTTTCAACATCTAATTTAAAACCACGACGTGCTAATTTGCTAGCAACAAGATCTAATTCGTTTCGAAGTAAATTTGGGTCCAACATAAAAAAGTCCATTATCGTTTATTAATGTTATCTATTTAATTTTCTGTTTGAGTTAACAAAAAATATGATGAATAACACATATGAAATTTGTGAGCTTAGTATACTAGAATTATATCGGGTTTCAACCGAAGTGGTAAACCCGAAAAAATCTAACTGATAGCCATAAATCAAAGTAGTTCAATAGGATAAAAATAATTATTTTTTATATACGCTGATTTTATACATATACAAATTTTATCTATTATTTTATTTGCTAATACTGTTGAATATTTTAACTTAACTATTATTCATAAAAGGAAAAACAAATACAAGTTATTAACAATCATTTTTTAGTAAATTTTATAATACCAATGCTGTATTTTGAGTTGAAGTCTATTTTTCTGTATTTCATAGTTGTAAATCAACGTACAAACCATTTATTTAAGATTATATGTATATTTTGCTGATATAAATCTTATTAAGATATTTAATGGAATAAATTATTATGATTTGCCATTGGTAAAGTGGAATCTGTCTTAGATTGATCTGCTAAACCGATAATATTATACTTAATCACAATTTGTTTAACTTTTCGAAATCTTTACGGAGCAAAAAATAAGTGGATCAACAGCAATATAAAGTAATAAGTGGTTTAGCTATAGCAGGGATGGTTTGCGGAATTATATCACTAATCCCAATAGGCCTTATAAGCATTGTATTAGCTATTGTAGCTATAGTATTAAGTGCAGTTGCTAAAAGTGATATAAAAACTAATAACAAAAGTGGTTCTGGTTTTGCAACAGCAGGAATCGTTTGTGGAATCATTACCCTTGTATTATGGTTTTTATTCTTTTTCGTAATTGGCAGTATATTATTATCAGCTAACCATTAATCTCATAAATAAAGAATAATGTTATGGTGAATTAAAAGCTGTCAGCTTATTATGAATAAAAGATTGTGTTCTAATAAATACCCAATTGTTTCTGCAATAAACGCATTGCATTTCATATCAAACATTCAATATAGGCTTCTTAATATTTAATTCTTTAATTTTATCATTGAAAGTATAAACAAAGCTTTTAAGTAATTATTTTTCGGTTGTCCTTGATGTTCTTTTTATAACTTTATTTTTTCTAAGTCGATGTACTTTAATTTTATTATTGCCAATTTAAAATTTAAGCTTGTACGAAGCTTTTTAAGAGCGGGTAGGGTAATATTTAAGGGAAAACAGAAAAAGCTTTGTATAGTGATTTGTAGCATTCAACGTTTTTAAAATAGTTTGTAGTCCTAATAAGCTAAAAGTAAATAACATTGTTAATGAGTATAACCTTTTATGATATTCAATATAACGTTTAATTGGCATTATAAATCGAAGAAGGTTTTTAGGATGCTTAAATGGCGCACCCGAAGGGATTCGAACCCCTGACCGCTCGGTTCGAAGCCGAGTGCTCTATCCAGCTGAGCTACGGATGCTTGTAAGTTCGTAAAAAATGGTGCATCCGAAGGGATTCGAACCCCTGACCGCCCGGTTCGTAGCCGGGTACTCTATCCAGCTGAGCTACGGATGCGTATTAGATTTTAAAATGGTGCATCCGAAGGGATTCGAACCCCTGACCGCCCGGTTCGTAGCCGGGTACTCTATCCAGCTGAGCTACGGATGCATATTTTAATTTTTAAAATGGCGGTGAGAGAGGGATTCGAACCCTCGATGCAGCTTTTGACCGCATACTCCCTTAGCAGGGGAGCGCCTTCAGCCTCTCGGCCATCTCACCAAAACATTATGACTCTGCTTGAACAACAAAATCATAATGTGTGGCGCACATATTACGTTCTACAAAAAATAAGTCAAACATTTTTTTGCGAACACGTGCTGGTTGTTTATTTAGTGCCCAATATTACTCTTTGGGTTGAACTAATTCATCAACTTTGTCTTGTGATTGATGAATACGGTTGTAGATTTCTTCTCTATGAATAGAAACTTCTTTAGGTGCGTTAATACCGACTCTGACCTGATTACCTTTCACGCCCAAGACGGTAATAACAACATCGTCACCAATGATAAGTGTTTCACCTACTCTCCTAGTTAAAATTAACATTAGATCTCCTAATATCAGTTAAGTATATATCCAAACAATTTTAAGATATAGCTTCGTCAGCCTACTATCGAAGAGATAGAAAGACGTAATTTTACAGAAATACACTAATGTCTAATTAACAACACTGGAGTACTTCCGGCTAACTTGCTTGTAATTTATTACTGATTTCCTTTTTTACAGAAGATAACGCTTCTGGTAACGCCGAAAGATCCATTCCACCTGCTTGGGCGAAATCAGGCCGCCCACCGCCTTTACCACCTACTTTTAATGCTAATTGAGAAACTAATTCGCCAGCTTTAACAATGTTTAATAAATCATTGGTTACACCAGCAGCTAAATTGATTTTGCCATCATTGACAGCAGCTAAAATAATTACGCCAGTTTTTAATTGATTTTTGAGATCATCAATCATGGTACGTAACATTTTTGCCTCGACGTTATCAACCTTAGCAATTAGTAAGTTTTTATTATTGATTTCCACACATTGATTAAGCAATTGCCCACTTTGTTGGCTAGCTTGTTGGGCTTTTAACTGCTCTATTGCTTTTTCAAGTGTTTTGGTTTGATCGAGCAGTTGCTCAATTCGTGATAAAACAGCAGATTTATCACTTTTAACCAATTGTCCAATTTGATTTAGCAAATTGGATTCATGGTGTATATATTCCATCGCATTTTGACCTGAAGTAGCTTCAATACGACGTACTCCTGATGCAATACTTGACTCAGAAATAATTTTAAATAGTCCTATATCTCCAGTTCTATCAACATGTGTTCCACCGCAAAGCTCAATGGAGAAATCTCCCATAGTTAATACTCTTACAATATCTTCGTATTTTTCACCAAATAGCGCCATAGCACCTTTATTTTTAGCCTGATCAATAGGCATGAGTTCTATGTCTACTGGTAAATTACGTCGAATTTGTTGATTAACTAAATTTTCAATTTCTTCAATTTGTTCTGATGTAATCGGTTGATTATGTGAGAAATCAAACCGAAGATAGCTATCGTTAACTAATGATCCTTTTTGATGTACATGACTTCCTAAAATACGTTGTAACGCGGCTTGTAATAAATGTGTTGCAGAATGATTACGACGAATGCGTTCACGTATCTCTACATCGATTGCAGCTGTTACTATATCACCAACTTTCAATGATCCTTTGGTGACCTTACCTATATGACCAATGCTTTTACCATATTTCTGGCTGTCTGAAACGTTAAATACTAAATCGGCAGCGGTTAATACACCTTTATCGCCAACTTGACCACCAGATTCACCATAAAATGGTGTTTTATCTAATATGACAACAGCTTGATCACCGGCATTTATTGTTTCAACTTTGTTTCCATTTTGGAAGATTGCAATCACTTTTCCTGAAGCTTCGCTAGATTGATAACCTAAAAACTCTGTCTTATCATCAAGCTTAATCATATTGCTATAATCAACGCTGAATGAACTAGATTCACGAGCTCGTTTACGTTGTTCTTCCATGCATTGATTAAAGCCATTTTCATCAATAGTGATATTCTTCTCGCGACAAACGTCAGCGGTTAAATCTAATGGAAAACCATAAGTATCATAGAGTTTAAAAGCAATATCGCCAGGTAATACATTGTTAGTAATCTTACCTAACTCTTGGTCTAGTAAGAATAAACCCCGTTCTAATGTTTTTAAGAACTGCTCTTCTTCAGTTTTAAGTGTATTTTCAACTATCTTTTGATTAGTTGCTAATTCATTAGCAGCATTTCCCATTACGTCAATTAATGGTTTAACTAGCTTATAGAAGAAAATATCTTTAGCACCTAACATATGTCCATGGCGTACTGCTCGGCGAATAATTCGACGTAATACATAACCACGCCCTTCATTTGAAGGTAGGACTCCATCAGAAACTAAAAAGGCGCAAGAACGTATATGATCTGCAATTACTCTTAATGATTTACTTTCTAAATCTTTAACTTGAATGATTTCAGCAGCAGCTTTTATTAATGTTTTAAACAGATCAATATCATAATTTGAATTGACATGTTGTAACACAGCTGCTATTCGTTCAAGCCCCATACCAGTATCAACTGATGGTTTAGGCAAAGGTTCCATAGTACCGTCAGCAAGGCGGTTAAATTGCATAAAGACGAGATTCCAAATTTCAATAAATCTGTCACCATCTTCTTCAGCACTTCCAGGTGGTCCACCCCATATATGATCACCATGATCATAAAAAATTTCTGTACAAGGCCCACAAGGTCCTGTATCACCCATTTGCCAAAAGTTATCGGATGCATATGGTGCACCTTTATTATCGCCTATGCGGATGATACGCTCTTTAGGAATACCGATTTCATTTTCCCAAATAGCAAATGCTTCATCATCAGTTGCATAAACAGTAACCGTCAATCTTTCTTTTGGAAGATTAAACCATTTTTCACTGGTTAGTAGTTCCCAAGCAAAATGAATCGCATCACGTTTAAAATAATCGCCAAAACTGAAATTCCCAAGCATTTCAAAAAAAGTATGATGCCTAGCAGTATAACCTACGTTGTCAAGGTCATTATGTTTTCCGCCTGCTCGTACACAACGTTGAGATGTTGTTGCTCTGGTATAAGGTCGTTTATCAATACCAAGAAAAACATCTTTAAACTGATTCATTCCCGCATTTGTAAATAAAAGTGTTGGGTCATTGTGTGGAACAAGGGAACTACTTGCAACGATTTCGTGTCCTTTGCTATGGAAAAAGTCAAGAAAACTTTGACGAATTTCTGCAGTGCTTTTCATTTATGCTTCCATATTAAACGATAAATTTTTAGACATAGTAATATACCCGTTACAACTTAAGTTGAAAAGTAAATATTCTTAGTACAACGATTGATCTAGTTACTATTAATAAGTAATAAGGAATAAAATTAAAAGATCTTGAGAGCTTTTTACGTAATGGGTATTATCTAAGTAATATTGTAGGGACTATAATAATTTAAGTCAACAAACTATACGCAGTTTTTATATCAAGTTGTGTAAATCCTCGGGCCTTTAAAAATTGTATTACTTTTTGTTTTTGTTGATTATTTTTTGGTTCGATAAGTTTGAACTTTTTTAATAATTGATGACATGCAATTTTTGACCAATCAATATCAGCTAAAAGTAATAGCTCTCTACTAAGATCTGATGGCAAACCTCGCTGTTTTAATTCCAAGCTTATTTTATATTTTCCATAACCTTTATGAGCACGCATAAAGATATACTTTTCAATATACTGCTTATCATCCATCCAATGTTGATTAGTACAGTGTGCAATTACATGTTCTATTTCTGTTTTTAACTTATTTAGTTGTTCTGGATAATCATCTTTTGAGCAAGTAATTTTTTTGCTAAAAAATAATGTTAATTTTCGGCTAAGTTCGCATGATGAGTGATCACGCTGTGCAAGTAATTGCACAGCTTTATTTAAGATTAATTTATTGAGTTTTTTTTCCATTACTCAAAGCTTTCATCATCTGCCGAAACGTCTTCATCATCAGCAGAGAAAACAGCAGGACTGTTTAACAATAAATCGCGTAATTTAGTTTCAAGTTCTTTGGCAATTTCAGGATGTTCTTGTAAAAACTTAATTGAATTTGCTTTACCTTGACCTACTTTCTCACCGTTGTAGCTATACCAAGCTCCAGCCTTATCGACTAATTTATGTTTAACACCTAAATCAATCAATTCACCTTCTTTAGAGATACCACATCCATAAAGGATTTGGAATTCAGCTTGTCTAAACGGTGCAGCTACTTTATTTTTAACTACTTTTACACGCGTATCACTACCAATAACATCTTCGCCTTCTTTTACCGCACCAGTACGACGGATATCTAAACGAACAGATGCATAGAATTTTAAGGCATTACCACCGGTAGTTGTTTCTGGATTTCCAAACATTACACCAATTTTCATACGAATTTGGTTAATGAAAACGACAAGACAATTTGCATTTTTGATATTAGCGGTTAATTTACGTAATGCTTGAGACATTAAGCGTGCTTGTAACCCCATGTGAGAATCGCCCATTTCACCTTCAATTTCTGCTTTTGGTGTTAATGCTGCAACCGAGTCCACAATAATCACATCAACTGCACCAGAGCGAACTAATGCATCACAAATTTCAAGAGCTTGCTCTCCTGTATCAGGTTGAGAAACTAATAAATCATCGACTTGAACACCTAACTTAGCTGCATAGATAGGATCTAAAGCATGTTCAGCATCGATAAATGCACAGGTTTTACCTTCTTTTTGTGCTTGAGCAATAACAGATAATGTTAATGTTGTTTTCCCTGATGACTCCGGCCCAAAAATTTCAACAATTCTTCCCATTGGCAAGCCGCCGATACCTAATGCAATATCTAACCCTAAAGAACCTGTTGAAACCGCATCTACGTCTAGTGTCTGAGTATCACCTAAACGCATTATTGAACCTTTACCAAATTGTTTCTCGATTTGGCTTAATGCTGCAGAAAGTGCACGTTGTTTGTTTTCATTCATATAATAAAATTCCAATAAGTAAGGATATTGGGGTACATTATACTGTATTGTTATACAGTATCAAGTTTTTTTTATAAACATTCATAAATTAGTTAACTCTGTGAAATTGGTCACAAAATTTATTAATTTTTTGCAGAATTTGTTTATGATCTAGTGCTGAAAAAGATATTGAATTATTTAAAAAGGCGACTAAAAAATAGAGCTTTTAAAAAATGAGAATAATCAAATTAAGGTAATTTAATTAGGTAATACTTTCATAAAAAAAGACCATTTGGTATGATGATAGAAATAAATTTTAGTCGTTATTGATGTATTAAATTAATTGCCTCAACATATTATAATCATTGAAGATTTTTATACCTAAATGTTATGCTAATCAAAAACATCTTTATAGCTTAAAATATAAATAAAGGAAAAAAATGACCACTGATAGTCAAGACTATGTATTGTGTTCTCATTGTGATTTGGTCATCGAATTAGCTGATGTTGCAGTTGGCCACAAAGCTGTTTGTCCACGATGTAATACAATATTATTTAAAAACAATGTCAATATGAAGTTTAGAGCGGCAATGTATGCAATTTGCTCTCTAATTATGCTCATTGTTGCTTGTGGTTTTGTTTTTATTGATATCAATTTAGTTGGTAATGTCAATGGCGTAAGTGTGCTGGACATTCCAAGAATACTTTTTATTGATAAATATAGTTATATTTCAGCATTATTTATTTTTTTCGTATTAGTCTTTCCATTACACAATTTATCAATTATTGCCTTACTTTGTTCAAATATTAATTTAACCAAATATCGGAAAAGAGATTTACTTATTGTTTATGAAAAATTCCAACATTGGTGTATGCCTGAAATATTTTTAACTGGCATATTAGTTAGTTTCGTTAAATTAATGAGTTATGGCAATATTGGTGTAACTAGCACATTTTGGGCATTTTGTTTATTCGTATTCTTTTATATTAAAGCTTTAGTTATCTTCACTCCGGGTAAAATCTGGAATGAAATTCATCGAAGTGATTTTTCAATAAAAGCATTAGAAGTTGGTGAAACGGGAATTTCTCAAAATATAAAATTGTGTCAATGTTGCCATGCAATCGTCCCTGTTGAGTATGCCAAATGCCCAAGATGTAAACAAAAAAGCCAAGTAAGAGGGCGAGATAAAATACAATGGACAATTGCATTATTGGTAACTTCATTAATAATTTATATTCCCGCTAATTTATTCGGAATTATGATCACAGTTGTATTTGGTTCAGCGTCGACCTCAACTATTATGGATGGTGTTATCTATATGTGGCAGTCAGGGGATGTACCAGTGGCATTAGTTATCTTTTCCGCAAGCGTGGTTATTCCAATTTTAAAGATTATTTCACTCAGCTGGTTATGTTATTTTGCTTTAGCCGTGAAAGATAAAAATAAACATAATTGCTTAAAAATGAAGAAATTATATAATGCGGTAGAATTTATTGGTAAATGGTCAATGATAGATATCTTTGTTGTTTCTGTAGTTTGTTCTTTAGTTAGAAACCAACAAATGATGGGAGTTTATCCTGATATTGGTGTTACTTTTTTCGCAACCGTCGTCATCATTACTATGATTGCATCCCAAAAATTTGATCCACGCTTACTTTGGGATCGAAATCGAAAATAGAATAATAGGAATAATATGGCAACCTCAAAAAAATTAGCAAAAATAATTAAAATCCGAGCAATTTCTGCAATATGGATTATTCCCATAGTAACCGCCGTTGTTGGATTATGGATTATCTATGCCCACTTTGCTGATAGAGGCACATCTTTTACCTTATTAGCCAATGATGCAAATGGCATTGTTGCAGGTAAGACTGTAATCAAAAATCGTAGCGTTGATGTTGGTATAGTTGATGAAGTGACATTATCTGATGACTACAAGAAAGTCGTCGTAAAAGGTCGAATTTATAATGATATGGAGCCATTGTTAAAAAATGACTCAATTTTTTGGGTAGTTAAACCTGAAATTGGCCGTGATGGTGTGACAGGACTTGGCACTATTTTATCTGGTGTATATATTGAACTGGTCTCAGGCAACGATACGCATAGTTTCAAAAATAACCCATTTATTCTATCTGATACACCACCGTTATCTGATCCAAGTATAAAAGGAATTCGCTTAAATTTAGAAAGTGATCAAAGTGGTGTAGTACCTCGTGGTGCAAAAGTGATGTTCCGTGGTTATCAAGTCGGTAATGTTGAAACATCCTTATTTGATGTCGATGCTCGTAAAATGAAATATCAAATTTTTATAACCAAACCTTATGATGCATTAGTTACCGAAAATGTACGCTTTTGGAAAGAGGGCGGAATCAATTTATCGCTATCTTCACGTGGAGCAAGTCTTGAAGTTCCTTCGTTAGATGTTCTAATGTCTGGTGGAATCAGCTTTGATTTACCAGATGGTGCAAAACTAGGTGAACCGGCGAAGCAACATGATGTCTATAAATTATATGAAGATAGAAAATCGATTCAAGATTCACAGTACACTGAATATAAAGAATTTCTAATTATGATTACTGATTCCATATCGGGATTAACCGAAGGTGCGCCAGTGGAATATCATGGTATAAGATTGGGTACAGTGAGTAAAGTACCGTTTTATACCACAGAAATGTTAAAAGAAAGATCAATTCTCAACCAAAAAGTACCAGTATTAATCAGAATAGAGCCTGATCGTCTATCAGAATTAGTTGATGATAAGATCGATATAGCAGCTTTGATAAAAGATGAACAAAAAAATGGACTAAGAGCATCATTAAAAACGTCCAATATGTTTACTGGTGCGCTTTATATTGATCTAGATTTTTATCCTGATTTAAAAAATAAATACAATATAAAATTAGCTAACCAATATGGTTACGATACTATCGAAACAACATCAACAGGATTTGCTCAAATTCAAGCAAAAATATTGCAATTACTCGACAACTTTAACAGTTTACCGTTGAATAACACGATGACACAATTTAATAAATCATTAGAATCAAGTGAAAAACTAATGAATTCATTAAATCAAATTATGGCGAGTAAAGAGATGCAAGCTATGCCGAAGGATTTACAAAAGGCAATTCGTTCATTACACGAGACCATGAAAGGGTTGCAACCGGGATCTGAACTTAACACGCAAATGATCGAAAGTTTACAGAAAATTCAACTAATGATGGACGAGCTGACCCCTTTACTTAACACATTAAATAATAAAAGTAATGCATTGATTTTCTCAGCGCCAAATAAAAAAGACCAAGAACCCAAAGCCAGAGGTAAGAAATAATGGTTAAATTAATTCGAACGCTAAAAGTTACGATATTGGTGACATTATTAGGAACTATAATTGGTTGTTCATCAAATGCACCGAGTAAAAGTTATTTTCAATTAACTAGTAATTTGACTGGCTCAAGAATGACACAAACTACAGATCATTTTATTTGGATTGAGTCCATTGAGGTAGCTAGTTTCTTAAATAAACCCGGTATTGTCCTGCAAACACAGGATATAAAATATGTCACAGCAACTAATCATTTATGGGCATCGACGCTGCCTCAACAACTTGCCGATCGATTGTCACAAGACTTAACTCAAATTTTGCCTAATTATTTGGTGTCAACTAAATCAATTACCACGCCAACTCTTACAGTTAAACTTTTTATTGATGGTTTCCATGGCGGTTATAATGGCGATGCAATCATAAAAGGACGCTGGGTAGTGACAGATAAGAAAGGTAAAATCGTAACTAAAGCTATTGAACGTCATGTTCCACTTGCAACAAATGGTTATGATGCTTTGGTAAAAGCCTTATCCGAAGGCTGGCAAAATGAAGAATTAGACTTTGCAAATTCAATTAAACATTATTAATACTTACTAAACATTCCGTCAATATGATGACGGAATGTTCTCTGCTCTTAATTTCAGATCATGAAAACTGTGCTTTTAATTTATCTAATATCTGGTCTTTAATTTCAACCCATCCTCGCACACTATTAATAAATGCTATTTTCTCGGCTTGCAAAATATCTTGTTTGACAATCTTTTGCTCGGTTAATTGATGATTATCCAAATAATACTGTCGCATAGTACCCGCAAGTAAACCCGAAGTCATAGTTGGTGTTACCCACTTTTCATTAATCAACAACGCAATATTACCATTAACAAACTCAGTGAGTTCATCATATTGATTATAATTGATATATTCTTGACCAACTGCTAATTCAGGAAAGTGTTGTCGATTAGTCGTTTTATGATAGAGAAAAGCGTTTTCCTTATCGACACATTTGGGTGCAAAATCAAGCTTATCAATCACCATTGAGTGAGTAAGTTTATCGAGACTTATTTTTGCTTGGCCATATTTAGGTTGCAGAAGCCTAATTTTATATCTTCCTGATGAATGAGTTTTTGCTAAATTAGTTAATGTCTGTTTAATTGTTTGAATATCACATTCAAAATCAAAATAACTCGTTGAATTTATCAACCTATCTAAATGCATATCAAACAAAATCAACTCGCCATCTTTAAGCAATAATGTTTCAATAATATATTCAGGAATAGTTAGCGTTCGATTTAAGATGGCTGTTTTAGCTAAAATCTCATGATATTCATCATCAGCAGTTGAATCCCATGTAATGCCACCACCAACACCATAATTTAACTGTTGATTATGTATAGTTAAAGTTCGTATTGGAATATTAAATACTGCCTTTTTCATTAAAGGTTCTACATAACCAATTGTGCCACAGTAAACTCCGCGGGCCGAGTTTTCAATATCACTAATGATTTGCATGGTACTTGATTTGGGCGCACCAGTAATTGAACCACACGGGAACAGCGCTTGAAATAGCTGATACAAACTTATATTTTCTTTTACGGTTGCTTGAATAGTTGAAGTGAGTTGCCAGACAGTCGGATACTTTTCTGCTGTAAATAAATGTGGAACGGTTACTGAACCTGGCACTGATATTTTGCTTAAATCATTACGAAGTAAATCAACAATCATCATATTTTCAGCAAGATTTTTTTCTGACTTCAACAGCGCCACTTGTTGTTTATCTTGGTCAGAATTTAAACCTCGTGCTGCTGTTCCTTTCATCGGTTTAGTTGTAATGGTTCTATCTTCTAATTTAAAAAATAGCTCAGGGGAGATAGATAAAATATGATATTTTTCAAATTCAATATAGGCACAATAATTTGCCTGATTATTTTTTTGTAGAAAATGATAATAATCTAAAGGATCACCATTAAATGGAGCGTTAAATTGAATGGTATAGTTAGTTTGATAAGTATTGCCTAATTCAATTTGTGATCGAATATAACTAATTTTCTGCTGATATTCGTCAATATTTGTATCACAAGACAATTCAAAATATTCGGGTAATGCGCATTCAGTATGAGCTATTGTTGTATAGCTCTCAAAAATACCAAAAAAAAGTAAAGGTAAATCCTGGTCTGACTTTGTGACTATTTTGGTCTTATTTGACTCATTAAAGCCCATGGCGCTTTCATAAGCAAGATAGCCGCAAGCAAAATAACCTTGTTGTATAAACTCTTCTATCTCATCAATATGTTTTTTTATTGAGTGATAATCAGATGACTTTATAATCTTTATTGGATCACAAAAATATTTACGTTGCCCCTCAAAATCGATATAAATTTTCATGCTTATTGCTCACTAACAAAATTGCTTATCATTTTTAAACCAAATTCAGTCTTGATCGCTTCAGGGTGGAATTGTACTGATTCGATAGGTAATGTTTTATGACGTAACCCCATAATCAACCCTTGTTTATTAGTAGCAGTGATTGTTAAAGGTGACTCATTTGACGAATTTTGTACAATTAACGAATGATATCTTACAACAGACAGAGGATTTTTAATTCCAGAAAATAATCCCTTTTCATCATGAATGATCTCATCAATTTTTCCATGCATGGGTACAGGTGCTTTAATAATCGAGAATCCAAAATATTGAGCAATCGCTTGATGGCCTAAACAGATACCAAGTATTGGACATTTATTCTCAAAAGCCTGAATTGCTGACAACGATATCCCAGCATTATCTGGCGTACCTGGCCCTGGGGAAATTACCATTTTAGAAAACGACAATCGTTTTAATTCATCAATAGATTTTTCATCATTTTTAATGACCATAACCTTCGCGCCAGCACGGCACAGGTAATCATATATATTAAATGTAAATGAATCGTAGTTATCAATCAGAAGAATCAAAATTATATCCAATACTTATTATTTTAAAAAATGAAGGTTCGAAATGTGACAGATGATTCTATTATAAAAAGGGATATCACATAAAGCAGTTTATATATAAGCTTTCAAAAACCCCGTTCCTCAACTTTTTTTTAAATTTTGAGGAACGGGGTTTTTGAATGTAATTTAAGCAAAAATTTAACTTAGGGGATCAAAATCATGTATAAAATTGCATGATATATAAAATAAATGATATTCCTCTTTCAATAACTTTCAATGCATTACATATGCCATCTTTTATTTAAACTTCTGTGAAGCGAGTTATAAAAGCTCCTTTTTTCTTTGAGATATTTCTTCGTAATGTGATCTCTCTCACAAAAATATACTAATCTACTTGTATGGTAGTATTTAATCGATTAATTTGTTGTCACACAATTTATTTTCGAGGTATTTAATGAAAATTGTAAAAGCAGAAGTTTTTGTTTGTAGTCCAGGAAGGAATTTTGTCACATTAAAAATAACGACAGATAGCGGCGTATATGGAGTAGGTGATGCGACGCTCAATGGACGTGAGCTTTCCGTCGCATCATATCTTAAAGATCATCTTTGCCCACAATTAATAGGGCGAGATGCCAGTCAAATAGAAGATATTTTTCAATATTTCTATAAAGGTGCCTATTGGCGTCGTGGACCTGTGACGATGTCAGCAATATCAGCCATAGATATGGCGTTATGGGATATCAAAGGTAAAGTTGCCAATATGCCACTTTATCAATTATTAGGTGGAGCTTCTCGCACCGGTGTAATGGTGTATTGCCATACCACAGGTAAAGATATTGAAGAAGCGTTAGATGATTATGCTAAACATAAAGAAATGGGCTTTAAGGCTATTCGAGTGCAGTGTGGCATACCAGGAATGAAAACCACCTACGGTCAAAGTAAAGGTAAAAACTTAGCTTACGAACCAGCAACACGAGGTAACTATCCTGAAGAACAGTTTTGGGCTACCGATAAATATCTTGATTTCACACCAAAATTATTTGAGGCAGTGAGAAATAAATTTGGTTTTAACGAACATTTATTGCATGACATGCACCATCGTTTAACACCGATTGAAGCTGCTCGATTTGGTAAAAGTGTTGAAGACTATCGCCTATTTTGGATGGAAGACCCAACACCAGCGGAAAATCAAGAATGTTTCCGTTTAATTCGCCAACACACCGTAACACCAATTGCCGTAGGTGAAGTATTTAACAGTATTTGGGACTGTAAACAGTTAATTGAAGAACAGCTTATTGACTATATCCGAACCACAATAACCCATGCAGGCGGTATAACTCATATGCGTCGAATAGCTGATTTTGCGTCGCTTTATCAAGTTAGAACAGGCTCTCATGGACCATCAGATTTATCACCAATCTGTCATGCAGCTGCACTTCATTTTGATATGTGGGTACCTAACTTTGGTGTTCAAGAATTTATGGGTTACTCAGAGCAAATGCTAGAAGTCTTCTCACCAAACTGGACCTTTACTGATGGTTATATGCACCCAAGTGACAAACCAGGTTTAGGTATCGATTTTGATGAAAAACTAGCAGCAAAATATCCATACAACCCCGCTTATTTGCCAATTGCTC
This sequence comes from Gilliamella sp. B2785, assembly GCF_026537005.1. Taxonomy (NCBI): domain Bacteria; kingdom Pseudomonadati; phylum Pseudomonadota; class Gammaproteobacteria; order Orbales; family Orbaceae; genus Gilliamella; species Gilliamella sp. B2785. Next base: position 213,887 of record NZ_JAFNNC010000002.1, on the reverse strand, counting down.
GTTTAGAAGATGGCACGTTGTGGAATTGGTAAGTAGAGGGAGCTTATATGAAAAGTATCGTTGTAAAAAAACCTAATGAACTAGAAATCGAGGAACGTGAAGTTCGTTTATCAGGTTAACTAGCAGGTCAAGTTACGATACTTTTTATGAAAATATAACCATCTAATATTTTAGATATTACATCCAGAATAGATGAAAAAAGAAGTATTAAAGTGTCCATAAAATATTGTATCGGTCATTTTAAATCTATATTGGATATGTGTGTTCTTATTTGGATATAGAACTAGTGTTACAACTATCTATATGCAAAGGAGATTTTATTTATGCACAACGAGGTAATAAAATATGTTTTTAATACATGAAAATTTTCTATTAAATAGCAAAGCGGCACAAAAATTATACCATGAATTTGCCGAAAATTTGCCAATCATTGATTACCATTGTCACTTGGATCCAAAAGAAATTGTTGAAAATAAAAAATTTGATTCAATCTATGACTTATGGTTGTCAGGCGATCATTACAAATGGCGAGCAATGAGAGCCAATGGTGTTGATGAAGAGTTCATTACAGGTAATGCAACACCTTTACAAAAATTTAAAGCCTGGAGTGAAACTCTTGAAAACACCATCGGTAATCCTTTGTTTCATTGGAGTCATCTTGAGTTAGCTAACTATTTTGATATTACTCAATCATTAAATGCCAAAAATTATAATGAAATATGGGAACAATGTAACCATATTTTAAAAGAAAAAAATTATACAGCCCAACGACTGATCAGTTTGTCAAATGTCGAAGTTATTTGTACTACTGATTCCCCTTTAGATAGCTTAGAACATCATGATGACATAAAAAAGCAGCATGATTTTAAAACTAAAGTGCTACCAACATTTAGACCAGATGAAGCATTGGATGGTGAGGGTGAAAAATTTATTGCTTTTGTCCAACATCTTGAAAAAAAATCATTAGTTAAAATCAATAATTTTAGTGATTACTTAACAGCTTTAGAGAATCGAGTTGAATATTTTCATCAAAAGGGTTGTCGATTATCTGATCATGGATTGATGAGCATTGAATTTTACCCAAGTGATCTTGAAACACAAAATAGGTTATTTGAGAAAAAGATGAATAACATTGCTTTGGATAAAGTTGAAAAAATACAATATAAATCAGCAGTATTAATTGCATTATCTGGTTTTTATCATAAAAGAAATTGGACTATGCAAATTCACTTTGGTGTTGTTCGTAACAACAATATGATCATGCTCAATAAAGTTGGTATCAATGCTGGATTTGATTCTATTTGTGATCAACAAAATTTAGCAATTAATTTAAATCAACTATTTAATAAAATGAATGAATTAAATTCATTACCTAAAACGATTATCTATAATTTAGATCCTAGTGTGAATGATATTGTTGCCTCGGCAATAGCGAATTTTCAAAAATCAGGATTAGTAAAATCCAATATGCAATATGGAGCTGGATGGTGGTTCAGTGATACTAAAAGAGGAATGTTAAGACAACTTACCACCCTTGCAGACCATGGATTATTAATGAATTTTGTCGGAATGTTAACAGATTCAAGAAGTTTCATCTCTTATACCCGTCATGAATATTTCCGCCGTATCTTATGTAATTTAATTGGTAAATGGGTTACAGACGGAGAAGTACCAGAAGATTATCAATTGCTAGGAAAACTGGTTACGGGCATTTGCTATAAAAATGCGCTTTCCTATTTCGAATTTTAAGTTCGAAGCAAACTTGCAACTTAGATCTTTAAAAAAGGTAAATAAAGATTTGATTATCAAATTAAGGAATAAAGAATGGATACACAAATAAATAAAAAAAGGAAAATAACCCTTCCTATTGCAATTGGTTATGGTCTAACCGACATCATGGGTGGAGGTGCTTTCTCAATTATTGGTGCATGGTTACTATTTTTTTACACAACTTTTGTAGGATTAACACCATTAGAAGCAGCGTCTATTGTTGCTATTGCAAGAATTGTTGATGCAATTGTCAGTCTATTTATGGGCAGTTTTACTGATCACTTCTATAAATATAAATTGGGTCAAAAGTTTGGTCGTAGACGATTTTTCTTATTAATTGGTTCGCCATTGATGTTACTTTATGTATTATTATGGATAGTTGGTATGAATTTTTGGTTCTATCTTGCTGCTTATTTGGCTTTTGAAATCGTCGCTGCAATAGTGCTTATTCCATGGGAAACACTTCCATCTGAAATGACTAAGGACTACAACGACAGAACTAAATTATCAACCGGAAGAATGTTCCTGTCCGCTTGTGGTACTTTTTTAGCGACCTTTGTTCCAGGCATTTTAATTAGTTATTTTGGTGAAAATAATGCCTATGCCTATTTTATTAATGGATTATTCTTTGCAGTAATATTTGCTATTTGTGTATTTATTTCCTATAAAGTTACATGGGAGAGAGAACCAACAGCTGAAATGTTAGCTCACTTACAACAAGCGCCTATCAAAAAAACTTTTGCTGAAAAGTTAACAGCTTTTAAAAAATTATTTGCTGAATACTTCTCTACTTTTAACATAAAAGCATTTAGACGTCATTTAGCTATTTATTTATTTTCATTTACCGCCAAAGATGTATTCAATACAGTATTTGTTTTTTTCTGTGTATATTGTTTAATTGTTCCATCCTCAGTTGCGGCTGCATTACTTTCACTTAGTATTATTGGTCTACCAATAACATTGATTGCTGGTTTTGCCATGGTAAAATATGGACCAGGTAAATTATATACCTTTTCTTATTCAACAATGATTATTTGTATCATTGGTTTTTACTGTGTATATATATTTAATCCTGAATCAAAAATATTACTACTTTATGTTTTTGCCGTTTGCTATCAGGCAGGAAGATGTGTGCTTGAGTTTACACCTTGGAATGTATTTCCTTTTATTCCGGATGTAGATGAAATATTAACCAGACAAAGACGAGAAGGATTATATGCTGCGGTGATGACATTTGGTAGAAAAACGACTGTTGCAATTGCTACATTCGTTGTAGGTCTTATTTTACAAAAAGGTGGTTTTGTGCAAGGAAGTCTTACACAAAGTGAACAAGCAATTACCACCATAGGATTATTATTCCTTTGTGGTACCGCAGGGCTGTTATTTATTGCTTTAATTTTTGCACTCACCTTTAAATTAAATAAACAAACTCATGCTATTTTAGTTAATGAGATTGAAAGATTAAGAAATAATGGTGTTAAAGAAGATGTTACCGATGAAACCAGAAAAGTTATTGAGGATTTAACGGGCCATAAATATGAAAATGTTTGGCGTACTGTTTAATAATTTAATGGAATAAAAAATGAGATTATCGAATCAAACTTTATCACAACTACCTAAGGAGGTAGTTGTCCCTACTTATGATAGAAGCAAAATTAAAACCAAAATTGTTCATCTTGGTTTTGGAGCATTTCATCGTGCTCATCAAGCTATTTATGCAGATATATTGGCTGCGCAATATGATAGCGATTGGGGATACTGTGAAGTTAACTTGATTGGTGGTGAAGCACAAATTCAAGATTTAAAACAACAAGATTGCTTATTTAGTGTGTGTGAAATGTCTTATGATAATTGGAATACTCGTGTTGTAGGTATTGCAAAAGAAGCATTACATGCAGATGTTGATGGAATTGAGAAAGTCTTAGATGTGATGACTCGTCCAGAAATTGCAATTGTGTCAATCACTGTAACCGAAAAAGGTTATTGCTATCTACCATCAACATCATCAATTGATACTAATAATCCATTAATTATTCATGATGTAACTAATCCACATACACCTAAATCTGTTCCAGGTGTCATTGTGGAAGCTTTACGTTTACGTAAAGAGCAAGGATTAAAACCTTTTACAGTTATGTCTTGTGACAATATGCCTGAAAATGGACATGTTACTCGTAATGTTGTTTTAGCCTTGGCTAAGCAGCGCGATGAAAGTTTAGCGCAATGGATTGAGGATAATGTTACTTTCCCATCAACAATGGTTGATCGAATTGTACCTGCGGCAACGCCAGAAACGATGGCTAAAATAAAAAAACAACTTGGTGGTATTGATGATCCGGCAGGTATCGCTGGTGAACCATTTAGACAATGGGTGATTGAAGATAATTTTGTGGCTGGTCGTCCAGAGTGGCAAAAAGCAGGGGCAGAATTAGTTAATGATGTATTGCCTTATGAAGAGATGAAATTACGCATGTTAAATGGTAGTCATTCATTTTTCGCTTATTTAGGTTATTTAGCTGGTTATATGCATATTGATGAATGTATGCAAGATCCTAATTATGTTAAAGCAGCTAGGCATTTAATGTTAAATGAGCAAGCAACTACATTACGGGTAAAAAATGTTGATTTGTCAGCTTATGCTGATTCATTACTAGATCGATATCGCAACACCGGTTTAAAACATCGTACATGGCAAATCGCAATGGACGGAACATTAAAGCTTCCACAACGTATGCTTGATTCTGTTAGATATCATTTAGCTAATGGTACACCATTTGATTGTTTAGCTTTAGGTGTTGCAGCTTGGATGCGTTATGTTAGTGGTGTGGATGATAGTGGTAACGTTATTGAAGTTTGCGATCCAGCAGCCGAGAAATTAAAAGAGTTGGTTTTAAATAGTTCAGATAATCAAGATCGAGTTAATGCACTGTTATCTTTAAAACATGTTTTTGGAGAGGATCTACCCCAAAATCCATTGTTTATTGAACAGGTAACTAAAGCTTATCTTTCTTTAAGAGACATAGGAGCAAAAGAGACCGTTAAACAAATAACTCAAAATTTTTAATTCCACTAACAATAATTAATAAGCCAAGTGCAATCATCTTTAGATGATTGCACTTTTATTATTAAATAAAAAACTTTTCTTATATTCAAAAATCCCCTATATTCTCTTTTATTGTAATTTGTTTTTTGAAAGTAATATATGTTCAAATCGGAAGCGTTAACTACCTTAGAACCTGTTAATCAACAAATATATCGCCAATTAAGAAAGGCCATTATCACTTGCCGAGTATTACCAGGTGTTTTATTGTCTGAAAAAGATATTTCGGGTCAGTTTAATGTTTCACGCCAACCCGTTCGTGAAGCTTTTATTAAACTAGCAGAAGCTGGATTGGTCCAAATTCTTCCACAACGTGGAACTTTTGTAACGAAAATATCAGTTAAAAAAGTAATTGATGGTCAATTTATTCGTGATGCAGTTGAGTGTGCAATTATTAAACGTGCTGCACAAGAAATTAATGATTCAGATCTTTTATTACTTGAAAAAAATCTAAAAGAACAAATTGACGCCAACAAGTGTAAAGACATTAGTTATTTTCTTGAAAAAGATGATGAATTTCATCAGATTATAATGAATGTTATTGATTGCCCCATGGCATGGGAAACCGTCGAAAATATCAAAGCAATGATGGATAGGGTAAGATACCTTACTTTAGAAGATATATCCCCACCAGAAGACCTTGTTAAACAGCATGGAAAAATCGTTATTGCGCTAAAAAATCATGATCCTGAAATGGCTGCACTTGCACTTCATGAGCATTTATCAACTATATTAAAAACGATAAAAATAGTATCACAACAGCATAATGAATGGTTTGTTGATTGATCATTTTATTAAATAAACAAACTAATTCGCGATTTCAATTTTTAAATTAAGCTTAGTTTATCGAGTGAGACTTTTTAGTATGATAAAACAAGTTAAAATTAGAGTATCTGGTCGTGTTCAAGGGGTAGGGTTCCGTTTTTTTACCTATCAACAAGCAGTTAAGTTAGGATTAGCGGGTTATGTTAGAAATTTAGATAATGGTGACGTTGAGTTAGTTGCTAAAGGGGACGATTTAATAATATCTAAGTTAATACAGTGGATTGAAAGAGGTGGTCCTACATCCGCACGAATAACTGGTATTGATGTTTCAGAACAGCCCCCCAAAAATGATTTAACTTCTTTTAATGTTAGATATTAATTTACTAAAAAATAAAGTAAAATAAGGCAATTTTTGGGTGATTTGTAATAAAGGTCTACTTTTATTAGTGATTAACTTTATTTACATAATTAACGTAAACTATGAATAAAAAAAATTTAATCTGTATCCTACTCCTTATTCTGATAATTGGTATTTATTCTGTTTACCAAACAGAAGATAGTGTTTCGGTCGCACCATCAAACGCAAATTCGCCTGATACACCCATTTATCAAAGTGATGAGATGATAACCAATGTCTATGATTTATCAGGCACTATGGTATATAAAATTGCTTCAAGCAAAGTAAAACATTTTGATAGCAATGAAAATACAGATTTTGATTTACCTAATGTCACGCTTTACGATCAGGAACATGCCGCGACTTGGCATATTCAAGCAAAACGTGCAACATTGACTAATGATAAATTAATCTACCTTTATCAAGATGTACAATTAACAAATTTATCACCTGATTCACAATTACAGCAAGTATTGACAGATAACGCAGTGGTCGATTTAAAAACACAACTTGTCACATCAAATGATCCTGTAAAAATAAAAGGGATTGGCTTTTTATCGACGGGGACAGGGTTAGTTGGCGATTTAAGAGAAAAGACGGCAAATATACTTGAGAATATAAAAACCTATTATAATACTGAGGCACAATAAAAAATGAGATTGAGAAAACAAGCAATTTATCCATTATTTTTTATGTTATATGTATCATTTGCTTGTTTTGCAAATGAGCCTAATTTTGAAGCGTCTTCCCCTCAAAAAGATCAAAAGATGGTTGTTAATGATAAACCTATTACAATTGATGCAGATAACCAACAAATCGATATTGAAAAAAATATTATTACCTTTAGTGGTAATGTACAGATTGTTCAGGAAGGTCTTACCATTTGGGCTGATAAGGTTGTTATAACCGATATGCAAGACTCTACCAAACAAAAAATTACTGGATATGGTAACCCTGTAAGATATAAGCAAATTATGCCTAAAAATAATAAAGTTGTAACAGGTCATTCATCACAAGTTATTTATGATGTGAAAGAAAGTAATATTGTACTACAAGGTGATGCGGAGCTTATTCAGCAAGATAACCGTATAAAAAGTCCGATCATTACTTATGATGTCAAAAAACAACGAATACTTGCGCAGCCGGGTAATTCAGGACGGGTGAAATCTACTATCATCCCAAGTCAAGTTAAAGAGATGAATAAATAAAATGTCAATTTTAAAAGCTGAAAACCTCGCAAAAGTTTATAAAAAACGACGTGTTGTTGAAGATGTAAGTCTCACCGTCAATTCTGGTGAAATTGTTGGTTTACTTGGTCCTAACGGTGCGGGTAAAACTACTACTTTTTATATGGTAGTTGGCATTGTGACTTTAAATGCAGGAAGAATCTATCTTGATGATCATGATATCAGTATTTTACCATTACATGAGCGTGCTCAAAAAGGTATTGGTTATCTACCTCAAGAAGCCTCAATATTTAGAAAATTATCTGTTATAGACAATATTATGGCTATTTTAGAAACACGCCAAGATATTGACAAAAATGAAAAATTAAATCGAGCAGAAGAGTTACTTGAAGAATTTCATATCACACATATTCGAGACAATATAGGTCAATCTTTGTCAGGCGGTGAAAGACGAAGAGTTGAAATTGCTCGAGCTTTAGCTGCTAATCCAAAATTTATTTTACTTGATGAACCATTCGCTGGGGTTGATCCGATTTCTGTTATTGATATCAAAAATATCATCAAACATCTGCGAGATCGTGGGTTAGGGGTACTAATTACGGATCATAATGTCCGTGAAACGCTTGATGTTTGTGAACGTGCCTATATAGTAAATAAGGGACATTTAATTGCTGAAGGTACGCCAGATAGCATATTAAATAATGAATATGTAAAACGTGTTTACTTAGGACATGAATTCAGATTATAGATTATGATGAAACAAGGGTTACAACTGAAGGTATCGCAACAGTTGTCAATGACGCCACAATTGCAACTGGCGATTCGAATGTTGCAATTGTCTACATTAGAATTACGACAAGAAATTCAAACTGCACTTGAAAACAATCCACTATTAGAGGTTGCTGATCAATACGATGAGATCAATGTTGAAGAGCATGAGCCTAGCGAAAATATTGATACTCGTGAAGCACTCGATAGTCAAGAAATCCCAGAGGATATTCCTTTAGATGCAACTTTAGATGATATCTATACTGCAGGCACACCATCAGGAACCTATTCAGATTATCGTAATGATGAGTTACCTATCTATCAAGGTGAAACACACGAAACCTTGCATGATTATTTAAATTGGCAATTAGATTTAACGCCTTTTAGTGAGGTAGATCGTGCAATTGCGCTATCCATTATTGAAGCAATAGACGAAAGAGGTTACCTGACTGTTTCAACTGAAGAAATTTTAGAGGAACAAGGTAATAATGAAATTGAGCTTGACGAGGTTGAAGCTGTATTAAAGCGAATTTGGCATTTTGATCCCATCGGGGTTGGAGCAAGAACATTACAAGAATGTTTATCTATTCAAATCCAACATGTAACACCACCGGCGTTAGTAAAAGAGATCATCAATGACAATTTAGATTTATTAGCAAGTCATGATTACCGGACACTGAAAAAACGATTAAATGCTTCTGATGAGCAACTAAAAGAAGCTATTAACTTTATTCAACATTTACAGCCTTATCCGGGGGATTCTGTTAATACCACGCCACCTGATTATGTTATTCCGGACGTTGTCGTGAAAAAAATTGATGGTAAATGGATAGCAGAATTAAATAATGATACTGTTCCAACGCTACGTATTAATCAACACTATGCTGCGATGGAAAAAGTCAGCAATGAACATGACAGCCAATATATTCGCTCACATTTACAAGACGCTAATTGGTTTATAAAAAGTGTCGAGAATCGTAACGAGACGTTATTAAAAGTTAGTCAATTTATTGTTGAGCATCAACAAGACTTTTTTGAAAATGGCGCTGAATATATGAAGCCAATGATTTTATCTGATGTTGCTGAAGCTATAGATATGCATGAATCGACTATTTCACGAGTGACAACGCAAAAATATTTACAATGCCCAACCGGTATTTTTGAGTTAAAATTCTTTTTCTCAAGTCATGTTAACACTCAATCCGGTGGGGAAGCCTCTTCCACAGCAATTCGGGCATTAATTAAAAAATATATTTCAGATGAAGATTCTAAAAAACCTCTGAGTGATAGTAAATTAGTCTCACTCCTTGAAAATCAAGGTATCATAATTGCTCGCCGTACAGTGGCCAAATATCGTGAAGCGTTATCAATACCTCCATCAAGCCATCGAAAACAACTTTAACTTAATTCTTAATATTTAGTCATCACACCTTAAGTGATAACTTAACTGATAAGCAATAAACCATTTATCTGATTGAATTTATTAATATAAAACTCAGTGATTACAAGTATAGCTTCGGTTAGTTATTTATATGAAGTGTAGTTGAAAGTTTATTTAAGAAGTAGTGAGATATCATCGCTTAAACAACAATAAGCGATGATATTTTCATAAAGATTTTAAGCTAAAAATGTTGGAATCTTATGTTCAAAGGTACTGATTGCATCTTCATGTTGAAGTGTTAAACCGATATTATCTAGTCCATTTAACAAACAATGGCGTTTAAAAGCATCAATTTTAAAAGGATATTGTTTATCTCCAGCAATGACAACTTCGTTAACCAAATCAATAGTAAACTCAATTCCTTCGTTGGCTTCTACAATCTTGAAAAGCTCATCAACATCTTCTTCAGGTAGATTCACTAACAATAGTTGATTATTGAACGAGTTATTATAAAAAATATCGGCAAAACTCGATCCTATAATAGTTTTAAAACCATAATCTGTTAATGCCCATGGAGCGTGTTCACGAGAAGATCCACAGCCAAAGTTTTCACGAGCTAATAAAATACTCGCACCCTTATAACGAGGTTTATTTAACACAAATTCAGGGTTTGGTTGTTTTCCGGCATCATCTAAAAATCGCCATTCATGAAATGCATGTTGTCCAAATCCTGTACGAGTAACTTTCTGTAAGAATTGTTTAGGAATAATGGCATCAGTATCCACATTTGCAGCATCTAAAGGAACGACTAATCCAGTATGTTTTGTAAATTTCGCCATGACAAGTCTCCTTAAAATGGTTTGCGAATATCAGTAAAATGACCAGTAATGGCAGCAGCAGCAGCCATTGCAGGGCTAACTAAATGTGTTCTGGCATCACGTCCTTGTCGTCCTTCGAAATTACGATTACTGGTTGATGCACAGCGATCGCCAGGAGCTAACTTATCATCATTCATCGCTAAACACATTGAACATCCTGGTAGACGCCATTCAAAACCTGCATCGATGAAAATTTTGTCTAATCCTTCAGCTTCCGCTTGTTCACGTACAGGCCCAGAACCTGGAACAACCAAAGCTTGAACGCCATCAGCTACTTTACGTCCTTTGGCGACTTCTGCCGCAGCACGAAGATCTTCGATACGAGAATTCGTGCAAGAGCCGATAAATACTTTATTGATCTTAATATCAGACATCTTAGTACCAGCAGTTAAACCCATATAAGCTAACGCACGTTCAGCAGACTGTTTTTCAATCGGATCAGAAAAATCTTGTGGATTTGGAACTTGCTTATCAATAGCAGTGACTTGACCAGGGTTAGTTCCCCAAGTTACTTGTGGAGCAATATCTTTAGCTTCCAAAGTTACAATCGTATCGAAATGTGCACCTTCATCTGTTTTTAAGGTTTTCCAATAAGCGACTGCTTGCTCAAAATCTGTCCCTTTAGGCGAAAATTGTCGACCTTTCAAATATTCAAATGTGATTTCATCCGGTGCAACTAGTCCAGCTTTGGCACCCATTTCAATCGCCATGTTACATAATGTCATTCGACCTTCCATTGACAAAGATGTAATTGCTTCCCCGCAAAATTCAACTACATGGCCAGTACCACCAGCGCTCGTTGTTTTGCCAATGATGGCTAAAATAATATCTTTAGCAGTTATGCCACTGGCTACTTTGCCTTTTACTTCAATTTTCATGGTTTTAGCCCGACCTTGTTTTAAGGTTTGGGTAGCTAAAACATGTTCAACTTCTGATGTCCCAATACCAAAAGCTAATGCACCAAAAGCACCATGCGTTGCAGTATGTGAGTCACCACACACAATGGTCATACCAGGCAATGTCATGCCTTGTTCAGGTCCAACAACATGAACGATACCTCGTAATGGACTTTGTAAACCATATAAAGATACGCCAAATTCTTCAGCATTCTTAGCTAATTCAGTTAATTGGATTCTAGCCATCTCGCTACAAGCACTTAACTCATTGCTTTTCGTTGAAGTATTGTGATCCATCGTAGCAAATGTTTTATGAGGTTGGCGGACTTTACGATTCATCGCTCGTAAGCCATCAAAGGCTTGAGGAGAGGTTACTTCATGAACCAAATGGCGATCGATATACAAAATAGGGGTCTCATTCGGTGCTTCATAGACAACATGTGCATCATATAATTTTTGATACAATGTTTTTGGTTTTGTAGACATTGCTTATATTCCTTTAATATTCTTTAAAAGGGTTAATATGATAGCTTAACCCTTAGTCTAAAAATTAAATTAAACGACAAATGGTATCACCCATTTCATCGGTTGAAACATAACTACCACCACGAGCAAGATCGATAGTGCGGGTCCCTTGTTCTAAAGCTTTATTAACTGCATTTTCAATAGCTTTGGCGATATCATCACGTTTTAAACTATAACGCACTAATAATGCTAAAGATAAAATTTGTGCCGCTGGATTAGCAATATTTTTACCAGCAATATCTGGTGCACTACCGCCAGCTGGTTCATATAATCCAAATCCATCTTCATTCAAGCTAGCAGACGGTAGCATTCCCATTGAACCGGTAATCATAGCGCACTCATCAGATAGAATATCACCAAATAAATTAGAACATAATAATACATCAAATTGAGAAGGATCTTTAACAAGTTGCATGGTTGCATTATCGATATACATATGTTCAAGTGCGACATCTGGATATTGTTTAGCAACTTCGTTTACAACTTCACGCCACAATATTGATGTTTGTAATACATTAGCTTTATCAACAGAAGTGACTTTTTTACGACGAATTTTTGCAGCTTCAAATGCCATTTTAGCTATACGCTCAATTTCAAAACGGTGATAAACTTCAGTATCAAAAGCACGTTCTTGAGGGCCAGAACCTTCACGCCCTTTAGGTAAACCAAAATAGATACCACCAGTTAGCTCACGCATACATAAAATATCAAAACCACGCTTAGCAATATCTTCACGTAAAGGACATAATTCTTCTAAACCTTGATATAAACTAGCAGGGCGCATATTCGCAAATAATTTAAAATGTTTTCGTAATGGTAATAAAGCTCCGCGTTCAGGTTGTTGATCTGGCGGTAAGTTTGTCCATTTTGGACCACCAACTGAGCCAAACAAAATAGCATCGGCTTTTTCACAACCTTCTAGTGTTTCTTTAGGTAATGGACAACCATGAATATCAATTGCTGCACCACCGACATCATATTCACTAGTCGTAATTGCAAGGTTATATTTTTGACGAATGACTTCAAGCACTTTATAAGCCTGTTTCATCACTTCTGGACCAATACCGTCGCCAGGTAATACTGCAATATGGTAATTTTGAGACATATCTATTCCTTATAATTAATTTAAGCATTTCGTCAATAAATAACGAAATCGCATCTATTTTTTAATCGTGGTGCAATTTTTGTTTTTGCTCAGCAACTTGATTAGCTCTATAAACATTATTTAAAACATTAATTAATGCTAATGCGGATGAATGAACAATATCAGTCGCAAGCCCAACACCGTGGAATTTGCGTCCTTTATATTCGGCAACGATATCAACTTGACCTAAGGCATTTTCACCTTGACCTTTAGAGGCTAATTGATATTTTACAATGGTAATTGGTTCACCGGTAATACGATTTATTGCTTGATAAACTGCATCAACTGGACCATTACCAGTTGCCGCATCTGAATATTTTTGATCGCCAATAATCAAACTTACTGACGCAGTTGAAACGACAGTAGAGCCTGATTGAACATTAAAATAATCTAAAACATAATGCTCTTGATCATCTTTAAGTTGATTGATAAATATCAAAGCTTCTAAATCATAATCAAAAACTTGGCCTTTTTTATCAGCAAGCTCTAAAAAAGCTTCATAAACTTGATCTAAATTATAATCGTTATCGTGGTAACCCAATTCTTCTAGGCGATGTTTAACAGCTGCTCGACCAGAGCGTGAAGTTAAATTTAATTGGATTTGATTTAAACCGATCGACTCTGGTGTCATGATTTCATAAGTTTCGCGGTTTTTTAATACACCATCTTGATGTATTCCTGAAGAGTGGGCAAAAGCATTGCTACCAATAACTGCCTTGTTAGACGGTATTGGTGTATTAGTAATTTGGCTTACAATTTGGCTGGTACGGTAGATTTCTTGATGATTGATATTAGTGTGAACGTTTAAGATATTTTGACGAACTTTGATCGCCATAATCACTTCTTCTAAAGCAGTATTACCGGCTCGTTCACCTAAACCATTCATCGCGCCTTCAATCTGCCGAGCACCTTCCTGAATCGCGCTAATCGAGTTAGCCACCGACATGCCCAAGTCATCATGACAATGAACAGAGATAATCGCTTTATCAATGTTCGGGACACGTTCAAATAAGGTACGAATAATGCCACCAAATTGATAAGGGACAGTATAACCGACAGTATCCGGAATATTGATCGTTGTTGCCCCTGCTTGAATTGCTGCTTCAACAATCCGACATAAGTTATCAATTGGGGTACGGCCTGCATCTTCACAAGAAAACTCCACATCATCTGTATAATTACGTGCACGTTTAACACAGTGCACCGCTCGTTCAACGACATCTTCAAATGTCATTTTTAATTTATCTTTAACATGTAAGGTTGATGTCGCCATAAAGGTATGAATACGAAATTGATCGGCTACTTTTAGCGCTTCAGCGGCAACATCAATATCTTTGTCAATACAACGAGACAACGCACATACACGACTATTCTTAATGGTTTTAGCGATAGTTTGTACTGATTCAAAATCACCAGGCGATGAGATAGGAAAACCAACTTCCATCACATCAACCCGCATTCTTTCTAATGCTAAAGCTATTTGTAATTTTTCTTTAACACTTAAACTTGCTTGTAACGCTTGCTCACCATCACGTAATGTTGTGTCAAAAATAATAATCTGATCGCTCATTGTTATTCCCTTTATATTTTGGTGCTATCTCGGTATTTCAAGTTAAGAAAACAAAAAACCCGCACTTTAGCGCGGGTTCTTGTTAATCTATCGAGTTAAGTATTAAATCACTTTTACTCCACACACAAGCTATCCGCGCAAACTGATGCGAGGAGGAGGCTGAGTAGGAGGCTAGTAAATTTAATCATTAACTTCTCAATTGTTATATTATTTATAAAATATTGGTGATATTTTTATCAAATGATCATTGTTGTGTCAATGATTATTTGAATATTAATTACTCATTACAATAAATATCAGCAACAAATATCACCATAATAAAATTAAATTATCGTTAGATTCCTTCAGGAATTTCTATTGTTTCTAATTTTTTAATAATGAAAATGTGTGCAAGAGCCCCAATTAAAGAAACAGCAGAGATATAACACATTGCATAAGCAAAACTATTAGTGTATTCGAGAATTAACCCCATGATAATTGGAGTAATTATACCCGCACAGTTACCAGCAATATTGAAACATCCTCCAACTGTACCCATTACTTTTGCAGGTACAATATCACTTAGTAAAACCCAACCGATATTTGCAAAAGCATTTGCAAAAAAAGCAAATGATAATAAACCAATGGCAATAGCTGGATAATCTTCAAAAAAGTTAGCTAAACACATAACCCCAGCAAAACCTAACCCTAAAATTGATGGTAATTTTCGTGAAAAAGTTCTACTTTTGCCTTTTTTCATTAATGCATCACTTACAAATCCACTGCATAATAATCCAACCATCGCCATAATATAAGGGAACATTGCCCCAATACCAGCTTTAGATATAGATAAATGTAACCCTTTTTCTAAGTAAACAATAAACCAAGTAAGAAAGAAATAAAGGGTTGAATTTAAGGCAAATTGAGCGATACATAAGCCTAAAAAATTACGTTGCTTTAACACATAACTAATTTCTTTCCATTCAACTTTTTCTTGGCGTTTTTGGGCTTGTCCTAGACCACCTCCTTGTTTTATATAATCAATTTCAAGTTGATTAGTATTTTTACTATCTAGAGGATCACGATAACGGATTAACCAATAAATACCGAAGATGATACCTACAATACCACAAACGTAAAATGACATTTCCCAACCATAATTAGCCACAACGAAAGCTAAAATTGGTGTCAATCCCGCAAGGCCAATGTATTGCGCACAAGCATAAAGTGCAGTAGCACTAGCTCTTTCTTGGGTAGGAAACCAAGTTGATATTATTTTAGTATTAGCTGGAAAAGATGGCGCTTCAGCTACACCTATTAACGCTCTGCATAACAGTAAAAAAATGAATGATGCTGTTGCTGTGGTAAATAAATGATTTGAAGCAATTCCCATAAGTAGAGTGAATATACTCCATAAAACAATTGCACATCCGTATAATTTTCGTACTCCAATGCGATCAAGTATATAGCCAACTGGTATTTGACTTAAAACATATGCCCAAGTAAACATTGAAAAAAGAAGACCAAGTTGTGTTGGAGTTAATGAAAAATCAGCTTGAATACTTGTGCCGGCTACAGATAAATTTGCTCTATCCATATAATTGATTGCTGTTACAATAAAAAGTAACACCAATACAAAATATCGAGATTTTGTTGCTTTCATGTTATTTCCTTGTTAGTTATACATAACGTCCATTAGTTAAACAGTTACAATCACTCATGATTTTATGAGTTGTTTGATATGCTTGGGAGATTATCCATTCAGGCGTCTTTTCCCAATATTCAGGCCGAAATGTTTCAATCGAAACCATTCCTGTGTATCCCATATCTTTTAATGTGATTAGAAAATTATTTAAATCGAGTACTCCTTTATCGCAAAAACGACGTAATGCTTGAGATAACTGTTCATCAGGTGCGTCGTCACCATTATTTATATGTACAGCAAAAATTTTATTAACAGGAATTTGTTTTATTATTGAAAAGTCGTTCAAACGGTTGTATAGATAAAGATTAAAAGAATCAATAACTAACCCAACATTATCTTTATCTACTGCTTTTACTATTTGCCAGGCTTGTTCAACAGTTCTAACAGAGCTGCGATTAAAACCAACCAATTCAAAGCAAAGTTTAATGCCATAGGGCTTAGCTAAATTTGATAAGTGAGATAGGATTCGTACTGAATTTTTATAATTATCTTCCCATGAACCAATAAATGGCCCGCCATCGGGATTTCTTTGTAATGGGGGAACAATAATAAAATATTCAGATCCAATTATTTGCGCTATTTCGCATCCCCAGATAAATTCTGCTACTAAATTTTGCTCCTGTTGGCTTTGAGAACCATCAAATAATGTTGAAAATGTATAAAGTGCATTTAATGCATGAGGTTTTAAGTTATTTTTTTCAAAAAATTGCTTTAATTCATTTATATCATGATCTTTTAGATATTCATGAAGCATATCTAACCTTAGTTCGATAAAATCAAAGCCATTTTTTTCACACAAGACTAAATCTTTATCTACACTAGAGCATTTCATTGCATTTGATTGATTGTATCCAATTTTCACGATAGCACTCCTAATCTAAAGGAAACTTCACAACTTTATTGCTTTGTGTACTTCGATAAATTGCTTCAATCAACTCAACAGTTTTTAAACCAGCAAGCCCATCAATTAAAGGAGGTGTATCGTTTATTATTGAATTGAGAAAATCTTCAATTTGAAGTTGATGATAATAGTACATGGAATCAACACTATTAAAAAAATCACAATCTTCTTTTTTCCATGTTTGTAACAGATCTTCCTCACCTTGAATTGTCCATAAATCATTATATGGGGGCTCAGTAATTGAAGATACACCAGCAATAAACATTGCACCTCCATCAGTTTGTACTCCAATAGAAGCTCCATTTTCACCATGGATATGTACTTTTCCATATAGCGCAGGATTTTGAGAATTACTTACTAACACATTACCTATACCACCATTCTTGAATTTAATAATTGCAACGGCTGTATCTTCGACTTCGATATAAGGATGATTTAAGTTACTCCATAATCCATAAACCTCTTCTACTTCACCCATGTACCATAAAAGTAAATCCAGTTGATGAGGAGCTTGATTGACTAAAACGCCTCCACCTTCACCTTTCCATGTTCCTCTCCAAGGATCACTCTCGTAGTAAGCCTTATCACGCCAACCTAACATTGTTACTGTTCCGATGATTGGTTTTCCGATTTTTCCTTCATCAATTGCTTTTTTTATTCTTAAACATGGTCTATAAAAACGACGTTGACATACGGTTCCGACTTTAGCTTTTCCGTTTTTGGCAGCAGATAATATTGCATGAGAATCGGCTAAATTTGATGCTAAAGGTTTTTCGACAAGAATATGGCATCCTAAACTTGTTGCAGTTATGGCGACCGATGCATGGATAGGGTGAGGAGTACAAATACTCAACATCTCAATCCCTTCATTTAAAATCATTTGCTCAACATTATCATAGGCTTTAACACCATACTGTTTAGCAAATTCTTGAGCTCGTGATAAGTTCTGATCACAAACAGCAATAAAATTAGATTGTTTTAAATTCATTAATGCTTTTGCGTGAAAATGTCCTACTTTTCCACAACCAACAATAGCTGTTTTTAAATTTTCCATTCAATAAAATCCTCCAATGTTACTGGTAACTTATTGATTCAAAAAAAATGAATCAATTTTTTTCAATTATAAGATTAATCGAATAATAAATTATTTGATACCGGTCACATTTTTGGAAAAATTATTTTCTATTTATCAAATTAAGGATTAACTCGGCATAACCAAAGGATTATATTTTTTTGAAAGTAAATCAATTTCTATATCCATCACTGATTATTAATGGTTCATCAAACATGAACGTCAAGAAATAAATTGAAAAATAGTTTAATAGTATGCAAAATGGTAGGAGTTTAAGGGCATAAGCGATAAGGTGCCTGATAAGTACTTTTCAATAGATTCAAAATAATCATTTCAAAAATAAGAATGTTCATTATTTATGTATCATTTTTTGCTCTAAAAAATAGTTTTACACAAGTAACGCTATTTCAGAATTAATTATCAATTATTGGAGCCATTATGAATATTGTCGAAATTTCACAAAAACGTTATACCACCAAACATTATGACAAAACGAAAAAGATTCCCCAAGATAAGATTGAGCAGTTATTAACTGTTTTAAGAAACAGTCCGTCATCGGTCAACTCTCAACCGTGGCATTTTTATGTTATTGATAATGAAGCGGCCAAAAATAAAATTTTGCCGGCAATAGCTGATTTTAATCAACCACGTGTCACCGGCTCATCACATACTATTGTTTTTTGTATTAAAACCCCGTTGGACGAAGCCCATTTAGTTAATCTCCTTAATCAAGAAGAGAAAGACGGCCGTTTACCTTCGGCGGAATTAAAGGCGTCTCAAGATCAGGGACGACGTTATTTTGTAAATTTAAATAGCAAAACACCTGAATCACAACAGTGCTGGGAAGGTAAACAAGCCTATATTGCATTAGGGCAATTGCTTTTTGCTGCTGCAGCAATTGGTGTTGATTCTACCGCAATAGAGGGTTACGATTCTGCTAAAATGGATGAAATTTTAGGTCTTAAAAGCAAAGGATTGAAAAGCATTGTGGTTGCAACGTTAGGTTATCGTGCTCAAGATGATGGTAATGCGCATCGTCCAAAATCACGACTGCCGAAAGATCAAATCTTCACCTTTTTATAATCTGATTAACATCCCACCTCGTATTAGGTGGGATGAGTAAAAAAGGTATGTTTTTATTTCACTGAATAATTTTTATAGTGTTTCAGTTTCTCTTCCAGCGCTTGTTGTTGTTCTAAACTAAACTCGTTATAAAAAAAGTAATACCCCGAACTCTCTTGTATGAAAAACACATAACCTTTTGATGTTTTATCTATTTTATGAAATTCAGCATAGTTAATATTAAAAGATCCAACTGTTTTTTTGTAATTGAATGTTAGATGATCATCATAAAAAATACAGGTCATACTGCCAAAGCGTTCATTCAATGTTAAAACCTGCTTTTTTGATTGTTTTTTAAAATTAGCCAAAAATAAGGTAAGTAATAAAATAGGCAGTATGAAAATTAGTACTGATAAAGTAGGATTTTTTGGAAATAGCAACAAACTCAAAAATAAAAGGATAGTAGATAAAATAAACATCCTTTTTCTTGAATTTCGAAATTGATAACAAATAAAAGCATATACTTTTTGATAGTCAAATTGATAATTTACCGTTGCTATTTCGGGTTGTTGGTTTTTGTTTAAATAAGGAGCCAGATAATCTTTTAGCAGCAGTAACTCATCCGGTTGAAAAAGATCATAACGAACAAATTCAAAAATAATCTTATTACTAAAAAAAAATAATCCAGTTGTGGTTTCTTTTATTTGATACAAATCAGAGTAATAGAAAGTACTGACTTCGTTTTTATCTCTATTTAGCTGTACTATTTTTTCATTATCGAAGGTGAAGGTAAAATTACGCATATTATCAGCAATCGAATCATCTAATTGTTCTGCAAAATCATTATCTAAACAATCTAGCAGTGCGTAATAAGTATCAACTAAATATTGTCGATCAATGTGGCAATTAACGGTGATATTACTCATCCTTGCTCCTAAAATGGTCTTTATCACTAATACTGTCAATTTAATTGATTATATATAAAACTGAGTAAATTGTATGTAAAAAACAAAACCGACAGTGAATAAATCTAATCAATTCGACAAATAACCCTAGACCCCATTGACAGAATCGTTACAATATACGGCATGACTTTTATAGCAAGTAAAATTAACTTGGCTATGATTAATTTAACAAACGGATGATGTTTTATGGCGCAATATGTTTATACCATGAATCGTGTTGGGAAGATTGTTCCTCCTAAACGTTATATTTTAAAAGATATCTCATTAAGTTTTTTCCCCGGTGCCAAAATTGGTGTTCTTGGCTTAAATGGGGCAGGTAAATCGACATTACTACGAATTATGGCAGGAGTGGATACCGAAATTGAAGGTGAAGCTCGTCCACAGCCGGACATAAAAATAGGTTATTTACCGCAAGAACCTAAACTTGATCCTAAACAAACTGTACGTGAAGCAATTGAACAAGCCGTTGGTGATGCCAAAAAAGCATTGGCTCGTTTAGATGAAGTTTATGCGGCTTATGCTGATCCAGATGCTGATTTTGACAAATTAGCCAAAGAACAAGCCGAACTTGAAGCCATTATACAATCGCAAGATGCGCATAATCTGGATAATCAATTAGAACGAGCTGCTGATGCACTACGCTTGCCTGATTGGGATGCAAAAATCGAAAATTTATCGGGTGGTGAACGCCGTCGAGTAGCGATTTGTCAGTTATTGCTGGAAAAACCAGACATGTTATTAATTGACGAACCGACTAACCATTTAGATGCTGAATCTGTCGCATGGTTAGAACGCTTTTTACATGACTATGAAGGCACGGTGGTCGCCGTAACCCATGACCGTTATTTCTTAGACAATGTTGCTGGTTGGATTTTAGAGCTAGACCGTGGTGAAGGTATTCCATGGGAAGGTAATTACTCTTCTTGGCTTGAACAGAAAGATCAGCGACTAGCGCAAGAAGCGGCAACTGAATCCGCTCGCCGTAAATCGATTGAAAAAGAGCTTGAATGGGTGCGTCAAAATCCGAAAGGGCGCCAAGCAAAAAGCAAAGCCCGTTTAGCCCGTTTTGAAGAGCTTAATAGCAACGATTACCAAAAACGTAATGAGACCAATGAACTCTTTATTCCGCCAGGGCAACGTTTAGGTGATAAAGTCATTGAAGTCGCTAATTTAACTAAATCATATGGCGATCGAGTATTAATCGATAATCTCTCATTTAGTATTCCTAAAGGGGCGATTGTTGGGATCATTGGTCCAAATGGTGCGGGTAAATCGACGCTATTTAGAATGCTATCGGGTAAAGAACAACCAGATTCAGGAACTATCACATTAGGTGATACCGTACAACTTGCCTCTGTCGATCAATTCCGTGACAGTATGGATGATAATAAGACTGTTTGGGATGAAATTTCAAATGGACAAGACATCATGCGTATTGGTAACTTCGAAATCCCAAGCCGTGCTTATGTTGGTCGCTTTAATTTTAAAGGTGTGGATCAACAAAAACGAGTTGGTGAATTGTCTGGTGGTGAACGTGGTCGGGTGCATTTAGCTAAATTACTTCAAGTTGGTGGTAATGTACTATTACTCGATGAGCCAACCAATGACCTTGATGTTGAAACACTGCGAGCGCTTGAAAATGCGTTATTAGAGTTTCCGGGCTGTGCATTAGTCATTTCGCATGACCGTTGGTTCTTAGACCGCATTGCAACTCATATTCTCGATTACCAAGACGAAGGGCATGTTGAGTTCTTTGAAGGTAACTTTACCGAATATGAAGAGTGGAAAAAACGGACTTTAGGCGCGGAGGCACTTGAACCTAAACGAGCCAAATATAAACGAATTACAAAATAACTTCATAAATTATTCCGCCGAAAGTTATCGGCGGATTTATCAATCTCTAATCAATAAAGATTTAAAGCAAGGATTTAGATGTCTTAACCAACTTAGCAAAAGTATCGGTTAATAATCTTGGAATTGCTGTAATACCTCGAGCTTTAGCATCATCACACACTGCAATAGCCAAGTCTGGTTTTGAACTTTTGTGGATCGCCTTTTGAATAATCTTGGGTACCGACATATCAATATGAGCAACGGTATTATAAGCAGCTAATTTATAGACATGACTAAAGCCATGTTTGAATAAAAAGTTTTCAATATCACGCGCGGGTAATACAGTAATATAATCGTTTAGATTTTCACCTGGAGCACATTGTGATTGCACGGTTTCGGCATATTTTTTTCCAGCCATATCGCCATCAGTAATCACGTACCAACGAATGCCCATTTTATTTGCATAATGGATTAATGGTTTTAAACCACATTGCGCAAATTCTAACAATTGAATTCCTTCCGAACTTAAGTGATAACCACTTTGTTCTGCGAGCTCTCTTAATAACCACACTTCAGTTTCACCCTCAACCAGTAACCAACAACGGGCAAATAGGGCTGTAGGGCGTCGATAAAGGACATGGAACAAAATGCGTCGACTATCGGCAACACTCAATGAATGAGGTGAAATGTACTTAGTGACAATTTGATCTGGAAGCCGGATTAATCGATAAATACTCTCCAAAGGAAATAACGACACCAAATCACTTGAATTAGAGGTAATAATTTTTTGAGCCGGTAAATTTTTCAATAATCGAAAGCCAACCGATAAAATTATTGGATGTAGCTGACTTTCTGGCTCTTCCAAAATTAAAATAGGGACTGAACTGTGTGATAGTGGATTATCACCCTTAGCATTAACAATGGAACCAAATATACCTAAAAGGGCAGTACGTAAATAATCATTATCCAAATCATCCAAAATATTATTGATGCGCTCAAGAGAATTCCAATCTTCTATTTTTGGACTATTTTTTTGCGCCATTTTTTTATAATTAGAACGTTGTTGATAATCAACAAAATAGTATTCTAATAATGAACGAGCAGCTTGTAACCCTCGATTAAGTTCAGCTTGGCTCAATTGCTCTGAGTGGGCTTTTAACTGTTCGGAAAGCTGGTCAATAAAGTGTTGTGATAAAGGTTGATTAGTAACAGGTAAATCTTTAGCATTAATCGAATTTTTAAGCGGCATCACTGGATTCAAATTAATTAAAATAGCAATTAATAACTTAGAATCATCTAATTTTAACAACTGTCCGTGCTCATTTAACAAATGATGCTCAGTGATAATACTATCACCACTTTTTTGAGCACTCATTTGGTAAGTAATTCGATATAAATTATCTAACTGCGAGCTATAGCTAACGGCTTGCAAAGGTTGATAAGCTTGTTCATTTAATTGATTTGGATAGGATTCACAATAGACAACATTTATTGAGATATGATTACCATCATTATCATTATCATAATAGAAATCTGAATCGACAAACTGATAAAACTTATTATCTAGAGTTAGCAACTTTAACGCACTAAGTAAACTTGATTTCCCCCATTGATTTTCACCAATTAAAACGCTTGATTTAGCGTTAAGTTTTAACGAAAGTTGCTTAATTCCTCTAAACCCTTTGATATCAATTTGTTCAATAAACATGACATATCCTTATGGTTAAAGTTGGTACTTTTCAGTTCGTTTCGCAATGCGCTCAGCTTTACGCTTAGCACTATCAATTAACTTATGCTCATCACGTACAATGGCTTTAATGGGTTTATTAAAATAGCTTCTTAAAAAACGCCAAATATCTCGCTGAGTTAGCCCAATATTAATTGATGAAAAGTAAAGTCCAATTAAATCTTTATCACGCCAACGCGTCGGGACTTTATCACGTGTTTGTGCTCGATGAAGATCAATTACAGAAAGTTTTATTTCTTCACTATTTTCATATAACGGTAAATCCAACAAAAAATGACACAAATAACAATCACGGTGATTCACACCCGCGCCGTGCATTTTAGCGGTCATATTAGCTAAATAAATAGTTAACGAACGTTTTAAATGATAGCTAGGTGGATTGTCTAACCATGGTCGAGTAAAATCCTCTAAACTAATGGTTGGATTAAGATCTTTAGTAATAATAAACGAATGCCGAGTAAGCGGATTTAATCCCTTGCGCCCAAAAGCGCGCCCATCCATCGTATTAACACCAACTTGCTCTAAACGATGAATTGCATCCCACTCTTGTTTAGCATCTAGAACTGGCAAACGTAAAGAAATAAGGTTTTTTACAATCTCTTTAACCGTGCTGCCACGATGAATTTTAATAAAATAAGATTCACCATCCAACTCAAAATTAAGGGTTTTTCTTTGTTTAACCGCACGATAAACTTTACCTGAAATTAATTCAACTTCAGTGAATGGATCTTTACCTAACCATAACTCTTTAAAGGGTGATTTTAGTTTGATTTCATTCATAACGACATCCTAAAATAATGTCTGCTGCGCGTTGTGCTAGATGATATAAATCTTCACTATCACCATAAGCAATCGCATGATTATGCCAATTACCCCATTGCTCCTTATCACTAATAGACCGTTCTAACGCTTGATTCAATGTGCTTTGATCATAAGGTTCTGGCAGCACAATGCCGGCATTAGCTTGGCTGATATGATAAGCATACCCAGAAATACCCGACACAATCACCGGTACCCCAGCCGCTAAAGCTTCAATCAATACCATGCCTGCGGCTTCTTGCCTTGCCGGATGTAACAAGAGATCAGCTGAAAATAAAAAATCAGGAATATCATTACGACCGGAGAAAAAACGCACTTGTTTACTAATGCCTAAGTCATCTGCTAACTTCTGATAAGGTTCAGGATTATCCTGTCCTACGACCAGATAGCTAACTTTCTGCCTAAGCGCATCGGGTAAAGCTGCAATAGCTCTCAAAGAACGGTCAACCCCCTTACGTTTAAAATCTGACCCAATTTGCACAATTACAAAATCATCTAAGCTAATTTGATTAGCTTGTCGAAATTGTTCACGTTTTTTGGGGCTATCAGCACAATATTTTCGATCTAAAGCAATCCCTGGCGGTAATAAAAAAAATCGCTCATCTTGGGTATGATAGTGATTCTTAAAATCTTGAATTTGTTGCTTAGTGAGCACCATGATTTTAGTTTGTGAACTTCGCGAAAATACTGAATTTTCAAATGCTAAATAGTGCTTGCAACGTTTCGATAATCTATAAAAAAAGCCTTTATGAGCGACTTTTTCAGCAAAACAAGTATCTCCAGCAAAATAGACATCCAAATCAGGCATTTTATTAAAACCCACCACACAGTTTACTGGATTAGCTTGTATGTGAGCCTTCACCCAATGATAATAGGCTTGATTTCGGCTATGGTTAGAGAATCCTTTTTGGGGCACGATAATAATATCAATCCCAGCTGGCTTATCACCTTGCCAGTCCAATACATAAACACGGATCTGATGTCCACGAGCTTGGCAAGCGGTAGCAATTTGCAAGAAATCACGTTGTAACCCGCCAAAAGGGAAATATTTATAAATACAAAAAGCTAGTTGCATCTAGATTGCCTCAAGTCAGAAAGGAATATTATATACTCACTCTTGATTGATGCGCAAAGCTTGATTTTGCCTACAAGGATGGTTAAGACTATTTATAAATTCCAGTATTTAAGAGTGAAATAGTAAAAACTAAATAGAATCTGAAAGCGATTTTAACGGTTAGAATCGCAAATAATTATCTTTTCATTTCTTATTAACAATATTAAAAGAACTAAAAAATAAATGATTGTTTTAGACATGTTCAAAGCACTTTATATCAAAGTAAATTCATAGCTAAAACTATTTTTCTGAAGAGAATCTAACAATATTTTTTATAAGCTTACAAAAACCTATATTTTATATTATATTAGCAAACTTAGTTTTTATTAATGGATAAGAGAAGATTAGTATGAATAAGGACATTTTTTTTAATAACAAATATGTTATTTTATTTCTCTTTCTCGTTGTGTGCTTCACATGGGGAACGACATGGATTGGAATAAAAATTGCAGTTGAAACTGTTAACCCTTTGTTAGCCGCTGGTCTGCGCTTTGTTATCGCATTTCCTTTTTTAGTATTAATTACAATTATTGCTAAATCACCAATACTGTTTCCTCGAAAATCATTCCATTTTTTTCTACTATTAACGTTATTTTATTTTACCATTCCTTATTATTTAATTAGTTTTGGTGAACAATATGTATCGTCAGGTTTAACCTCATTGTTATTTAGCACCATGCCGATTTTTTCAATTATTTTCGCTAAGATAATCTTAAAAGATAAAATATATATAAATCAGGTAATAGGTATTACAGTGGGATTTTTATGTTTGATGTACATTTTAATCTCTGAAGGTTTTATTCTTTCCTATAGCGATTTTTGGGGCGTAATATCCATACTATTAGCGGCATTGATGCATGGTTTTTTATATGTTTACTCCAAAAAAGCTGGCGAAGGTATAAATGTATTTACCTTCAATACCCTACCGATAGGCGTTGCGGGCATCGCACTTTGTTTGTTAAGTTTTACTTTTGAAGAAAATAATTTTCAAACTATCTCGTTAAATAGCTGGTTAGCATTAATTTATCTCGGTATTTTTGCATCCGTATTTGGCTTTATTGCTTATTTCTTTTTATTAAAACGAATGAGCCCGGTAGTATTGTCATTTATTTTTATTATTTTCCCGGTCGTTGCTATTTTTATTTCATCGATTTATGAGCATAAAATCATTTCAACTAACTTCATCATTTGTACAATCATTATGTTGTGTGGGTTTGCTATAACAAAATTACCTGTCAATGTTTTTAAAAAGTGGATAAAGAGCGACAAAAAAAGAGACAATCAATAAATCGTTACTTCAACAAAAGGTTAACTTGATTTTTTGATTCAGACATCGATTGACTTTGAATGGTTTTAACACTTATCAAAGTCAATCCTTATCTACTATGATTGAATCCTGTTTTATCAACACTTTTTAGGTAACTAATCTATAGCAAGTTGCAACTAAATGATTGATAGCAAAGTTAAGCTATAGCAATATTATAACTCAAAGCGATAAGTGTCATTAATTGCACTACCTTGTGCACCAAATTGGCGTAAATTATTATCAACCGCATTCATCGATTGCCAATGGTTTTCGCACCAATCAGGGGCAAGTAGGGTGGGTTTGCGGGCATTTGCGGAGATACGGTGGTATAAAATATTGGCAGGGGTTTGCCGAATAATATCACCAGCAATATCGACATACTGCTCTAAGGACAATACATCAAGCCGACCCGCACGCCATGCTTTAGCCATAATACTACCTTCTACAATATGTAGTGGATGTAGTTTTAAACCATCAACACCGCTATTTAAAACACAATCTAGCGTAATTAAATTATCTTGCTTAGTTTCTTTAGGTAGACCAATAATTAAGTGAGTACAAACTTTTATACCAAGTCTACGCGCCTTTTGAACGGTTTGATGATAAACATCGAACGTATGTCCACGATTAATACTGTGTAAGGTTTTATCATGAGAGGTTTGTAAGCCAAGCTCCAGCCAAACTTCAAAGCCTTTAGCATGATAACTGGCAAGTAAATCGAGCGCTTCATCCGGCATACAATCAGGGCGAGTACCAACACAAAGTCCAACAATATCGGCATTATTAAGTGCTTCTTCATACATATTTTTGAGTATTTCGACTTCGGCATAAGTACTGGTATAAGCCTGAAAATAAGCAAGATAGCGCTTAGATTTTTTCATCTGATGCGCCTGTTGGGCAAGTTGCTGTGAAATGGTTTTGACTTGAATCGACTCATCGATAATCGATGCGACATTACAAAAGGTGCAACCGCCTACACCGATAGTTCCGTCCCGATTAGGACAGCTAAAACCGCCATGTAAGGTGAGTTTATAGATTTTTTCGCCATAACGGCGTTGCAGGTCAGCACCAAACGTATTGACCACTAAATGAAGTTGCATAATCAGCCAAAAATAAAATTTTGCCTATTTTACGAAGCGAATGAGTTAAATTCAACCGATGATAAATTTTTATATACAATTGACGTAACTTTAGTCGGCTTTTCTTTAAGATGTTTTGAAACGAACACTATGGTGTAACATATTATGCCGTAATAAGTTTTATTGATGATTTTTAGAATCGCAATATTTTCAAAGCTTAATACTGAGAAAATTATACGAGTAATCTAATCTTTTTATTTTTCTGTACCTAGAAAATAAGATGTTTCAGTTTCTACCTTACTATCATCTTTCCAATCTTGGATATCTCTTTCATATTGTATTAATTCGACCTGATCACCTTTTTTATAATTGCGTAATTGAAAGGCTTTTTCTAATCCTACTTCTAACTCGTAAGGTTTATCATTGGGTAAAAAACAACCATGATCTGCGCGCCCCCTCTTTTCCGATTTGGTAATTAACACCTTGATATCAAATACACTTTTTTCATGTTCCTGTTCGCCTTCGCCAATAGAAAAAATACCGTGTTGTGGATCTTCTAATAATGTCCCGGTTAGCAAACAGAGATTTTGGAAAGAGGCAGTAGCTATCTGACTGAATAAAATACAAATAATAAAACTTATTATGCGGCAAATCGTTTTCATAGCGTTAATAGACTCGGTAAGACAAATTTCCAATATTATTCAAAAAATTTAATTAAAAAAAAAGCGTTTTTTTGTCTAGTCCTGATACTTTTACAAGTCGTTTGATTTTTTATTAACTGGCTAAAAAACAATAATTGCGATCTTCTGCTTTACTATAAATATTTTTTATAATTCAAAAAAAGGATTGAAATCGTTGGCTGATTAAGTAAGGATATTCGTTATGCTGTTTTCCATACTTGAAAACAATAATTAAGTCAAAAAGTCAATGTAATCCAAAAACAAGGAGTCAATATGTTTAGTAAAGAAATGACTATTGCCGATTATGATAAGGAATTATGGGACGCCATTAAGGGTGAAGAGCAACGTCAAGAAGATCATCTCGAATTAATTGCCTCCGAAAACTATACCAGTCCAAGAGTGATGCAGGCACAGGGTACTCAATTAACTAACAAATATGCTGAAGGCTATCCAGGTAAGCGTTATTATGGCGGTTGTGAATATGTTGATATTGTTGAGCAATTAGCGATTGAACGAGCCAAAGCGTTATTTGGTGCAGATTATGCCAATGTACAACCACATTCAGGATCACAAGCGAATTTTGCCGTTTATATGGCATTGTTAAAAC
Source organism: Gilliamella sp. B2785 (assembly GCF_026537005.1). Taxonomy (NCBI): domain Bacteria; kingdom Pseudomonadati; phylum Pseudomonadota; class Gammaproteobacteria; order Orbales; family Orbaceae; genus Gilliamella; species Gilliamella sp. B2785. Next base: position 184,637 of record NZ_JAFNNC010000002.1, on the reverse strand, counting down.
CAGGCGATACTGTGTTAGGTATGAATTTGTCGCAAGGTGGTCATTTAACTCATGGTTCACCAGTTAGTTTTTCCGGTAAACTCTATAATGTGGTTGCTTATGGCGTTGACGAAACTGGGCATATTGATTATGACCAATTAGCGAAAACGGCCTTAGAGTCAAAACCGAAAATGATCATCGGTGGTTTTTCAGCTTACTCAGGCGTGGTTGATTGGAAGCGTATGCGTGAGATTGCTGATAGTGTAGGCGCTTTCTTATTTGTAGACATGGCACACGTGGCCGGCTTAGTAGCAGCAGGGGTTTATCCAAATCCTGTCCCATTTGCGCATGTAGTGACAACCACAACGCACAAAACGCTTGGCGGACCTCGTGGTGGACTTATTTTGGCCAAAGGTGGCAGTGAAGAACTTTATAAAAAATTAAATTCAGCTGTATTCCCTGGCGCACAGGGTGGTCCATTAATGCATGTCATTGCTGCCAAAGCAGTTGCATTAAAAGAAGCGATGGAACCAGCATATCAAGAATATCAAAAACAAGTTGTTAAAAATGCTCAGGCGATGGTTGATGTAATTATCAAACGTGGCTACAAAGTCGTGTCTGGCGAAACCAAAAATCACTTATTCTTAATTGATTTGGTTGATAAAAAGATAACCGGTAAAGAGGCTGATGCCGCTTTAGGTAGTGCTAATATCACCGTCAATAAAAATAGCGTACCTAATGATCCACAAAGTCCATTTGTGACATCTGGCGTTCGAATTGGTACACCAGCCATAACTCGTCGAGGTTTTAAAGAAGAAGAATCTCGTGAATTAGCCAACTGGATTTGTGATGTATTAGATAATATTGATGATGAACAAGCGATTCAAGCAGTTAAACAAAAAGTTTTGGCAATTTGTCATCGATTACCTGTTTATCAACATTAATATTCTCGCCGACGTTATGTCGGCGAAATTATTATAAAATATTAGTTTTGAGTTGTTTTTTGAGTCATTTGTTGCTGCTGCTTAACATAATTGGCAATATCATCTTTAAACAATACTGCACTGCCAACAAGTAATACACCAACTAAGATAGCTGACCAAAATATTATCCGTGCTTTTTTATTACGTTTTCTTAAAGGATCACTTAAGTTTCGTTTAGCATTGGCTGGTAATTCGGCCTTACTGGTCAGTAGCCCACCAAGGAGTAAATTGATTTTTACTTGTCCATTGATTGCCCAACCTGAAGCTTCGAGCAATGGACCTAATGTTCTTCTTCTTAATTTTAACCAAGCTAAAATGACTGATGGCCCAGATATAATTAAGAATAAACCTAAAATCACCAATGGAAATTGCCACCAGGAAAGAGAAAAAATAGCCTGAAAAATGGTAGCTAGTGCAGTACCAATCGCGCCTATTGCTAAGCCAATCGCAGCAAATATGCCAACACTCTTACCAATATCAAATTTATTTTCTGGACTTTGCACAGCTTGGGTACTGGTCTTTTCAATATCTGCGTCTTTATTGCTTGCCCATTTATTGATCTGTTCCGTGATTAATCGACCAATACGTTGATAAGGTGCCCAAATTGCTTGTTGAATACTAATTGGCTTACTAATCATTTTGACCACATTAGCATCCCAATCATTACCAGCATTATCAATAAACACCCCATTACGGCCTTCCATTAATAAATCACCTTGTCCGGCGGTTATGGCAGCGACAATCGTCTGTTTTTGACCTAGCCTTGTACATTCACAATACAGCAAACATAGCTCTGAATAATTTGCCATTGTTGAATGTTTAGCGATGTTTTCAACGGCAACACAAAGCGTAGCACAGCGACCATCAATATAAAGCTTGCCTAATTGAAAAGCGGCATAATGGTCAAGTGAGAAGAACTCGGCAAATGAAGCAAAGTTAATCAATAAACGATAAAGATGTTTTTGAAAAAGTACTAACTTTTCTAACACAAAAACATCCGAAGCTGAAATAGGCGTTTTATTATCTTGTTCGACCATTTTCTCAAATTCATCTAATAAATTATCATTGATAAAATGAGTGATCTGATCGGCGGGAATATCCTCAATACTCGCCGTTGGTTTAGTTGCAACACTTAACTGCTCTATATCGGGTTTAGAACTAATTAATGTCGCGTAGGCATCAAGACTAGTTTGAATATTTTGCCACTCTTGTTGTGTTAAATGATTTGGATCGGATAAGTGAGAAGCCACTAAAGCCCTAAATCGAGTGATTTTACTTTTCCAAAGTGGATTAAGCCCATTAACGAGATCCAATGAATTATTAGTATCAATCTTAGATAAAGGCAGTTCAGAAAGCGCTTCATCTGAAAGTAATCCATTTTGAGACGGGACAATATATTTCTCATCAACATTTAATGCCGTTTGTGCTTGAGGCGCATATTGAGCTAATTCAACACGAAGAAAATAATCATCAATTTTGGGTTTGAGCTCTTGGACTAATTTCCATATTTCTGAGCGATTTTCCCCAAAAGGTGTTTGGGTATTGCTGATATTAGTTTGCCACGCTTGCCAGCTTTTTAGATTTTTAACAAAAGTTTGGGCTATTTCCAGATTTATCCCATCTTGCCCACTCATATCTTTTTGCCCGCCAGTAGTCTTAATGGCTGTTTGGATAAAGCTTTGTATTTCAGGCGATAACTCAGCAGAAGGTGGAAAAATCAAATCACCATTGTAGAGCTTGCTGGCATTAATTTTTAGTGATTGTTGGACATCATCTTGAGTCAAATAATCGGCTTGGCTTTTATTTAAATTGGCCAAAATACTATGCGCTGTAACTAATAATTTTTTACCTTGCTCGGTTGAATCATCAATTTGTGATAACGACAAAGTTTCGGATGATTGAATAATAGTATCGAAAGAGACGATTTTATCTTTTACCCAACTAATCGCATCTAAAATATCAGGAATACGGATGCGTCCATCTTTATCAGAATCTAATAACTCTAATGTTCTTTGATCAAAATCTAAACCGGTAGTCGGGCAACTTAGTGCAACCCATAATTTTGGATCTAAATTGGGCAAATTGATAATGTCATTGGCATTTTTTAAAACGACTTGATCTAAACCACCAACACGCTGAAATGTCCAAGTATGACTCATAATCACCTCCATACTGAAATATTATTAATTTATTCAATTTATTAATAAGTATAGCAGTATTTATTTTTAGAAGAGAAAAGGAATGCTCATATTTAAGAGCTGTAATATATCTTTGATAATTGATTGCCAATTGCAACTTTATGATAGAATAACGCCTTATTATTTAATATCCAAATAAAAAATATGTCATTAATAAATCTTACCAATGCTTATCTGTCATTTAGTGATGCACCACTACTTGACCATATTGATATGTCGATTGAAATCAATGAACGAGTCTGTCTTGTTGGTCGTAACGGTGCAGGTAAATCAACACTGCTAAAAGTACTTAACAAAGAAATCCCATTGGATGAGGGGCAGATCGTTTATGAAAGTAACGTTGTTGTCTCTCGATTACAACAAGATCCGCCTCGAGATATTCAAGGTAATGTTTTTGACTTTGTAGCTGAAGGATTAAAAGAGCAAGCTCAATTATTGAAAGATTATTATGCATTATCACATTTGGTTGAAACGGATCCAAGTGAAAGTAATCTATCTAAGTTAGCTAAAATGCAAGAACAGCTTGATCACCAAAACGGTTGGCAACTGGATAATCGTATTCGTAATGTTATTTCTTCACTATCGTTAGATGGCGACGCCTTATTATCATCATTATCAGGTGGTTGGCTACGTAAAGCGGCATTGGCAAAAGCCCTCGTTTGCCAACCTTCAGTTCTATTACTAGACGAACCAACCAACCATTTAGATATCGAAACCATTAAATGGCTCGAAGAGTTCTTAAAAAGCTTTAATGGTAGCATTGTGTTTATATCGCATGACCGATCTTTTATTCGGCAGATGGCGACTCGGATTATCGATTTGGATCGCGGTAAAGTCGCCTCTTGGGGTGGCAATTATGATAGTTATTTACTTGGTAAAGAAGAGGCATTACGCGTCGAAGAGCTGCAAAATGCGGAATTTGATAAAAAATTAGCACAAGAAGAAGTCTGGATCCGCCAAGGAATCAAGGCCCGTCGAACACGTAATGAAGGACGTGTTCGAGCACTTAAAGCCATGAGGCAAGAATACTCACAGCGTCGCCAAGTTATGGGTAGCGCTAAAATGCAAATTGAAGAAGCATTACGTTCAGGAAAAATTGTATTCGAGCTGGAAAATGTCACTTATCAAATTGAAGATAAACGACTGGTTAATGACTTTTCCGTGCAAGTATTACGAGGCGATAAGATCGCTTTAATTGGACCGAACGGTATTGGTAAAACGACATTATTAAAACTAATGTTAGGCAGCCTAACACCAACATCAGGAAGTGTGCACTGTGGAACCAAACTCGAAGTTGCTTACTTTGACCAGTATCGACTAGAACTCGATCCCGAAAAAACTGTGATGGATAACCTTGCAGAAGGTAAGCAAGAAGTGATGGTAAATGGTCGTTTAAGACATGTGCTTGGTTATTTACAAGATTTCCTCTTTCCGCCAAAACGTGCTAGAACCCCAGTACGAGCACTATCTGGTGGAGAGCGCAATCGTCTATTACTCGCAAAACTCTTTTTGAAACCAAGTAACTTATTAGTACTTGACGAACCAACCAATGATCTTGATATTGAAACGTTAGAGTTATTAGAAGAATTGGTTAATGATTATCAAGGAACGGTTTTACTTGTTAGCCACGACAGACAATTTGTTGATAACGTGGTGACTCAATGTTGGTTTTTTGAAGATCAAGGGCGAATTGGAATTTATGCTGGTGGTTATACTGACGCATTACAACAACAAGCGCAATCAATGAGTGCACAAGTTACAAACAGTAAAAGTCATGAATCGGTTAAAAATGACCCAGCAAAAACGGAGAAAAAGAAGGTAAAATTAAGCTATAACGAACAACGTGAATTGGCACAGTTACCCAATAAAATTGAAGAACTTGAAACAGCGATTGCTGATTTACAAGCACAAATTGGCCATAGTGACTTCTTCAATCAACCGCATGAAGTCACCAGCCCAATATTACAATCTTTAGCCGATAAAGAAGCGGAACTTGAAGCCGTGTTCGAACGTTGGGAACAATTAGAAGCATTAACACAATAAGCGCTCACTATGAGCGCTAATTTACCAAGTCTTTCTTGAAATAAAGCAGAAAAGTATAAGTGTCAAAATCACAAAAATAGCACCGACAAAGCCAATGTAATGGGTAGACAAATAGACTAATACTTGGCTACCCACAAAAGCGCCTCCACCAATACCGATATTATAAATACCGGAATAAACCGAAGTTGCAATATCGGCAGCATCAGGTGCTGCATCAATCACTTTACTTTGCATCACCATACTAATAACGGTAATCGAAAGCCCCCAGACCATCCCTTGTAATATTGCGGTAATAAGGCTGAACGAACAAACATAAAGCGATAATAGACAGATTATTAATAGTAGTGCAGGAACAACAAATATCGCAACAGGGTGAGCATCAGCATACCTAGCAAAAATAACGCTACCAATCATCCCTGAAAAACCAACGGCTAATAACAAGTTAACTATCACGTGCTCATCAAAACCGCCAACATTAATCATAAACGGCGTAATATAAGTATAAGCCGTAAAATGACCAGTAATCATAATTGCCGTTAACAAATAAATATTTAGCAATACAGGGCGTTTAAGAACTTTAGGAATATCTTTGACTAAAATCTTGTTCAAACTTGGTACAGAAGGTAACAAGTAGAGCAGCGATAACATGACACAAAAAGCAATAAAACCGATGCATAAAAAAGTTACACGCCAGCCAACCAGTTGCCCAATCATGGTTCCAATTGGAATACCTAAAACAGTTGCCATTGAAGTACCAACCACAATAAAGCCCATGGCTTTAGCTTTTTTACCATTTGGCGCTAACCGAACCGCTAAAGGCGTCGTAATAGCCCAAAACACAGCATGAGCGCAGGCAATACCAATCCTCGCAACCATTAAACTGTAAAAACTCCAAGCAAAGCCAGCAAGGATATGGCTACCAATAAACAAACAAAACAGAAAAATCAAAAGTTTTCGGCGATCCATCCTTGACGTTAAAACCGTTAACGGCAAAGACAACAACGATACAGCCCAAGCATAAATCGTTAATAACAACCCAGCATGAGCAACATCCATCGAAAAACTTTCGGCAATATTGGGTAGCAACCCAACCGGTACAAATTCTGTTGTATTAAATATAAATGCAGCAAAAGCAAGGCAAAAGATCGATGACCAGATTCGAGACCGGTGGTTAACTTTTCTCATGATTAGTTTTAAGAAGGGATTGATATTTAATAGCGTGATTATAGCTGAATATGTTTTACGATTAAACAGAGAAAGCAAATAAATAATAAGATCAAATTAAATCATTTAACCACAGTACTGCTTTAATGGATTATAATATTACCACCTAAATCATTCTTCGATTAACTATCATGAATCAAATTCTTATCACAGTTTGTCTATTAACCTGTAGTAATATTTTTATGACTTTTGCTTGGTATGGGCATTTACGCTTTTTGCATAATCAAGCTTGGATTGTGGCTGTATTGGTTAGTTGGGGGATAGCATTATTTGAGTATTTGCTACAAGTACCTGCAAACCGTATCGGCTTTCAAGTCGCCAGTGCGGGGCAATTGAAAATTATTCAAGAAGTGATTAGCCTATCTGTATTTATTCCGTTTTCAATTTACATATTAAAAGAACCATTCAAAACTGATTACATCTGGGCGGGGCTATGTCTACTTGGTGCAGTTTTTTTTATGTTTAAAGATAAAATTTTAGCATAATACCAATCTACAGCACACAGGATGATATTGGTTGTTAACGCCTAACAACCAATATCATTTCGACTATAACGCCTTAAATGAAATATCCGGTAAAATGGTTTCACCTTGCCAATAAAGCTGACTAGCAACTTGTGCGGCAATATGACAATATAGCTGGGTAAACTCACTATCAGGATGACTAATAACCGTCGGCTTGCCGGAATCTAAATCTTGACGTAATAAACGGTGAAGAGGAATCTGACCCAGTAATTTCGTATGATATTTTTCAGCCAAATGCTTAGCCCCCTCCTCACCAAAAATCGCTTCGTGATGCCCACAATTTTCACAGATGTGATAACTCATATTTTCGATAATACCAAGGGTAGGGATGTTAACCTTATTAAACATCACAATCCCTTTTTGGGCATCAATTAAAGCAATATCTTGTGGTGTGGTCACAATCACAGCAGCAGTAACCGGGATATTTTGGGCTAAAGTTAATTGAATATCTCCTGTTCCAGGTGGCATATCCATAATCAAATAATCCAGTTCAGGCCAAAGCGTATCTTCCAAAATCTGACACAATGCTTTACTTGCCATCGGTCCACGCCACACCATAGCATTATCAGGCTCAACCAAATAACCAATAGAATTACTCGCAAGACCATAGGCCATTATTGGTGACATATGTTTATTATCCGGTGTTACTGGTTGCTCTTTTTCGGTGCCGAGCATGGTAGGAATAGAAGGACCATAAATATCCGCATCTAAAATCCCCACTTTAGCCCCTTGCTTTTGTAATGCTAAAGCTAAATTAACCGCGGTTGATGATTTACCAACTCCACCTTTGCCCGAACTTACCGCAATAATATTTTTAACATTATTGATAGGATGATTATTATTCGCCCGCTTTAACGTCGCAATATTATAGTTAATCTTCCAATTAACCTTTTCAACGCCATCCAACTTAAGTAACTGAGGTGTAACTGTTGTTTTTAGGTCTTCAAAGCCAGTTTGCCAAGCAAAAGGCATCACTAAGCTAATTAGCAGTTCTTGGTTAGCCTGTTCACATTGAGTAATTGCGCCAAGCTCAATCAAATTTTTGGATAAAGTGGGATGAGTAAAATTCTCTAGAATTTTTTTTGCTTCCATGGTTATTAGCCTTAACTGTTATCAACAAGTTTTATACTCATATTGCTTCAAATAGATATGATTATCGATATTGTTTTAACTTGATAAGAGTGCTCCCTCTTTCTGATAGAATGATATCCATTCCCAGCACAATATCGCTCAAAGTATATAAAGAATTTTTATCAAATTATGGCATAAATCTGGCGATAATCCCACGATTGATGTACTATTTCCGCCATTATGTAATAAAAGGTATTAATTCAATATGACAACTCAACGCAAAATATTGGTAACTTGTGCGCTTCCTTATGCAAATGGTGCAATTCACTTAGGTCATATGCTCGAACATATTCAAGCAGATGTATGGGTACGCTATCAACGTATGCGTGGCAATGAGATCTATTTTATTTGCGCTGATGATGCTCATGGTACGCCAATTATGCTTAAAGCACAGCAATTAGGCATCACCCCGGAACAGATGATAGATGAAGTTAAAATTGAGCATCAACGTGATTTTGCCGGTTTCAATATTAGTTACGATAATTACCACTCAACCCATAGCCCTGAAAATCGGGAAATATCGGAAAAGATCTACAAACGATTAAAGGCTAATGGCTATATTAAAACCAAAGTAATATCACAACTATTCGATCCCGAAAAAAAGATGTTTTTACCGGATCGTTTTGTTAAAGGGACTTGTCCTCGCTGTAAATCACCAGACCAATATGGCGATAACTGTGAAGTTTGTGGTGCAACTTATAATCCGATTGATTTAATTAATCCGCAATCAGTGGTATCGGGTGCAACGCCGATCATGAAAGATTCAGAGCACTTCTTTTTTGACTTGCCAGCGTTTTCCGATATGTTACAAGCGTGGATCCGATCAGGAACATTGCAAGATCAGGTGGCTAACAAAATGCAAGAGTGGTTTGAAGCAGGCCTACAACCATGGGATATCAGTCGTGATGCGCCATATTTTGGTTTTGAAATTCCCGATGCACCGGGCAAATATTTTTATGTTTGGTTAGATGCGCCAATCGGTTATATGGGATCATTCCTCAATTACTGTAATAAACACAACAAACCGATTTTTGATCAGTTTTGGAATAAAGATTCAACCACTGAACTTTACCATTTTATTGGTAAAGATATTGTCTACTTCCATAGCCTGTTTTGGCCGGCAATGTTAGACGGTAGCGAACATCGAAAACCTTCTAATATTTTTGTGCATGGCTATGTCACTGTCGACGGGGCGAAGATGTCGAAATCACGTGGTACCTTTATTCAAGCAAGTACCTATTTAAAACATTTAGATCCTGACTGTTTGCGTTACTATTATGCAGCCAAACTCTCGCCACATATCGACGATATTGATTTAAATTTAGAAGATTTTGTGCAACGGGTGAATAGTGATTTAGTCAACAAAGTGGTGAATATTGCATCCCGTTCGGCTGGTTTTATCAGTAAACGTTTTGGCGGTAAATTATCCGACATTCTTGCAGAGCCGGAACTTTATGCTTTATTCGTTGAAAAATCAAAAGTCATCGCTGATTATTTTGAACAACGTGAATCCGGTAAAGCGATTCGTGAAATTATGGCATTGGCTGATGAAGCAAATCGTTATATCGATGAAAAAGCACCATGGGTGGTGGCTAAACAAGAGGGACAAGATCAAGCATTACAAGATATTTGTTCTATGGGTATTCATCTATTCCGCATTTTAATGACCTATTTAAAACCAGTCGTGCCGTCATTAGCGGAGCGTAGTGAGGCGTTTTTAAACAGCCAATTAACCTGGGACACGATTGATAAACCATTAACTGGGCACACGATCAACCAATTTAAAGCCCTGTTTAACCGTATAGATATGGATAAAATTACTGCTATGATTGAAGAAACCAAAACTGCTTTAGCAACACCTGCCAAAGAAAAAGTGGCAGAACCTATTGCTGATACTATCAATTTTGATGACTTTGCCAAAGTTGATATGCGTGTTGCGTTAATTAAAAATGCCACGGTGGTTGAAGGGTCGGATAAATTATTGCAGTTAACACTGGATATTGGTGATGAAACTCGCAACGTATTTTCCGGTATCAAACAGTTCTATCCTGATCCTGCGGTTTTAGTTGGTAAACTAACCATAATGATCGCTAACTTAGCGCCGCGTAAAATGCGCTTTGGTATCTCAGAAGGCATGGTACTTTGTGCAAGCGGTAAAGATGATAGTGAAGGTGTTTACCTATTATCACCAGATAGCGGGGCAAAACCGGGTATGCGAATTTCGTAATCCTCTAAATTATCGACATCTTAACAAGTTAAATGCTTGTTAAGATGTATTTAGGATAATATTGGCATTGTAAAATTGGCTCCCAGCATAAACAATCCAACTCTCAACTTAAAAGGCTTTTGTGGTGTTTTATATCAAAAAAAAGTTGAGGAGTGGGGTTTTTGGGGTTCTAAATTCTGTTTTGAAATATTGTCCCAAATAAATAATTCCGCTTTAACTGTGGTGCTTTTTAGTAGCTGTGTTTTTCCATCAAAAAAAGTTGAGGAGCGGGGTTTTTGAGGTTTTAAATTTTACTTAAAAAATTATTCAAATATCAAAATCACTAAATTTCTAATTCAAAGCCCTAAAATAAAATTTTCAGGATCAAGTGCTCTAATTTTAAAGATTTGTAATTGCAATATCTTCAATTAAAACAGCAAGAAATCAATTATAGCTTAGATCATTTTTAGATCCTATTTACAAAAGTTAACGTAAATGAGCGAAAAAAAGTGTTGCATCGTGTTTTTCCAATCACTATACTTTTTACACGGTTTTAGCTAATAGGCTAAAATTTGATAAAAAAGTATAAAATTGTAAATAAATCAAAAATTACTTGACAGGGTAGTCTAAAATGCATTATAATTTTCAACAGGCAACAGGCAACCTGGCCAACCTATCTTTTAAATTCATCTAAGTCCAACACCCAGTTTAAATTTTTCAATAAAACTTATTTTTCCACGCAATTAAGTGAAATTCTGCGAATTTTCGCGCGATCGCTTCCGCGCTCCTCTTTCCGATCCTTTTCCCAATTATCCCGGCTGATTGTTTTTTTCGTGGCCTTTTTCCTTCCTTTTTCGAGTCTTGCATTGACATCACAGACAACTAGGAATGCGATACAGGGTAGTGCACCTTATCTGACTTTCGACGGTGGTCGTACACGTGCGGTTGATGTTAACGGTCTGCTTGGGATTACTTTATCTGACGGAACTAGGTACACGCCTTCAACCAATACTTCATCTTCTTCAGCACCAATCTCTTTGCCGGTTGTGGGTCAGAGTTTTGCTGATATTCGTATGTTCGTTCCTACTGATACTAATTCAGTCGCTTTGAGTTCTCTTATCGGTCCTCCTAATAATTATTGGGGGGATGATGATGGTGATTCTGGCGTTACAGCTACAGGTTCTTTAAGTTTATCTATCGTCGATAAAAACAATCAGTCAGTATCACGTAATTCCGTGCTAACAATTTGTAAGGCACCTTATAGGATTAAGTTATCTAGTACTGACGGTGCATTATCTACTCGTTACGGATTTCCTAATCGTAGTACTTTCGGTACCAGTAGTGAGACTTATTACGTCAATCCTAAGGCTTCGCCGGTGGTTTGTTTTGCTAGGCCTAACTTAAGGTATGGTAAGCGTGGTCATGATAGTTCTCACCCATCTTGGGATTTTGCTGGCTCCTCTTGGACATGGGACCCTGCTAAGGGTTTTCTCACTCGGTCAACAGACCCATCCTCTTACGGTAGAAACTTTCCTACAACTGGTGCTAATGGATTGTACTTTGATTTAGATATTAGTGGTAGTAGTCAGCCATTGTCTTGGTCTTCTGTTTCTCAGGGTGGTATCACCGTCACAATGTCTCGTTCTAATGCTACAAGCGTACGCGTTACTTTAACGGGTCCTTACGCTACCGAATCCCAGATTAATTCATCCCGTCCTGATCGTGTATCCACTCCATCTTTACCTCAGACTTTCGAGTTGGTCGGTCGTGACAATAATGGTACTCCAGTTGTTAAATATGGTTTTACTTTGAAGCAGTGGTTCGTGAGCCGTAGTTTTAAGAAGGGCTATTCTCCTTATTACTCATTTTGGTGTAATAGTATTGATTATCGAGTGCCTCGCGTAGAGGATTTAACCAATGCATATTGTCCTTCCACCGATACTACTAACTGTTGGCGTTATCCAGCCGGGGCCTACCCTTACTCATCTGGTAATTATTACCAGCGTATTATTGATGCTGGTTTTTTCAGTGAGTGGGGCATCATGGCCCATTACTCAGGCGGTGGCTTCAGCAACTTTTGGTACTTTACTAGTGACGTGTTTTCTACTTTTTCTCATTTTATCGTGCACTCAGACTACGGTAATATAAGTTGGCACTCACTCAACTTCTTCGAAGCCTACACACTTTGCGCCTATCCTTAGTTTTTATTTCTTCGTCCTTAATCTTTAGTGCCGAGGGTTGGGGATGAGGAAAAATAGTATTAAGTCATTAAAAGTAAGCTTCGAGTCAATGTCGTTTAGCCATAAAACGCGATTTTGTGGCTAAGGGACGTTTGAATTACCCGCTTAGGCGGGTTTATTTTTGAGGCGATTTTATCGCAAAAAAAGTTGAGGAGTGGGGTTTTTGAGGTTTTAAATTTCACTTAAAAATTATTAAATGATCCAAATCACTAAATTTCTATTTCAAAGCCCTAAAATAAAATTTTTGAGGATCGATCGCTCTAATTTTAAAGATTTGTAATTGTAATATATTTAATTAAAACAATAGCTAACAAATTATAATTTAGATCCTTTTTAGATCCTCTTTACAAAAATTAATATAAATGAGCGAAAAAAAGTGTTGCATCGTGTTTTTCCAATCACTATACTTTTTACACGGTTTTAGCTAATAGGCTAAAATTTGACAGAAAAGTATAAAATTGTAAATAAATCAAAAAATTACTTGACAGGGTAGTCTAAAATGCATTATAATTTTCAACAGGCAACAGGCAACAGGCAACCTGGCCAACCTATCTTTTAGATTCGTCTAAATTCAACTCCCAACCCAAATTTTTCACTAAAGCTTATTTTTCCACGCAATCAAGTGAAATTCTGCGAATTTTCGCGCGATCGCTTCCGCGATCCTCTTCTCGATCTTTTTTCCGATACTTTTTCCGGTCGTTTTCCGGATCCTCTTTCAGATCCTGTTTTCGATCCTTTTCCCAATTATCCCGGCAGATTGTTTTTTTCGTGGTTCTTTTTCTTCCTTTTTCGGGTCATGCATTAACTTCACAGACAACTAGGAATGCGATACAGGGTAGTGCACCTTATCTGACTTTCGACGGTGGTCGTACTCGTGCAGTTGATGCTAACGGTCTGCTTGGGATTACTCTATCTGACGGAACTAGGTATACACCTTCAACCAATACTTCATCTTCTTCAGCACCAATCTCCTTGCCGGTTGAGGGTCAGAGTTTTGCTGATATTCGTATGTTCGTTCCTACTGATACTACTTCAGTCGCTTTGAGTTCTCTTATCGGTCCTCCTAATAATTATTGGGGGGATGATGATGGTGATTCTGGCGTTACTGCTAATGGTCGTTTAAGTTTATCTATCGTCGATAAAAACAATCAGTCAGTATCACGTAATTCCGTGCTAACAATTTGTAACGCACCTTATAGGATTAAGTTATCTAGTACTGACGGTACATTATCGACTCGTTACGGCGTTCCTAATCGTAGTACTTTCAGTGCCCGTAATGTGACTTATTACGTCAATCCTAAGGCTTCGCCTGTGGTATGTTTTGCTCGGCCTAACTTATTGCCTGGTAAGCGTGGTGATCACGCTCCCTTTCCATCTTGGGATTTCGCTGGCCTTTCTTCAATGTGGGACCCGGCTAAGGGTTTTCTCACTCAAGAAACAGACCCGTCACGTTACGGTCAAAACTTTCCTACTACAGGTCTTAATGGATTGTACTTTGATTTAGATATTAGTGGTAGTAGTCAGCCATTGTCTTGGTCTCCAGTTTCTCTGGGTGGTATCACAGTCACAATGTCTAATTCTACTGCTACAAGCGTACGCGTTACTTTAACGGGTCCTTACGCTACCCCATCCCAACAGAATTCATCCTATCCTAGTCCTATTTCTAAACCTACTTTGCCTCAGACCTTCGAGTTGGTTGGTCGTGATACTAATGGTACTCCAGTCGTCAGATATGGTTTTACTTTGAAGCAGTGGTTCGTCCACCGTGGTCCTAACTATTACAATTATCCTAATACTTTATCTTGGTGTAATAGTCTTGGTTATCGAATGCCTAGCGTAAAGGATTTAACCAATTCATTTTGTCCGCTAGACTCCGTTAACTATAGTTTATGTCGTGGTTCAGTCGGCGCCACTCCTTCCTCATCTGATAATTATTACCAGCGTAATATTGGTGCTGGATTTTTCACTGAGTGGGGTCGTATGTCTGATTATTCAGGCGTTGGCTTCCACAACCGTTGGTACTGGACTCGTGACTCGAATGATAGTGGCCAGTTTATCGTGAGCTCATACATCGGTGTCACGTTTAGCAACAACAGCGACAACCACGGACTTTGCTCCCATCCTTAGTTTTTATTTCTTCGTCCTTAATCCTTAGAGCGGGGGTGGGAGTGATAAAAAATAGTATTAAGTGATTAAAAGTAAGCTGACTCAAGGAGTCAACGTCGTTTAGCCATAAAAAGCGATTTTGCGGCTTAGCGACGTTTGAATTACCCGCCTCGGCGGGTTTATTTTTGCGGTTTTTATCTCAAAAAAAGTTGAGGAGCGGGGTTTTTGAGGGTAACGTCTTGTTCTATAAAATTATTAAAAACGCTAATTTTTAAATGCTAATATTGAATTTTTTAAGGTTAATAATTATGATTTTTTTAGACTTTGTAAAGATGAGAATTTTAATTAAAACAATAGTCAGTTAATTCATTTTAGATCTTTTAATGATCTTCTTTACGAAAGTTAGCAATTAAAATTTAAAACAAGATTGCATCATGTTTTTCTAGTTATTATACTTTTGGTGTCATTTTATACAAATGAATGAAATTCAGTTAAAAAAACGTAAAATCTTAAATAAATCATAAATTTACTTGACAGGATTGTCGGCTATGTATTATAATTTTCAACAGGCAACAGGCAACAGGCAACAGGCAACTTGGCCAACCTATAATTTAAATTCGTCAAAGTTAAGCTTCCAACTTTTATTTTTCTCTAAAATTCATTATTTCACGAGGTTCATTAGACTTTTACGGATCTTCGTGGGATCTTTTTATCGATCCAATTTATTTCGGCAGATCTTTCTGGTTCTTTTACTGTCTATCCCTTTTTTTAGTCATGCATTAACATCGAAAACTAGTAATGTTATTTATGGTAGTGTTCCGTATTTGACGTTCGACGGGGGGCAAACCCGTGCAGTTAATACTGATGGTTTGCTTGGGATCACGTTATCTAATGGTATTCAATACACGCCTTCAACGAACATTTCATCAATTACGCCAATCGAGTTACCCGCAGTTGGTCAAAGTTTTGCTGATATTGGTATGATGCTGCCAGTTGATACTAATTCAGCCTCGCTGAGTACACTTATCGGTTCACCTTATAATTTTTGGGGGGATGATGATGGCGATGGTGATATTTCTGCGACTGGTAGTTTAAGTTTGTCTATCGTTGATAGGGACAATCAGTCGGTATCACGTGAAACTGTGTTAACGATGTGTAATGCGCCTTATCAGATTAAATTAACCAGTACTGAAGGTACATTAATGACACGTTATGGTCTTCCTCGCAGTAGTCATTTTAATGCAAGTGATGTGACTTACTTTGTCAATCCTAAGGCATCGCCGGTTATTTGTTTTGCTAAGCCTAACTTGCACGTTGGTAATCTTAATGAAGATGGTAAATCTCACGACTTCCGTGGTTCAGCTTTGATTTGGGACCCTGATAAAGGGTTTCTTACTCAATCAGCTACACCATCATCTTATAATTTGAATTTTCCGACAACCGGGGCTGATGGTTTGTATTTTGATTTAGATATTGGTGGTAGTAATCAAGCATTGCTTTGGGCTCCTGTTTCTCATAGCGGTATCACTGCTACGATGACAGATTCATCACCTACAAGTGTCCGTGTTACATTATCTGGTCCCGTTGCAACATCGTCTCAATGGAGTTCAGATAATCCGGGAAGTGTGCCTAGACCAGCTTTACCTCAGACTTTTGAGTTAGTCGGGCGGGATAGTGAAGGTAATGATGTTGTTAAGTATGGTTTTGTGTTAAAGCAATGGTTCGTTAACCGTGGGCACGTGAATAAGATTCTAAGTAATCAAATAGCTTGGTGTGATGATATAGGTTATCGTCTGCCTGCGGTTAAAGATTTAACTAATGCTTCTTGTCGAGGGACTAATTCTGGTTCTCACTGTCAAGGTTCAGTTGGTGCAACACCTGCGTCACCGAGTAATTTTTATCAGCGTAGTATTGGTGCCGGGTTTTTTACTGAGTGGGGCTATTTGTACCAACACTCTGGAGGTAGCTTTAGAGGTGCTTGGTATTGGACTAGTGATCGCCATGCTAGTGGTCAGTTTGTAGTGAATTCGCATTATGGCAATATATTTTGGAATGATCCTAATCTTCCACCATTTGGCATGTGTGTGACAGATTAGCTTTTAGTTGTTTTTCTTCGGTTAGGGAATCGTTGATGTATAGGCAATTAAAAAGCGATTTTGTGGTGTCGAAGTTTAAGCTATCCGCCTCAATTGGGGCGGATTTATTAAAATGAGGTTATACGGTAAAAAAGTTGAGGAACGGGGTTTTTGAACCCCAAAATCCTTTTATTGTTCCTTCCATATTCAACTTTTTATTTTTGATTTTCTGCTGGGTTGCCTGAATATGGAAAATGGCTGTCTTTTAGTTGGAATGAGAAATCTTTAGTATCAACTTCCCCAACGGTTTTATCACTGTCATAGAGCGCTAGTAAGAATTCAGCCATTTGGTCGGCAGAATGATATTTGGCAAAACTTTTGTCATAATTATATTCACTGACATTGTTGGCTTTTTTGCCAAATTCAGTTTGCGTTGCTGCTGGGGCGAGTACTTTGGCTCTTAGTTTTGCGTTAGTCTGTATTAGTTCTTGAGCAAGCCCTTCTGTAAAGGCACTGACGTAAAATTTGGTGGCGCAATAGGTTACCGCGTTAGGTACAATGGTATAACCACCTCGTGATGAGATGTTAATCAGTTGTGTGTTGGTGTGATTATGGTATTTACGTACATAAAGGGTTGATAGGATGGTTAATGCTTCTATGTTTAGGTGGAGCATTGACTCAATTTTAGTTAACTCTTGTGTACTTACACTACCATAATGTCCAAAACCAGCATTGTTGATCCACGTTTCGATAAAGTAATTTCTTAGTTCATTAAATAATGTGTAGATGGATTGTATATCGGTGAGATCACAAACTTTAATAATGACTTCTATGTCGGGGTTGATTGTTTCTATTTGGTTTTTTAATGATTCTAAATTTTCTATTCTTCTTGCTATTATAATAAGGTCTTTGTTTCTTTTTGCAAAAGCGATTGCTGTTGCGTAACCTATGCCTGAGCTGGCTCCGGTGATGACTGTATATCTTTTTTCAGCGTTAATAGTTTCTGTTTCTGTTTCGATATCCATTTCTATTTCAATTTCCATTTCGTATCCTTTTTATATCCGTATCTATGTTCCAATTAATCAATTTTAGTCGCTCGCATTAAAATTGTTTAGCGAACATTAAAGTTCGCACATATGATAACAATTTTTTGTTTAGAGTATTTTCTTTTTTTAATTAAGGATGTGTATTATATTTATATATAAAATGACTATAAATAGTGTCAAAATTTATTTATTAACAACTGGTGGTTGATAATATGGATTTAGTTAAGTGTATGGAAGCTTTTGTGATAACGGTTAAGACCGGATCGTTTGCTGCAACTTCAATCTCTTTAAATACCTCTCCACAAATGGTCGCGAAGTATATTTTGTTTTTAGAAAATTATTTGGGCTTAAAGTTGTTAAATAGAACGACGCGATCGCAAAATTTGACCGAGTTTGGCAAGCAGTATTATGAGCGATGTCTATTTATTTTAAGTGAGATTAAGAATACTAAGACATTAGCACAAACATATAGTAAGGAGCCGAAAGGTCGTTTAAGAATTAGTGCACCGGTGAGTTATGGTCAATTTAATTTGGTTCCGGTTATTAGTCATTTTATGAAATGTTATCCGAAGGTGAATATTGATATTCAGTTAAACGATCGTTATGTTGATTTAGTTAAAGATGATTTTGATGTGGTGTTTCGAATCGGTTCTTTAAGTGATTCGGGATTAATTGCGAGAAAGCTTAGTGATTTGCAACTTATTTTTGCTGCATCGCCAAGTTATTTGGCTCGTTATGGTGTGCCAGCGGTACCCGATGATTTGAAGAAACATCAATGTTTGATCTATCAATATGTTAATTCAAACAAAAAAGATAATTTGTGGCCGTTTAAGATAAATGGTGAATTGATTAATGTTCCAATTACAGGATCATTTCAAAGTAATAATACGGCAGCACTAGCTGTGGCCGCCCTTGAAGGGTTAGGTATTACGATGTTACCTGAGTCGACGTTGAGAGAGTCAATTAAACAAAATAAATTAATCCCAGTTTTACAAAATTTTTTACCGCCGGCGAGGGAAGTCCATTTGTTGTATACCGCCGATAAGCAACGGTTGCCTAAGCTCAATATTTTTATCGATTTTATTATTAATGCGATGACTTAATCAGGATAAATAAAAAAAGCGATCTGATGATCGCTTTTTTATTAATTTTTATTGAATTATTTTATTGTTGCAAGTGTGCTTACTTCTTTACCTAACATATTGTTTAGGTAATCTAGATCACTTGCCGTTAAGGTTCCAACTGCATATTTTAACTGTAATAAACTTGTTAAATAGTTGTATTTAGCATCAGAAAGATTTCGTTTTGAGCTATACAGTTGTGTTGTTGCGTTAAGTACGTCAACGATAGTACGTGTTCCCACTTGGTATCCAGAAGAGGTTGCTTCTAATGAGCTTTGTGCTGAAACAACCGCTTGTTGATAAGCTTTAATCGCACTGATCGATGATGAGATGTTGTTGTAAGATGAGCGGATTTGGTTAATCACACTACGATTAGTACTTTCAAGTTTTTCACTTGAGCTTACGAAGCTGTGTTGTGCTTGTTGTACTTGTGATACTGTTGCGCCACCAGAGAATAGTGGTAAGCTAACGCTAACCCCAATTCTGTTATCACCTGCATATTTTTTACCGGCAGTATGACGCTTGTAATTGGTATCACCATAACTCTCGCTTTTATTTAGGTTGGTTGATGCTTCTAAGCTAGCAGTAGGCATAAAACCGGATTGAGCCATTTTGATTTGGTCGCGAGCAATCTCTTGGTTTAACTTCATTGTTAATAAATTGAGATTAGTGGTTTCAGATTGTTTTAACAATGTGTTGATTTGAGTTGGTTGCTCAGTTCTAAAGGTTTTAGTGTCAACGCTGGCAAGTTGAGAATAGAAGCGTCCACTTACTTGGCGTAATGCTTCAAGCGCATTATTTAGGTCATTTAATGCATTAACTTGTTGTGCAACAGTTAAGTCGTAATTTGCTTGAGCATTTTGTACGTCGGTAATAGCAACTAGCCCAACTTGATGTTGTTGGCGAGTTTGTTCTAATTGACGACCAATTGCTTTTTTCTGTGCATCGATAAAGCTTAATGCATCAAGGGCTTTTAATACGTTAAAATAGGCTACCGAGGTGTTTAAAATTAATGTTTGGCCTTGGTATTGATAAGAGATATCCGCAATAGTGGCTTGTTTTTTGGTGATATCTAACGCTTTCCAATTAGAAAAATTAAAGATACTTTGTGATACACCAACTTGGTATAAGCTACCGCTTTTAGATTTAACACCGCTATCGTCTCGACGTCCATGTGATACACCATAAGAAGCACTAAGGCCAACTTGCGGAAGTAAGCTTGCACGAGAACCTGAAATTGCTGAGTAAGCTTTATCTTTTTCAGCTAATGAACTGCGTAGATCTGGGTTGGTTTGTTTCGCTTGTTCATAAACCTGTACTAAGTTTTCAGCAAACACAGATTGACTTAATGCTAAGCCAATTAAAAAGGTTAAAGTTTTTTTCATTAATCTTCTCTTTAAAAGCAATAAAATAGAATAATATTTTCAATTGCATAATTTTAACAGATAATTAGCATATAGAAAGTATACTTATTCGTGATTCGCACTTTTTATTAAAATTTAGCTTAAAATTGAGAATTTGATATGAAATTTAAACCTGTGCTTTATAACAAGAAAGATGTTTTTAATTTAACTAAACGCATTTTATATAAGGGCTTTTTTTCGTTATTGGAATACCGTTTTCAATACCGTAAATTTGATGGTTCAATCAGTGAGGTGGTGAGTCGCGAAATTCTGGAGCGTGGCCATGCTGTGGTGCTTTTAGCATATGATGATAAGCGTGATGAAGTTGTGCTTATTGAGCAAATTCGGATAGCTGCAATTGAGACAGAAGATTCGCCTTGGATGTTAGAGTTGATTGCCGGGATGATGGATCATGAGAATGAGTCGATTGAAGAAGTGGCAAAACGAGAGGCCTTGGAAGAGGCGGGTATTGTTGTTGGGCAATGTAAGCCAATTATTAGTTATCTTGCATCACCAGGTGGTTTAACTGAGAAGTTACATGTTTTGGTTGGTCAGGTTGATGCTTCAACCGCTAAAGGCGTGCACGGTTTAGCTGAAGAAAACGAGGATATCAAGGTTCATGTAGTCAGCCGTGAGCAAGCTTATAAGTGGGTTGAAGAAGGCGTAATTAATAATGCGGCATCAATTATTGCATTACAATGGTTACAACTTAATCATTCGACACTAAGAAATGAGTGGAAATAAGCTATTTTTGTTAAATTCAGGAAATTATTGCTTCCCTAAAAATAAATTTTATTTTACAATTTAGTATAACATCATGATTTAAAAATAAAAAATTGTGATGTTGATCACAATATCAATTCTATTGCTGGCATGATTTCATATATATAATTATTGAGGTAGATTTTGGCGTCACTTTTAACGCTTCAAATACAGAATAAGCATTGTGCAAATATTTTGCATATTACTGATACACATCTGTTTGCTGATGAGGATGGTGCTTTATTAGGCATTAAGTCAAATGCGAGTTTTTTATCGGTTATTAATGAAATTAAGCGCGGTAATAGAAAGTATGATTTGATCGTTGCAACAGGTGACTTTGTGCAAGATGGTTCGAAGAAATCCTATGCCCGCTTTGCCGAGCAGATTAAGCAGTTTAATACGCCATGTGTTTGGTTGGCTGGTAATCATGATAATTTTAGTTATATGCAGGAAGTTTTTTCGAATTACCAACTGGCTGAAAATAAAGTGGTATCGCTTGGTGATAATTGGTTGATTGTGCTTTTAAATAGCCAAGTTGTTGGTCAGGCATGTGGTTTGTTACCTCAATCTGAGTTGCAATTTCTTGAAAAGACGTTATTAGCTCATACTGATAAAAATGTGATGGTCTTCTTGCATCACCATCCTATTAGTTCGGGTTGTCATTGGTTAGATGAGCATATTTTAAAAAATAGTAATGAACTTGAGGAAATCGTTAAAAAATTTCCTTCAATAAAAGGTCTTGGTTGGGGGCATATTCATCAACAACAAGATCATGTTTGGCATAATTGCCACGCGTTTTCTACACCATCTACTTGTTTTCAATTCAAGCCAAATTGTTATGAGTTTCAATTATCTAATGATGAAGCTCCAGGCTGGCGTGAAATTACGCTTAATGAAGATGGAACAATTGAATCTAGCGTTTTCCGTATTGCAGATAATCTGTTTTTGCCTGATGTTTCGCAAAAAGGTTACTAATATCTATCTTTTCAAAGGTTACTCAAACGTTAATTTTTACAACGATTGTTTAGAGCAATGGAGCAAAAAAGTAAAATAGTCGTTCAACAATCCGTTGCCAGATTGGCCTTTTTTTCCATTTTTCAATATCCACTTTGTCTGATTGTGATAAATATTGTTCTAACAGTGTAGATAGTGATTTTGCAAACTGTGCATCATCAATTACCGTTGTGATTTCAAAATTGAGCCATAAACTTCGCATATCTAAGTTAACGGTTCCAACTAAACTAAGTTGGTTGTCGATTAATACACTTTTGGTATGGAGTAAATTATCGTTAAATTGATAAAGCTTAACCCCACCGTTTAATAATTCAGAAAAGAATGCTCGACTTGCCCATTTGACCATTAGCGAATCATTCTTTTTAGGGACGATGATGATTACTTCAACACCTCGTTGAGCGGCTGTACATACTGCATGTAAAATATCATCACTTGGTACTAAATATGGCGTTGTGAATATAATTTGTTCTTGAGCTGAGTAGATTGCGGTTAAGAGTACCTGATGGATCATGTTTTCAGTATAACCAGGACCTGAAGCAATCAGTTGCATAATATGTTTTTTATCTTCTGGCGGCTCTGCGAAATCAGTAATTTGAGGTAGGGCTAAATATTTTCCTGTTTCTAGTTCCCAGTCACTGGCGTATATTGCACCCATTAGTGTGGTTACTGGACCACACATTCTGATCATGATATCAACCCACTCCCCAACATGTTTATTTTGTTTGAAGAATCGTGGATCTACGATGTTCATGCTACCAGTATATGAGATGTAGTTGTCAATAATGGCGACTTTTCGATGTTGTCGTAAATCAAGTCGTCTAAACATAAATCTTAATAGATTAACCTGCAATGCTTCGATGATGGTTATGCCTGCGTCTCGCATTCTTTGGCTGGCTTTGGAGCGGATAAAATGTCGACTACCGGCTGAGTCAATCATTAGGCGACAGGTGACGCCTCGTTGTGTGGCTTGTATAAGCGCTTGTTCAACATCGTCAGCTCTACCACCTTCGTTCCAGATGTAAAAGACCATTTCGATATTTGACTTGGCTTGGTTTATGTCTTGAATTAGTTGGTCAAAAATGGCATCGGTATTGCTCAGTAATTCAATGTGGTTGCCTCTGATTCCATCAAGACCTGTTTGATGTTTACAGAGTTGAAAAATAGGTTTGCTAACCTGGCTGACTTTGGTGGTAAAGATGTCAGGAAAATCACTTAACCGATTAATAAATTTTGTAATAGTCGGGCGCATTTTTTGCGCACGCTTGGCTCTTTGTTGCCCAAGATGAGCTTCACCTAGTGCAAAATAGAGAATGACACCAATTATAGGTAATATATATATTACTAACATCCATGCGATTACGTAAGTGGTTGGTCGTCTTTTGAAGACAATACGTAAGGTGGTTGACACAATAAGCAACCAGTAAACAAGAAATATTAATGTACTTACTAAGGCATGAAATGATGTAAATTGCATAATTATCAGCTATAACTTAAGTTTAGTTTACTAATTGGGTCTTTAGTACAATCGAAATTTTGAAATATTTCAGGCAACGGTTTTGGATTATTATGTTTATCTACAGAAACATAAGTAAATGTCGCGTCAGTAATGCAGAAGCGTTGTGTTGCATTGTCAGCATCTGTTATTTTTTTTATCCAAACTTCAATACCAATTGTAATGGATGTTGTACCGGTTTTTATACAATGTGCATAACAACAAACAACATCGCCAACCATTGCTGGTTTGTAGAAAGTGATACTACTTGCATTTACTGTTACTACTCTTCTTTTAGCAATTTCTTTAGCTAAAATACCACCGGCTAAATCCATTTGTGACATTATCCACCCGCCAAATATATGGCCATGAGGGTTGGTGTCTGCTGGCATGGCTAAAGTGCGTAAAACGAGTTGTCCATTAGGGTTGTCTTGCGTCATGTTGAAAGTACTCCTACTTATATTTTTTTATCCGTTATCAGCCATTTTATTCATATGCCGATAGATGTAAATGCCCGATATCAATGACATGACTAATGATGCAATCGGTAAAATAAATACTTTGAAGATCCAGAAGAAATCACTTGATGCATAATAGGTTGCAACTAGGCTAAATGAACCGCAAACCGTAAAAAAAGCGATCCATATCAAGTTGAGTTTATTCCAAATAGCGATATCGAGATGTATCTCTTTACCTAACATTTTTTGTAGTAGATTTTTTTTGAAACCAAACTGGCTAATAGATAATGCAGCAGCAAATAAGAAGTTTATGATGGTTACTTTCCATTTAATTATGTCTTGATTTTGCGTATAAAGTGTTATGCCACCAAAAATCATTATCATCAGATAGGAGACGAGCTCGACTTTATCAATTTTTTTATACATAACAAGAATAATTAAAAATGAGATGGTTGCTGAAACCATCAAGGCTTGTACGCCAACAAAAATATCGTAAATTGTTAAAAATATAAAAAAGACGATAAGTGGTATAAAATTTAATAGCTGCTTCATTTAATTATTAACCTGAAAGATAAAAGTAAGAGTTCTCAATAAGTGAAAAGCCTATTAAATAGGCTTATTTTTTTGTATGAAGTTCCGGATGAGTTTTACAGTTACCTGATTTGCAATGACCATAAAGATATAAGCTATGAAAGGTGAGTTCCACGCCATATTGCTCTGCAATTTCTTTTTGACGTTTGTTGATAATTTCGTCTCGAAATTCAAAAACTTCTCCACAATCTAAACAAATTAAGTGGTCATGATGTTTTTGTGAGGCAAGCTCAAAAACGGCTCTTCCTCCTTCAAAATTGTGGCGCGTTACAATACCCGCATCATCAAATTGATTTAATACACGATATACAGTAGCAAGACCAATCTCTTCGCCCATATCAAGTAGTTTTTTATAAAGATCTTCCACAGTAATGTGTTGGCATGAAGGATCGCGTAGTAATTCTAAAATTTTTAATCGCGGTAACGTAACCTTTAAACCCGCACTTTTGAGTGCTGCATTGTTATCTTTATCATGATTTGTCATATTACATTCCAATTTAGTTAATTAATTAGGCATATTATAAAATATGAACGGAAAATAAAATAAATCACTCTGATAGATCAAATATTCATTTCGGTTTTTACTTGGTTTACCCAATTATTAATTCTTTCTTCTGTTAATTCTGGTTGGCGATCTTCATCAATTGCTAAACCTACAAAGTGGTTGTCATCAACTAAGCTTTTAGATGCTTCAAAACTGTAACCTTCAGTAGACCAATGACCGACAATTTTTGCGCCTTTAGGTTCGATAATATCGCGAATTGTTCCCATTGCATCACAAAAATATTCAGCATAATCTTCTTGGTCACCACAGCCAAATATTGCGACTGTTTTGCCATTAAAGTCAACGTTTTCTAAGTTAGGAAAAAAATCATCCCAATCCGCTTGAGACTCACCGTAATACCAAGTTGGAATACCAAAAAATAAGAAGTCATATTTTTCGATATGTTCTTTTGTTGTTTTTGCGATATCAAAAAGATCTGCTTTGTCTGTACCTAAAATTTGTTGGATTTGTTTAGCTACATTTTCTGTGTTGCCTGTGTCACTACCAAAAAAAATTCCAACTTGTGCCATATTTTTACCTTTACTGTTTTTACAATATACATGTTTTGAGTATAACACTGTCGGTAGTTATCAGCAATAATTCTCAATTACTCCAAACATAAGTAATTATTTACTACACAATTTTTTCAACTTGAATTAAAATTAGCCACTATTTTATGGCAATCGACGTTTCGGAATTATTTATGAATCTGCATGAGTATCAATCAAAACACCTATTTAAACAATATAATTTGCCAGTGCCAGAAGGTTATGTGTGTAATTCAATCGATGAAATACAAGATACATTGGCTGAGCTCTCTTCTCAATCTAATGCTTGGGTAGCAAAGTGCCAAGTTCATGCAGGCGGACGTGGTAAGTCAGGTGGGGTAATTTGTACTAAAGATTTTAATGAAATTAGATTGTTTGCTGAAAAATGGTTAGGTCAATATTTAGTGACTTATCAAACAACGTCTAAAGGGCAACCAGTTAATAAAATTTTAATTGAAAAAGCGTCTAATATAGAGAAAGAGCTTTATTTAGGGGCGGTTGTTGATCGTAGTACAAAACGCATTGTGATTATGGCATCTACCGAAGGTGGTGTTGAGATCGAAAAAGTCGCTGAGCAATCGCCACATTTAATTCATAAAATATCACTCGACCCTTTAACAGGACCATGCGGATATCAAGGCCGAGAGTTAGCTTTTAAACTTGGCTTAACCGGTAAATTAGTCAATCAATTCGCTAAATTATTTGTTAATTTTGCTAATCTTTTCATTGAAAAAGATGTTTCTTTAGCAGAAGTCAATCCTTTAGTTATTACCGATACACAAGAATTAATCTGCCTAGATGCTAAAGTTGTGCTAGATGATAATGCTATGTTTAGACATCCTGATTTAGTCGTATTAAGAGATACTACACAGGAAGACGAACGGGAGTCGATAGCGGCTAAACAAGGCATTAGCTATGTATCTTTAGATGGCAATATTGGTTGCATGGTTAATGGCGCAGGCCTTGCTATGGCAACTATGGATATGATTAAACTTTATGGTGGTGAGCCCGCAAACTTTTTAGATGTTGGTGGTGGCACGACAAAAGAACGGGTTGCCGAAGCCTTTAAATTGATACTTTCTGATAAAAATGTGAAAGCAATATTAGTCAATATTTTTGGTGGTATTGTTCGCTGCGATCTTATTGCTAATGGCATTATTGATGCAATTAAGGAAATAGGTTTGACTGTTCCTGTTGTCGTTCGTCTTGAAGGTAATAATGCGGAACTAGCAAGAGATATTTTAGCTAAAAGTAAATTAAATGTTATTACCGCAAAAAGTTTAGTCGATGCAGCCCAACAGATCGTCAGTGTTGCACAATAAGAGAATGGGTGGAGAATAATTACTATGTCAATTTTGATTAATAAAGATACAAAAGTTATTTGTCAGGGATTTACTGGCAGCCAAGGTACATTCCATTCTGAACAAGCACTGGCTTATGGTACTAAATTAGTTGGTGGCGTAACACCAGGCAAAGGTGGTACGACACATTTAGGTTTACCTGTTTTTAATACTGTTAAAGAAGCGGTTGACGCAACCGGTGCAACTGCAACCGTTATTTATGTTCCCGCTGCTTTTGGTAAAGATTCAATTTTAGAAGCCATTGATGCAGGTATAAAATTAATCGTCTGTATTACAGAAGGCATTCCAACCTTGGATATGCTTATTGTTAAAGAAAAATTAACCCAAAATGATGTTGTGATGATTGGTCCAAATTGCCCAGGAATTATTGTTCCTGATGAGTGTAAAATTGGTATCATGCCTGGACATATTCATTTAGCTGGTAAAGTTGGGATTGTTTCGCGTTCAGGTACGCTAACTTATGAAGCAGTTAAACAAACAACCGATATTGGATTAGGCCAATCCGTTTGCGTCGGAATCGGTGGTGATCCCATTCCCGGCAGTGATTTTATTTCAATATTAAAATTACTCAAACAAGATCCTAAAACAGAAGCAATAGTTATGATTGGTGAAATTGGTGGTAGCGCAGAAGAAGAAGCCGCCAACTATATTAAACATCATGTTACTAAACCTGTGGTTGCTTATATAGCTGGTGTTTCAGCCCCAGCCGGCAAACGTATGGGACATGCAGGTGCAATCATTTCTGGCAATAAAGGTACCGCAGCAGAAAAAACTAAAGCACTGCAATCAGCAGGTGTTACTGTTGTAAGTAGCTTAGCTCAAATTGGTGAAGCAATAAAAAAACATTTTTAAGTTTTATTTTTTTGACATTAATCAATTTTTATTCATTAAATTTTGTTGTACAATAATAACGTTACAAAATTTGTGGGCATTTAAGGATAAGGGAGCGCTTTATGTTAGATATAGTAGAACTGTCACGCCTTCAGTTTGCACTCACTGCGATGTATCATTTTATTTTTGTACCATTAACGCTTGGTATGGCGTTTATGCTTGCAATTATGGAAACGGTATACGTTGTTAGTGGTAAGCAAGTCTGGAAAGATATGACTAAATTCTGGGGTAAACTATTTGGTATCAACTTCGCTGTTGGTGTTGCTACTGGTTTAACTATGGAATTTCAGTTTGGTACAAATTGGTCTTATTATTCGCATTATGTAGGTGATATTTTCGGTGCACCGCTTGCAATAGAAGGATTAATGGCATTTTTCTTAGAATCAACCATGGTTGGTTTATTCTTTTTTGGATGGGATAGATTAAGCCGTGGCAAGCATTTAATGGTCACTTGGTGTGTGGCTTTTGGTTCTAATCTTTCTGCGCTCTGGATTTTAGTTGCCAATGGTTGGATGCAGTTCCCTGTCGGTTCAGACTTTAATCCGATTAACTCAAGAATGGAAATGCAAAGTTTTTTTGAGTTAATTACCAATTCTGTTGCTCAATATAAATTCGTTCACACCGTAGCAGCGGGTTATTTAACTGGTGCTATTTTTGTCTTAAGTATTAGTTCATATTATTTACTCAAAAAACGTGATTTACCATTTGCTAAGCGCTCTTTTGCTGTAGCTGCAGTATTTGGTTTTATTATGTCAATTGTGGTCGCTATTATGGGTGATGAAGCTGGTCATGAAATGACTACTGTACAGCCGGTTAAATTAGCTGCAATTGAAGCTGAATGGGAAACTCAACCAGCACCTGCGTCGTTCAACGTTATTGCGTTCCCTTCACAAGAGAAAAAAGAGAACTTGTTTGCGGTTGAAATTCCTTATGCGATGGGAATTATGACAACTCGCTCATTAGATACCAAAGTAACTGGTTTAAAAGATATTTTAGCGGTTAATGAGACTCGAATTCGTAATGGTATTTTAGCGTATTCAAATTTAGAAAAAATTCAAAAAGGTGATAAAGACCCTGCGGTATTAAAAGCCTTTGAAGATAATAAAGTTGATTTAGGCTATGGTTACCTAGTTAAACGTTTTACCGATAAAGATAACCTAACAATTCCAGAAGCTACTGAAGAACATATTAAAGCAGCGACTGAAGATTCAATCCCAGCTGTATGGCCTTTATTCTGGGCATTTAGAGGTATGGTTGGCTTTGGTTTATTAATGATTTTAGGTACTGGCCTTGCTTTATGGTCAACTTACAAAAATAAAATTGGTGAAAAACGTTGGTTATGCCGTTTACTTCTTTTATCACTCCCATTCCCTTGGCTAGCATGTGAATGTGGTTGGTTTGTTGCAGAATATGGTCGTCAACCTTGGGCAATTCAAGACATATTGCCAACTGGAGTAGCTAATTCATCATTAACTCCAGGTGAAGTACTATTCACTATGGTTCTTATTTGTGGACTTTATACAATGTTCTTAGTTGCTGAGATGTTCTTAATGTTTAAGTTTGCTCGATTAGGACCAAGCTCTTTAGGTACTGGCAGCTATCATTATGAAAAAACACAATCGATATCAGAATAAGGCATAGGGAGTATATACAATGATTGATTATGAAATTGTAAGAGTCACCTGGTGGGTGCTGATTAGCGTTGTGTTAATCGCTTTTGTTGTCACCGATGGTTTTGATATGGGTGTTGGTATCTTACTACCATTTATTGGCAAAACTGATACTGAACGCCGTATTATGATAAATGCAATAGCACCACACTGGGATGGTAACCAAGTTTGGTTAATTACTGGTGGTGCAGGTATTTTTGCTGCTTGGCCTATGGCTTATGCGGTATCTTTTTCCGGATTTTATATTGCGATGATTTTGGTGTTATGTGCACTGTTTTTTAGACCAATTGGGTTTGATTATCGTAGTAAATTAGAAAATTCTAAATGGCGTAATATGTGGGATATCGCAATCTTTTTAGGTAGCTTTGTTCCTGCTCTTGTTTTCGGTGTTGCATTCGGAAACTTGTTAGAAGGTGTTCCATTTAGATTTGATAATAGTTATCGCTCTTTTTATGATGGGTCATTTTTTGGTTTACTTAACCCATTTGCAATATTAGCAGGTGTTGTGAGTTTAATGTTAATCGTTGCTCATGGTGGTGCTTGGTTGCAAATGAAAACTTCTGGTGAACTTTATTTAAGAGCAAGAAAAGCAACTCAAATAGCTAGTTTAATTATGTTAATTGCATTTGTATTAGCTGGAGTTTGGGTTGCCTTCGGTATTCATGGTTATGAGGTAACTAGCGCTATAGATCCTAATGGTGTTTCAAACCCATTGAGCAAAACTGTTTCGACAGATGTTTCATGGTTAAAAAATTACATGAACTATCCAATATTATGGGTTGTACCAGCTTTAGGTGTTTTATTACCTTTATTTACTATTTTATTTTCTAGTTTAAATAAAAATGGATTAGTGTTTTTATCTTCTGCACTAACCATTGCTTGTGTATTACTGACATATGGTATTGCGACATTCCCATTCATCATTCCTTCAAGCATTATGCCAAATGCGAGTTTGACAATTTGGGACGCATCTTCTAGCCAATTAACACTTAATATCATGTTTGGTGTAGCACTAATCTTTGTACCACTCATTCTGTTCTATACCACATGGTGTTACATTAAGATGTTTGGCCGTTTAGATAAAAATCATATTGAAAATAATAAACATTCACTTTATTAAGGATTTATTATGTATTACTTTTTATGGTTAGCAGGATTAATTGCAGCTTGTATGCTTGCAGTTGTTACAGGACTTTGGCTTGAAAATAACGATAAAGAAACTAAAGAGTCATAAAATAGATAAAAAGGTGGCAAATTGCCACCTTTTTAGTTATAGGGCTGTATATTAGACAAATAATTAACAAATGATAATTGTTTTCATTTAACTATTTTTATATCATAGTGCAGCGAATTTTATAATCATATATAATGACGCAAATTTTTTGTTCAAATTATAAAATATGAAACAATTCAATTGGAATGCAAGAGTCTATTATGAAGACACAGATGCTGGCGGAGTAGTTTATCATGCTAGGTATCTAGCCTTCTTTGAACGAGCTAGAACGGAAATGCTAAGACATCTTGATATTAGTCAGCAAAAGTTATTACAGGAAGGTATTGCATTTGTTGTCAAAAAGATGGATATTAGCTACGATTTTCCAGCCCGTTTAGATGACATGCTAACTATCAGCACTAAGGTTGAGCAAATTCGTAAGGCGTCTATTATTTTTAAACAGACAATTTTAAACCAGAATAAGCAAATTATCAGCAGCGCTGATGTCGTTATTGCTTGTGTCAATATGACTAAAATGAAGCCGTGTGCGCTTCCCAAGTTATTAGTTTTGGAGTTAATTTAAGTGGATAATCTCAATATTATTGATCTATTTTTACAAGCTGGACTTTTAGTACAAGGTGTTATGTTATTGTTATTAGCATTTTCGGTAATGTCTTGGGCTATCATTTTCCAACGTAGCAAAATTTTAAGCAAAGCAAAAAAACAAGTCGAACAGTTTGACGATAGTTTTTGGTCTGCCGAAGACTTAAATGTGCTCTTTGATAAAGCAAAATTCAATAAAGAAGAGATCTGTGGCACAGAACATATTTTCTATTCGGGATTTAAAGAATTTTCTCGTTTATATCAAATTAATCCAAATATGCCAGAAGCTGCATTAGATGGCGCATCTCGTTCAATGCGTTTAGCAATGAATCGTGAATTAGATAACTTAGAATTGCATATCCCATTCTTAGGAACAGTCGGTTCAATCAGTCCATATATTGGTCTTTTTGGTACTGTGTGGGGTATTATGCATGCCTTTATTTCACTTGGCGCAGTTAAGCAAGCTACATTACAAATGGTTGCACCAGGTATTGCGGAAGCGTTAATTGCAACAGCTATTGGTTTGTTTGCGGCGATTCCAGCTGTATTAGCATATAATCGATTATCATTAAGTGTAAGTCGAATGGAACAAAACTATTTGAACTTCATTGATGAGTTTTCTACAATTTTACAACGTCAAGCAGTAGCTGTTAGGAAATAATTATGAGTAGACGTTCACGCTATTCAACCAAATCAGAAATCAATATTGTACCGTTACTTGACGTATTGCTTGTATTAGTATTGATTTTTATGGCGACAGCCCCAATTATTAGTCAAAGTGTTGAAGTTGATCTGCCTGAAGCGACAGAGTCAAAAACTGTTTCACCTTCCGATAATAAACCTATTATTATTGAGGTTTCCGGAGTTGGTGTTTATGCAATAATTATTGATCAAAATCGACAATCGAATATACCTCAAGAGCAAATTGTTGCAGAAGTTAAACAGCAAATGTCATTGAATGATAAAGCAGTGTTTTTAGTCGGTGGAGCTAAACAAGTTCCTTACGAAGAAATTATAAAAGCTTTGAATTTGCTTCAATCTGCGGGTGTTAAATCGGTCGGTTTGATGACTCAACCAATTTAAATTAATAATTATAAAAAATGTCAGCAATGTCTAACAAGTTAAGATCAAAACTAAGTCTACCAGTTATCATATCCATTATTTTACATGGTATATTGATTATTGTTTTAGGATATCAATTTATTCCTGATGATAATGGAGAAAATTACGGTAGTATTAATGGTAATTCTATTGACGCAATCATGATTGATCCGTCAGTTATGACCGAACAATATCAAAGACAATTGCAGGCGCAAGTTAATCAGGAAAAAGCAAATCAACAGCGTCAAGAGCAATTAGACAAACAAGTTAAAGAATTAGCCGAAAAAGCCGAAGCCGAAAAAGCTGCTGCCGAAAAAGCTGCTGCTGAGAAAGCCGCTGCTGAAAAGGCTGCTGCTGAGAAAGCCGCTGCTGAAAAGGCTGCTGCTGAGAAAGCCGCTGCAGAAAAAGCCGCTGCAGAAAAAGCTGCTGCTGAAAAGGCTGCTGCTGAGAAAGCCGCTGCAGAAAAAGCTGCTGCTGAAAAAGCTGCTGCTGAGAAAGCCGCTGCAGAAAAAGCCGCTGCAGAAAAGGCTGCTGCTGAGAAAGCTGCTGCAGAAAAGGCCGCTGCAGAAAAAGCTGCCGCCGAGAAGGCCGCAGCTGCAAAAAGGGCTGAGCAAGCAAAAAAGGATAAAGCGCTTAATGAGCTCTTAGGTGGTCTTACATCAGGCTCTCCTGATGTTTCCGGTGGTGCAGCTAGTCGTAAAGGTGTCTCAGATGGCGAATTAAATAAATATAGATCGTTAGTACAAAATGCAATTAGTAATAAGTTTATTAATCCGCAAAATCTTTATCGAGGAAAAACTTGTACATTGCAAATCCAGATAGCACCTGATGGATTATTGCTGAATGTAACCTCAAAAGGCGGTGATGCTGATTTATGTCGAGAAGCATTAGCAGCTACTAAATTAGCGGTTATACCAAAACCTTCTAGTAAGTTATACAATGAAGTTAAAACAATGACTATTGATTTCCAACCCAAATAAGTAAGATCTGAACTGCTTAAATCTTAATACGATATTTAACCATTTCATCTATTAATAAATAAATATTTCGCATTTTAATAATCAGATGTTGAAAATTTATTAATCATCCCAATATATTCTCTATTCATTCCGAATTAAGTGTTTTAGTAAGAGAAGGAGCAGAATATGACAACAATTGTCAGTGTCCGTCGTGAAGGTCAAGTCGTTATTGGCGGCGATGGGCAAGTTACATTAGGTGAACGAATTATTATGAAAGGTAATGCTCGAAAAGTTCGCCGTTTATACAATAATAAAGTGATAGCAGGATTTGCTGGAGGTACAGCAGATGCTTTTACATTATTTGAATTATTTGAACGTAAATTAGAAATGCATCAAGGCCATTTAACTAAAGCGGCAGTTGAACTAGCCAAAGATTGGCGAACCGATAGGATGTTGCGTAAGTTAGAAGCATTACTTGCTGTAGCTGATGAAACCGCATCATTAATTATTACTGGTACAGGGGATGTTATTCAACCAGAAGATGATCTGATTGCGATTGGATCTGGTGGACCTTATGCTCAAGCTGCTGCAAGAGCTTTATTAGATAATACTTCATTATCTGCGCATGATATTGTACAAAAATCGCTATCAATAGCTGGTGACATTTGTGTTTACACCAATAACTTCCAAACTATTGAAGAGCTTAATTACTAATTAAAACTGATTTAAGAGAAATATTATTATGTCTGAAATGACTCCTCGCGAAATTGTAAGCGAATTAAACCAACATATTATTGGACAAGATAAAGCAAAACGTTCTGTTGCTATTGCTTTACGTAATCGCTGGCGTCGTATGCAACTTGATGAAGCATTACGTCATGAAGTTACCCCAAAAAATATTCTTATGATAGGCCCAACAGGGGTAGGTAAAACAGAAATCGCAAGACGATTAGCTAAACTTGCACATGCTCCATTTATCAAAGTAGAGGCCACAAAATTTACGGAAGTTGGTTATGTAGGTAAAGAAGTTGACTCAATCATTCGTGATCTTACCGATTCTGCTGTTAAGATGATTCGTCAAGAAGCAATTGAACGAAATCGTAATAGAGCAGAAGAATTAGCTGAAGAACGTATTTTAGATGTGCTAGTACCGCCAGCAAAAGATGGTTGGGGGCAAGTTGAAAACAATAATGATTCAACTGCTAGACAAGCATTTAGAAAAAAATTACGTGAAGGCGCTCTTGATGATAAGGAAATTGAGATTGAAATAGCTGGCGTTAATATTGGTGTTGAAATTATGGCACCGCCAGGTATGGAAGAGATGACCAACCAACTTCAGTCAATGTTTCAAAATTTAGGTGGTCAAAAAACCAAAGCTCGTAAAATGAAGATCAAAGATGCCTTGAAACAGCTAATTGAAGAAGAAGCTGCTAAATTGGTTAATCCCGATGATCTTAAACACGAAGCCATTGAAGCTGTCGAGCAAAATGGTATTGTGTTTATCGATGAGATCGATAAGGTGTGTAAGCGTGGTAATTCATCTGGGCCTGATGTTTCACGTGAAGGTGTTCAGCGTGATTTACTACCACTTGTTGAAGGTTGTACTGTTTCAACTAAACATGGTTCAGTAAAAACTGATCATATTTTGTTTATCGCATCAGGTGCGTTCCAAACTGCGAGTCCTTCAGATTTGATTCCTGAGCTGCAAGGACGTTTACCAATTCGCGTTGAATTACAAGCATTAACTAGTGAAGATTTTGAGCGTATTTTAACGGAACCTAATGCGTCGTTAACAGTGCAATATAAAGCATTAATGGCAACAGAAGGTGTTAATATTGATTTTACACCAGATGGGATTCGTAAAATTGCTGAATCTGCTTGGCAAGTTAATGAACAAAATGAGAATATCGGTGCTCGCCGTTTGCATACTGTGCTTGAACGTTTGATGGAAGAGGTTTCTTTCGAAGCCAGTGAGTTGGGTGGTCAAACCATTACAATTGATGCTAAATATGTCAGCGATCATCTGGATAAACTTGTTGCTGATGAAGATTTAAGCAAATTCATTTTATAATCAAGTAGATTAATTGAATAAAAAAGGTGAGTTATTTAGCTCACCTTTTTTATATCTATTATCATTATTTCATCAAATATTTATTTCTTAATAAATTCACCTAAAATATCAACTGCTTTTTGTCTAGATTTATCTTTATCTCTGGAACCATTGTTTTCTAATTTATCACGTAGCTTATCTAAACGTTGTTGTAATTTATCACTAAGCACATCAGATACTATTTTGGCAATATCTAGTTGATAGTGTAAATTAGAAAATTGACCATATATACGTAGTGGTATAGTCACTTTTTGTAGTTTTGCAATAGTTTCACTTTTACTATTCCAACCACCTAATATTTTTATATTTAGATTAACATCTAAATCACGATTAACCATTCCCACTCTTCCTGAACTATCTATCACATTTAATGTTTCAGAGTTTGCATTGAGTGAATTAAGATCAATGTTACCTTGATTTATATAAGCATTGGTTGTGATTTTATGAAACTCAGTATATTTTTTATGATTTTCAGAACTTATATTACCATTGCTATATTTCGCGGCGGCATTTTCGATGATGCTTTGGATGTTAATATTATTTAGTTTAGCATTAGTAATGACGATATTAGCATTACCTTTAATGTTCTCTAATAATTTTGTTGTTGATAATGTATTGGCTTCTAATACTCCAGAAGCATTGAATATACCATCAAGATCATAAGCCATATTCATTTGCGTAAAAAATGAGCTTAAATTGATATTGCTAACTTTAGTATTCAATTTAACTTGTGGGTTTTTTTGTTTACCATTAGCGGTGCCGTTGGCAGCAATTTGCCCATTTGCAAAATTGAAAGTTAGATTTTTTAAGTTTGCTATACCATCTTGATTGTCAATTTCAACATTCAAATTACCTAATGCAATTTTATCCGCTTTGACTTCTTTGATATTTATTTTTGCTTTTCCATCAAATGAATTAAGCATACTTAATTCATTATCATTTTTGGAAACATTCGATACAACTGGCGAAGTTTGTTGAACGTTAGTACTTTTCGTTGAATTTTCATTTTTTTGGATGAAAGGTGTTAAATCAAATTTATTTGAATTTAATTGGAAATCGATCACCGGTTTGTTATCAAAACGGACATTGATCTTACTTGTAAAATCATTATCGTTAATTGAAAAAACCAAATCTTGGCTATCCAATTGCATTGGTGCTTTTTGATAATTAAATACGCCAGTTACATTACCTTTTATCTCTTTTTCTGAATTGACTATGCCGTTAAACGTGTAATCCAATTTTTTTAAATCAATAACTGCTTTTTCAGGGAATTGGGCTAAATCAATATTGGCGTTTAATGAATAATATAAGTCTTGCTGGTTTTTATCGATATTCCCATTGAGTTCAAGAGAAAGGTTTTTATCGTTATTTTTTTCTAATAACAGATTAATATTTCTAAAATTTATCAAATCACGATTATGCTGAAATGCAATTGTACTATCCGCTATTTCAAACTTATTTAAACTGAACTTCCAATCAGATGGATTTTTTTTATCTTCAGATGGTTGTTTTTCTGAAGAAATGGCTTGAGTGCTATTTTTAGCATTTTCACCTTTGCTTTCATCCGTAATATTGATTGTTGCTGATTTAATAAATACATTTTTAATCGCTAAATTTTTTGAAAACAAAGGAAGAAGCTCAACATCAAGCCTCATGTTGTCAGCGGTTAAAAGAGGTTTTGTTGCACCGCTATCGGATAATTTAACCGAATCAGTTAAAATACTAACTTGAGGCCAGATATGCCAACGTAGATTGCCCTCTATAGTCAGTTCATACCCTGTTTTGTCTTTCACTGTTTGTGAGATGTAACCACGAAAATTATTAGGATCAACAAATATAATAAGGGAAGCGATACTGATAACAATGACCAAAATTAAGATAAATAGCGTAACCAATATTTTTTTTATCATATTAATGTCCTTTATTAAGGTTATGAACTGTATTAGTCTTTATCAATACGACTGGCGACAGCGCCATGTTGGTCTTTATACTTTGCATCTTGTCTGCGATTATATGGTCTAGAAGCTGGTCCACTAAGTGTTTCAAAACTTAATGCACCAATAGTCATACCAGGTCTAAGTGCTACTGGTATCTTTCCTGAGTTGTAAAATTCTAAAACAATTTGTCCATGCCAGCCTGGATCGATACGATGAGCAGTAACATGTACCATAAGTCCTAAGCGAGCTAATGATGAACGGCCATCTAACCAGCCAACCAAATCATCAGGAATCGTAACTGATTCGAGTGTCACTGCTAAAGCAAGTTCGCCTGGATGTAAATAAAATGCTTCACCTTCAGCTAATATCATCTCTTCGCTCATAACGCGATCTAGAACGGCTGCAACTTCTTCTTTAGGTCCACTTAAATCAATATAAGGTGTTGTATGCTCTCTGAAAGTACGAAATTGATTACCTAATCGAACATCTACTGTTGCTCCATTAATACAACTTGATGCAGGTTGTGGCGTGATTTTTAATTTACCACTATCTAAATATGCTTCAATATCACGGTCACATAATCTCATAAGTTATCCTTAAAGTCTGCTTTTTATCTTATTCTAGCAGGTTCTTTTGATGGCGTCGATGTTGGTTGGTTAAGGTTGTATCACCCAAGCTCGACCAAAATGATTGTAATAACCTGCTTGTTTACCTGCTTTGTTTCCAATACCTAGATAAAGATCAAAGTGATGGCCTTTAATTGCCCCGCCAACATCAAGCGCAACCATTAAACGAACTTCGCGCCTTCCACGATATTGACCATCATTATCAAGCAGTGGTACATCAACTAATACAACTGAACCGGTTGGGACTAATGTTTTATCTGATGCCACTGCTGCATTGGCAACTAAAGGTACTGCTGCTGCACCTTTTACTTCGGCGTTATATTGCGGTTTAAAAAACACAAATGATCGGTTTTGGATTAATAGCTCTTTGACTTTCTTTTCACTCTTACTTTTTGCCCAATCTCTTATGGATTGAATAGACATATCTTCTTTAGCGATCTCTCCTGATTCAACCAATAAGCGTCCTATACTTGAATAGCCATGGCCATTTTTTCCACCATAACAGAAGAAAACAAGCGGATTACCATCTTCAAAATCGATATAGGCACTTCCTTGAACTTCCATTATGAAATTGTCCATTAATGAATTACTATAAGCGATCTCCAGTCCTTTTCCAGCTAATGCGCCATTGTAGATCTGTTCTCGACTTGGTAACTGCCCTTTAGATTGGGTTGGCATTCTATAAATTGGATATTTAAATTCACCAGTTGGTTGGTATCTAGCCTTAATAACCGGAGTGTAATAACCGGTTAGATGTACATTACCATATCCATCTTTACCAGCCATTTCATAACTTTTTAGACCCACTTTATGGAATTCTGCTGAGCCCAATGAGCGATTAATCCAAGCATCAACGGCTTTATAAATATGTTCATTTTTACGATACAAAGAAGGCGACGTTGTTTTTATTTTTTCAATTTGAATCGTATAGTCAGAGATATTTACAGGCACAGCTAAATGCGGACGACTGGCATTTAAATCATGTGGTAGTTTACCGTCTTTAAATTGTTTACTTGATGAATTAGGATCACTCTGGCAGCCAGCAAGTAGTGACATGATAAATGCTAAACATAATAGATAAATGTGAAATTTGTTTTCTTTCATCTTGATAATTTATTGTAATAAGTTAAATGATATGGTTGGTTATGCTACACAATTCTATTATAAGAAACTACCAATAATTATGATATTGCTATAAAAATTTTTCATGTGATTGAGCTTGCGATTTAGCGCTGTAGACTTTATAGTCCTTTACTTCTTATAAAAAAACGAAAATTGTAAAAACGACAGGTAATCGATACGATGAACAGTACGTCTTCAAATAATGATCTTAAACGAAATCTCTCCAGTAGACATATTCAACTAATAGCAATAAGTGGTGCAATTGGTACGGGATTATTTATGGGTTCTGGGAAGACAATCAGCCTTGCCGGACCATCTATTGTTTTTGTGTACATGATTATTGGGTTTGTTTTATTTTTTGTTATGCGGGCAATGGGAGAAATTTTATTATCCAACCTAAATTATAAATCATTCAGTGATTTTGCTAACGATTTATTGGGTCCTTGGGCTGGTTTTTTTACTGGTTGGACTTATTGGTTTTGTTGGGTAATTACCGGAATTGCAGATGTTGTTGCTATCGCAGGATACGCTCAACACTGGTTTCCAGAACTACAAGCATGGATCCCAATGCTACTTACAGTTATTGTGCTTTTAACTTTGAATTTGTTAACTGTTAGGATGTTTGGTGAAACTGAGTTTTGGTTTTCTATGATCAAAATAGTGGCCATTTTAGCCTTGATAGCTATTGGACTTGTTTTAGTCTTCACGGCTTATCATTCAGAACAAACCAATACTACGGCTGCGTTTTCTAATCTTTGGGAGTATGGTGGTTTCTTTCCCCATGGTACGATGGGATTTTTTGCTGGTTTCCAAATTGCAATTTTTGCCTTTGTTGGTATTGAGCTTGTTGGAACTACAGCGGCTGAAACACTAGATCCAAATAAAAATTTACCACGGGCAATTAATTCAGTGCCAGCACGAATTATCTTTTTCTATGTTTTTGCCTTGATTATTATCATGAGTGTAACACCTTGGCAGTTTATTTCACCCAATAAAAGCCCATTTGTTGAACTATTTACCTTGATTGGCTTACCTGCTGCGGCAAGTATTATCAATTTTGTGGTATTAACTTCGGCGGCTTCTTCAGCCAATAGTGGTATTTACTCAACCAGTCGAATGTTGTTTGGTCTTGCTAAAAAACAAGATGCACCAGAACCATTTGGTAAATTATCAAGACGTTCAGTCCCCGCTAATGGTTTGTTATTTTCATGTACCTGCTTGTTCGGTGGGGTAGTACTGATTTATTTAGTACCAAATGTGATGGAAGCATTCACTATTGTAACGACTATTTCTGCCATTTTATTTATGTTTATTTGGTCGTTGATATTGATTTCCTATATTGCTTATCGCCGTAAAAAAGCCAATTTGCATCAAGAATCACAATTTAAAATGCCTGGTGGAATTTTTATGTGTTATGTTTGTTTAGCGTTTTTTGCTTTTGTGATTGTGTTATTGACATTTGAAGCTGATACTCGCCAAGCGCTGATCGCGACCCCACTATGGTTTATTATTTTAGGTGTGAGTTACTTTATTCGTTCATCAACACGCCAATAGCTCTCATCTTTAATCGGCAGGTTTACTGCCGATTATCCATTCCCTTATTATTTTTTAGGATTTATTTGGCCAAATAAAACTTGCAACAATACCTAAAGATAAAATGCCTAATACTATATAAAGGCTGAGAGTAGGGCTTATGTTAATACCATAATTAAATAGATGGTCGCTAGCATTTAAAGCCAGTTTTGCTGCGATAAAAAATAGTAGGCAGACTACAGCTTTGCCTAAATGAACAAGATATTGTTGCATTGCTTCTAAAACAAAATACATAGTCCGTAACCCTAAAATAGCGAAAATCATTGCACTATAAACAACCAGTGGTTCTTGGCTGACTGCGATTACTGAGGGAACAGAATCAAATGCAAACATAACATCACTCAACTCAATCACCACAACACATAAAAATAGTGGTGTTGCATATAAGGCACTTTTTGGCATTTTATGAATTAGGTCGCTATTTTCTGGCTTCGTTAACTCCGCGTTTAGTTGTTTTCGGGTTAATAAAAAGTGATGACCAACTATCTTAGGGTAAGAAGGGAAAATACGTTTAGCAATACGATAAGCAAAATGTTCTGAATAATCTTTTATTTTTTCATCTTGACCTTGGTTTTTCAGCATCATAAATCCAGTTAAAGCAACCACTACTGAAAAGAACAATTCCATCCAAGGACCTAACGATAATAAACCCGTACCTATTACAACAAAAATAGCTCGGAAAATAATCGCACCAATTACGCCCCAATAAAGTAATCGATGTCGATAATTGTTAGGGATAGCAAACCATGAAAACAGCGCCATAATAACGAATAAGTTATCTACCGAAAGCGCTTTTTCAAGCACATAACCTGTGATAAATAAACTTGCTATCTCACTTCCATGGTGAAGATAAAGATAAAGTGCAAAACCTAATGCAACAGCAACCCAGAATAAAGACCATAATATTGCGCTAGTTAGGCTAATGGGTTTATCGTTATGGTGAGCATATAAATCAATTATAATCGCAGTTAAAGCCAAAATGACGAACATCAGTACAGTTTCGATTGGAAAACCTAATGAATGATGAATCATAGCC
This sequence comes from Gilliamella sp. B2785, assembly GCF_026537005.1. NCBI lineage: Bacteria > Pseudomonadati > Pseudomonadota > Gammaproteobacteria > Orbales > Orbaceae > Gilliamella > Gilliamella sp. B2785. The sequence continues at coordinate 142,727 of NZ_JAFNNC010000002.1, read as the reverse complement.
TTGTTACCTATATTAAATTATCTCTTGGATTAAATTCAAAAATATAAAATATAATGGTATTTAGAACATTATTTTTAAAGAGACTGAGTATATATTGATAGGCTTATCAAAAAAAGATATATTTGTTTCCACACTAATATATTTAATAAATTTTTTGAGCATACATTCATGACAAATATAAGGGTATCTTTTCTATTTATCGTTGCTTTTTATTCAAGCTTATTGCAAGCACAATCGGTTGAACCATATATATCATCATTACCCAAAGGGAGTGATTTATCAATTTTAGTGCAAACTGTTGATGGCAATCCTAAAACATTAGCCAAATACAAAAGTGATCAATTTAAACAGCCAGCTAGTACGCAAAAAGTAATAACTGCACTAGCTGCACAGCTTGAACTGGGTAATGACTTTCGGTTTGTTACTGGAATGTACGCGAATGGTTCAGTTAGTAATAAACAACTCAATGGTGATCTGATTATCAAATTGAGTGGTGATCCCACTTTTAGTCGAGAAAGATTAAAAAATATGATTAGCGCCCTTCGTCAAAAGGGTGTAGAAAAAATTTCAGGTAATGTTATTTTAGACACTTCAATTTTTGCTAGTCATGATAAAGCAGAAGGGTGGTCATGGAATAATTTAACCGCTTGTTACAATGCCCCTGCATCAGCTGCAACAATTGATGATAACTGCTTTTATGCAACAATTACTCCGGGTAAAGTAGGTGGTAAAGCATCAGTTTCTGTTTCATCTAATATTCCAGTTATGGTTTCAGGTGATGTCAGAACGATTTCCGCTAGTAGTAAAGACGCACATGATAAATATTGTGAGCTTGATGTTAATGCTGATAAAAATCGCTACTATTTATCTGGATGCATCGCTTCTAATGCGGATAAAACACCATTAAAATTTGCAGTAATGGATCCAACCGAATATTTTTCGACTGTTTTAAAAAATGAATTAAAACAACAAAAAATAACTTATGGTGGACGTGTTTTTGAAAGAAAACAAAAATCCACTGGTTCCTTAACGTTATTAACATCAAGTCAATCAGCACCGCTTTCTGAGTTAATAACGGTTATGCTCAAAAAATCAAATAATTTGTATGCTGACACCATTTTTAGAACACTTGGCGCACGCTATTATAATACTGCAGGAACATGGCGTAATGGTGGTGATGCGGTTAAACAAATCCTTCGCAAAAAAGCGGGTATTGACTTAGAAAACTTAGTGATTGCCGATGGCTCTGGTTTATCTCGTCTTAATCTAGTTAGCGCCAACAAACTAATGGAAGTGTTGCAGTATATTTCAGCACATAACAATCAACTCGCTTTTATTGAAAAATTACCAATTGCGGGTGTTGATGGAACGTTGCAAAACCGTAAAAGCTTCAGTCAAGCACCATTTAAAGATGTAGTTATGGCTAAAACAGGCTATATTCAAGGTAGTTATAATTTAGCCGGATTTATTCAAAAATCAGACGGACGTTATGTCGCTTTTGTTCAATTATTATCAGGGTATCGGGCTGATAGTAAAGGGGAACCTAAAAACGGAGCAGTTATGAAGTTTGAATCTGAGTTTTATAAAAATTTCATTAATTAGATTTGACTAATTTGAGAATTAAGATTTTGGGGCGATGTTATTTACTCATCGCCCTAAATTTTAAGTTAAAAATTTTCAGCTAAAAAACCACCACTTTGATGCTTCCAAAGTTGAGCATAAAGTCCATCTTTACTAAGCAACTCTTGATGTGTTCCTTGTTCGATGATTTTTCCTTGATCTAAAACGATTAATCGATCCATCGCCGCGATTGTAGATAATCGATGGGCAATAGCAATAACCGTTTTACCTTCCATTAACGTATATAAGCTTTCTTGAATAGCTTGTTCAATTTCAGAATCAAGCGCACTAGTTGCCTCATCTAACAATAGAATTGGTGCATTTTTTAAAATAACTCGAGCAATAGCGATACGTTGGCGTTGTCCTCCGGACAATTTAACCCCACGTTCACCAACAAAAGCATCATATCCAGTTCTTCCATTAGCATCTACTAAGGTTTCAATAAAACTATCGGCATGAGCTTTTTTAGCTGCGATTATCATCTCTTGTTCTGTGGCATGGTTATTACCGTATAATAAGTTATCTCTTACTGATCGGTGTAATAGTGAAGTATCTTGGGTAACCATACCAATTTGAGCGCGTAAGCTTTCTTGATTGACTTTGGTGATGTCTTGATTATCAATAAAAATATGACCATTTTGTAAATCATAAAATCGCAACAATAAATTGATTAAAGTGGATTTACCCGCCCCTGATCTGCCAACTAAACCGATCTTTTCACCTGGTTTAATGGTTAAATTTAAGTTGTCGATAATGGCATTGTTTAATTTTGCATCGTAACTAAAATTAATATTTTTAAATTCGATTTTACCATCAGTCACCTTAAGAGTTGGTGCATCAGGTTCATCGACAACAGTTTTAGCAACAGAAAACGTATTCATACCATCTTTAACCACGCCGATATTTTCAAATAATGCTGCCATTTCCCACATAATCCAATGTGAAAAGCCGTTCAATCTAAGTGCGACAGCGGTTGTAGTGGCGATAGCTCCAACACCAATTAAATCATTAGTCCATAGCCATAATGATAAGCCAGTAGTACCAAGAACGAGGAAAATAGACAATAAATGATTAACAATTTCAAAACTACTAACTAAACGCATTTGTTTATTAACGGTAACTAAAAATTCGTCCATCGACTCTTGTGCATATTTTGCTTCATTGCCTGCATGAGAAAACAGTTTAACTGTCATAATATTCGTGTAAGCATCAGTCACTCGGCCTGTCATGGTAGAACGTGCATCTGCTTGCATACTTGCCACTTTACTTAGTCGTGGAATAAAGTAATACATTGCAATGCCATAAACAAAACACCAAACCATAAACGGTACTAATAACCAAAGATCTAACTGACCTATGATTGTTGCCATAGTAATAAACGAAATCAAAACATAGATAAAGATATCAGCAACCAAAAAACAGGTATCCCTAACCGCAAGTGCGGTTTGCATCACTTTTGCTGATATACGGCCGGCAAATTCATCTTGGAAAAAGCGCATACTTTGATTTAGCACTAATCGATGTAGATTCCAACGCAGTCGCATTGGAAAGTTTCCCGCCAAACATTGATGTTTAATGATGGTTTGTAAGGCAATAATGATCGTGCTAGCTAATATAATAATCGTAAATACAATTAAGGTTGATTTTTCCTGCTGCCAAAATTGACTTGGTGAAACAGCTGCCAGCCAGTCAACAACTTTACCGAGTGCAGCATATAAAAAGGCTTCAAAAGCGCCAGCTAATGAACTCAGTATGATTAATAATAGAAGGAAAGAACGTGTGCCTTTCGTCGATTGCCAAATAAAACTAAAAAAACTTTTAGCCATCGGCTGTGGTTCATCTTGTGGATAAGGTGATACCAATTTTTCAAAAAATCGATACATATTAGACCTATTAGTTAAAAGGTTATTCATTGATAGGTTTACCAATGATCTAAAAAAGTGAGGGTTTTATTACCAAATGCTAAGTGCTATAAGCGAAATATGATATTTTTAAATTAAAAGAGACATCACTCCAATACCTATTAAACTAACATTAATAAAAATTAAAAAAAGTTGAGGAAAGGGGTTTTTGAGCTTTCCTCATGGGAAATTATATAGTGAAAAGTACTAGATTACTAATAATTGTCTTAAAAAACATCTTTAATAATTTGTACAACGCGTCCGACAATATTATATTTTTCGAAATGAGCTTTAGGAACCTCAATCGTTGGGTATTGATGATTATTACAAATCAAAATCCAATTTCCGAGTGATAGGCGAATTTTTCTTAGTAGAGTGAAATTCTCGTATTCAATTAAATAAATTGCGCCATCGATTATTTCGTTTATTTCTGTATTAATAATTAATCCATTATTATTTTCGATTTCAGGTGCCATTAAATCACCTTTCGCCCAATAGATTATAAGTTTTTTGATATCTAAACCACGATGAGAAGCCCAACCTTCAACAATAGGATAATTCATTACTGGTGGCGTTTCACGTACGTAACGTTGATTTTGCGCCTCTTCTTTAGTTGGTAATTGTTTTTTATAAACCGGGATACGATAGATATTTTCATTATAAACTTCGTTATTATCATCGTCTTTAGGATCCAACACTTCCAATTTATAACCGGTAGCTAACCAGTTGAATGAAACATTACATTTTTCAGCAATTACTTCTAAACGAGTTAGTGAAGGGTAGGTTTTTCCAGACAAATAATCTCGTATTACCGTTTCTGACATATCACATTTTTTTGCAAAGGATGAAACAGATAATCCTTGCATTGACGAATGTAGCCTATCTTTAAAAGTTTTTACATTTTTATTTTTAATCATACTTATTTCGTTTTTATTTTTTCATCCGTTTGATAATTATATTGTATTTTTTATGAGTTTTACATATGAATTTGAATCAATCTTCTTAATTTTATTAAGTTTTAATGCGATTTTTTGTTTAAACGCGTTTTATATTATGGAAAAATATTCTTTTCTCGCATAAAAATAAAAAAACAGCGAGTGTTATAATAAGAAGTATGGCTTTTTTTTCCGTTTTATTGTCTTTGTTTTTCCGTTGAAATTTCAAGTAGTTTTATAGATATTAAGTTTTTTTTAATGCGTAATTGATATTTATCAAATATATATTATTCTTATTTATATGTTAGGTGTTATTTTAATCTATTGATTTATAATGGTTAAAGTCATTTTTTAGCTAAAACTGCTACATTTGCTGAAAGGCAAATAAAAACGTTGACTAAAAAGAAAAAAAGTGGATAATAAGCAGCGTAAGGATTTTTCATTGTTTTCTTTCCTTATATTCCTTATATTTCATGTTGGCCCGTATATTTTATGCGGGTCTTTTTTTATCTAAATTAACTTGTCATGAAATCCCATCATAAAAAGAGTATAATCAATTCCAATATTTAATAATCTATTTGTTCGTTTAACTTGTTCAAATAGCGATACATTTTTAAATGAGGTTTTAATTATGTCATTTAGCATTCCACATCTATTAGTTTTTCTTGCCGTGGTGGTTCTCATTTTCGGAACAAAGAAGTTACGTAATTTAGGTTCTGATCTTGGTTCAGCATTGAAAGGTTTTAAAAAAGCGATGAATGATGATGTTGAAGATGATAATAAGCTTGATAAGAAATAACCCTATTTATTGATATGAAAACGCAATTTGATGTGGCCATCGTTGGTGGTGGATTGGTTGGTTTAGCAACTGCATGTGCTCTTAGCCAATCTAATTTAACTGTAGCTATTGTTGATGTTAACGTTAATGATAATCAAAATTTTGCTTTTGACGAAATAGGAATTAGAGCTTCTGCAATTAATGGCGCAAGTCAGCAATATTTTTCTCAAATTGGTATTTGGAGCGATTTATGTGCGAGCGAACGTGTTCATGCTTTTAGCGAGATCGGAGTTTGGGAAAAAAACGGTTTAGCGCATCTTACTGCACATGCTAAAGATTATGGTTATCCAAATCTTGGGTATATCATCGAAAATAATTTAATTTCTTACTACCTGTATCAACATGCTCAAGCAAATTCAAATATCACTATTTTCAATTTGGCCGCTATAGACAATAGCTATAATGAAGATTATGCTTTTTTAACGCTTTCGGATAATACTCGGTTACAAGCAAAACTGATTATAGGTGCTGATGGCGCACACTCTTGGCTGCGCAGACAGGAAAAAATTTCTGTGTTTGAGCGTGATTACCTTCATCATGCAGTGATTACAACTGTTGAAACACAATATCCTCACCAAGCATGTGCTAGGCAGATTTTTTACCCTAATGGTATTGTAGCATTTTTACCACTTTGGCAACCCAATTACAGTTGTTTAGTATGGTCAACTAAACCAGAGCAAGCAGCTATTTTAACTTCGTTAACTGAATCTGAGTTTTGCCAAGAGCTGTTTAAATTAAGCGGTGATAAAGTAGGACAATGTCAGTTGGTCAATCCAAGAATGGTGTTTCCATTAAAAGCTCGGTTTGCAAAACAATTTATTAAACATCGATTAGTGCTAATTGGTGATGCTGCCCATACTATTCATCCATTGGCTGGTCAAGGAGTTAATTTAGGATTTGAAGATTCTGCATTATTGGTGGCAACCATTAATAAACTTATTGATGAACATAAAGATATTGGTTTAGTAGAAAACTTAAAATCATTCCAATTCACTCGCCGTAAAGATGCTTTAGTCATGTTAACCGCAATGCGAACTATTCAAGATATGTTTAATGGCGATAATGCTTTTAAAAAAATGGTGAGAACAGTTGGGATGAACGCAATTGATAACTTTTCGCCAATAAAGAAACGTCTCATCAAATATGCCATGAAAATTTAGTTTGTAAATTAATCCTGTAGCTAACACTACAGGATTATCATTAGTTTATTTAAAAGCTACTTGATAAGATGTTGGGATAAATGGAGATGCTGGAATTCTTAGCGGCCAGTAAGGATCTTTCAATAAACCTCGACCAATTGCAACTAAATCAGCATCGCCAGTACTTAATACATAATCAGCAAGATAAGGGTCTTCAAGCATACCAACAGCAATAATTGGCAAATTAGTGACCTTCCTAATAGCATGCGCTAAATAAACCTGGTATCCAGCATGAAATAGAGGCGTACGCTTTGGATCTAACTGACCATCACCACCGCCACTCACATCTAAAACATCTGCACCTGCTTGTGCAAAACGTTTAGCAATTTGGCAACCATAATTAATATCGTAACCATTAGTACCGTATTCTTGAGCCGAAAACCGAACAATTAGTGGCATATCTTTTGGCATCATTGATTTTGCTGCTTTAATTACTTGTTCACCAAATAATAATTTATCCTTACCATATTCGTCCGTTCTAATATTCGTTTTTGATGAGCTGAATTGATGGATTAAATAACCATGTGCGCCGTGTATTTCAATTGCGTCAAAACCTGCTTCAACCGCACGTTTGGTTGATTGTTTAAATTTTTCGATAATATCAGCAATTTCACTTTTGGTTAATTCTCTTGGCATTTGATATTGCCATTTTGGATTCGCTTCGACGTTCCCATCATAGCGGATAGGAGAACAGGATACGACGTCAGACTCACCCAAAGCTTTACGTCCTGCATGGGCAATTTGAATAGCGATTTTTCCTTCTTGAGCATGAACCGCATCAACGATACGTTTAAGCTGATCGCGTTGCTCGTCATTCCATAGACCTAAGCAATTTGGCGATATTCGACCATTTGGAGCAATATTGGTCATTTCTAAAATTATTAAACCCACGCCACCAACCGCTCGTGAAACATAATGAACAAAGTGCCAATCATTAGCCAATCCGTCTTTTGCTTGATATTGACACATCGGCGGCATAACAATACGATTTTTGAGTGATAAATTTTTTACTTTAAATGGCGTATTAATATAGGCTATTTTAGCCATGGATGGCTCCTGTTTTTATTAATGGTGTAAATGTTTAAGTTAACTGACGAATAGTATATAGTGTTTAAAAACGGAATATTAGAGCAAATAAACGTTAAAAAACCCCGTTCCTCAACTTTTTTTGCAATTAAATCGTTTATGGTTTGCGAACTGATTTAAGATAGTAGAGCCAACATAATAAACCCAATAATCCTAAAACAGTTCCAGCAATAATTATCGCGATCCAACCATAGTTGCTATACAAATAAGTAGAAGCGATAGAACCCAACATGCCTCCGATAAAATAACTTACCATATAACCAGTGTTCATACGGCTACGTGCTTCTGGTCGAATTTGATAAATGGCGTTCATGTTTGATACATGAGTAACTTGAACAGCAAAATCCAGCAATACTACCCCAATAATTAAGGCTAAAAGTGAATATTCAGCAACAGAAAGTGGTACCCATGAAGCGAGTAGTAATATTAGGCCAATGGTCGTGGCTAAAAAGCCTTTTCCTTTGTCTGATAATTTGCCAACGATAGGTGAACCTAGTGCACCAGCGGCACCGGCTAGGCCGAATAAACCGATTATAAAATCAGAATAATAGTAAGGTTTATTACTTAATAAAAAGGCAAGTGGCGTCCATAACAGTGAAAATAACGCAAAGGAAATAACTGCCAACAATGAGCGAATTCGTAAAACAGGTTCTTGTTTATATAGTGAGCCAATTGATAATAACAGTTGAAAATAGTTAATACTGATGGTGTTATTATAAGTTGGTAATGATAACCAAAGTAGCAAAGTAACAATGATCATTACTGACGCGGCAATCCAATAAACATAATGCCAATCTGTCATCGAAGAAACAAAACCAGCGAATGCACGACCTAATAATATACCTAGCAACATACCACTCATCAATGTACCGACAATTTTACCTCGATGCTCTGGTCGTGATAGTGTTGCGGCAAATGGAATTAATACTTGGGCTACGGTTGAAAATAGACCTGTCATAGCCGTACCAAGCATAAGTAACCATAAGTTTTGTGAAGTTGCACTAATAATTAGCCCACAGGTTGATAATATCATCAAGGTCAATATTAATCGTTTACGTTCTATTTTGTCACCCAGTGGGGTAATGAACAGCAAGCCAACAGCATAACTAAATTGTGCAGCCATAATGATAAAACCTGCATGTTTAATTGCAATATGTAAATCATTGGTTATCGAGTGTAATAGTGGTTGCGCATAATAATTACTTGCTACTGCGACGCCAATGGCAAATGCCATTAGGAATACTAACCATGCAGATAGCCCTTGAGCTTGTTTGCTATTCATAATAAACAATTTAGAAAATAAATAATGTGTAATTATATATCAAAAGGTTGTTAGATACTGATAGATTGTGTTGATTATTGATTTAATAGATTATAAATAGGTGTTGCTAAGCCAATTTTTGCATTTTCCGATTTTAGTTTATACCAATAACCATTCGATTCATCTAGACATTTAGTATTGCCTTTGATCTCACAGTAAATAGGCACAATATCTAAATGAAAATGGCTAAAAGTATGTCGAAATGCAATTAACTGTTTGGGTTTGCTAGTTTTAATACCATGGCTGTCTAGCCAGTCAGTTAATGCTTGCTCGCTTGCAAATTGTGGTAAACAATATAATCCGCCCCAAATACCAGCAGGCGGTCTTTTTTCAAGCCAAATCATGTTGTCATGTTCAAGCATTAAAAAGTAGGCGGTTTTTTCAGGAATAGTCTTTTTAGGTTTTTTAGTTGGATATTGTTGCCAACTGTCGGTCTTATAAGCAATACATAATTGATGTAAAGGGCATAAAGTGCATTTGGGTTTAGAACGAGTACAAACCATTGCACCAATATCCATCATGGCTTGATTAAATTTAGCAACTTCATTTTTAGGCGTGACTTGCTCACTTAATTGCCAAAGTTGATTTTCGACATTTTTATTACCAGGCCATCCGTCTATAGCAAAAGTTCGGGTTAAAACCCGTTTTACGTTACCATCTAATATTGGATAATGTTGATTTTGTGATAGAGATAGGATAGCCCCAGCGGTTGAGCGCCCAACGCCTGGTAAGGCGATAACATCCTCAAATTTGGTTGGAAATTTCCCCCCAAACTTGTCAGCTATAACTTGTGCTGCTTTATGTAAATTACGAGCACGTGCATAATAACCAAGTCCAGTCCAAAGATGTAAGATATCGTCAATTGGAGCCTTCGCTAAATCGGTAATTTTAGGAAACTGTTTAATAAAGCGCTTAAAGTATGGAATAACAGTTGCAACTTGTGTTTGCTGCAGCATAACCTCTGACAACCAAACATGATAAGGGCTTTTTTCAATTTGCCATGGTAATGATTTTCTGCCGTACTGTTCATACCAGTTGAGTACGGCATTTGAAAAACTTAAGTTAGTCATTACATAACAGCGGTAATAGAATCACTAGGATAACAACCAAGCACTTTAGTATATAAAGTGATGGAAGCTAATTCTTTAAGTGCGATCTGCATTTCGTAATCGTTAATATTACCTTGTAAATCAATATAAAACATCTCTTCCCAAGATGTGCCATGGATAGGGCGTGATTCAAGTTTTGTCATAACAATATTATGATTACGTAATACGGATAAAGCATCTACCAAAGCCCCAGCTTGTTGGCCCGTTTTCATCAAGATTGTAGTTTTGGCCGGAATTTGATCGGAAACTTCAATCGATTCACGCGATAACACAATAAAGCGGGTGATATTTTCTTTTTGATTAGCAAAATTGTGCTCCAGAACTTGTAAGCCATATAATTCACCACCGTCTTTATTTCCCATAGCTGCAATGTTTGGTTGATTTAATTTAGCTACGGTTTCCATTGCTGACGAAGTACTATCACAATAAACAATTTTCCAATGAGGATACTTTTCTAAGAAATTACTACATTGTTGGAATGGTTGCGGGTGGCTATAAATAGTATCTATTTGCTCAAGTTTAGTGTTAGGAAGAGCTAAAATGCAGTGATCAATCATTAAGGATAGTTCACCAATAATATGTAAATTGGTTTTTTGTAACAAATCATACACTTCATTAATAGATCCCGAACTCGAGTTTTCTATCGGTACAATTCCATAATCAACAACTTTTGATTCAATCTTTTCAAAAACATCTTTAAATGTATTACAACTTGATTCAGTCAATTGATCAAAATGGGCGCTAGCATAACGGCGAGTTGCTGAATGTGAATATGAACCTTTTGGTCCTAAGAAAGCAATTTTAGCTGATGAGATAACGCCTTGGTTGAGTTTTTCTTGTAAAAACTTCTGTTGTAGTAGAACCGAATCTTCAATAATAATTTGGTATAAACGCTTAATTAATAGGTCATCAAGATGATATTGTTTACCTTGTTCGATTAATGCCTTAATCAATGAACGTTCACGATCTAAATCACGCACAGGGATATTTGCTTTTATTTTAGCCTGGATAACTTCGGCTGAAATTTGGCGTCTTTCAGCAATGATTTCAATTAATTTTTGATCAAGTTGGTTAATTTTGTTTCGTAAAGGCAATAAAGGACTGGTTGTCATATTCATTAATAGATTAAAAATTAGATGGGTAATATTATAACAAGCAAAAAAATAAAGGCACTATTAAAGTGCCTTTTTGTTAAATTATAAATTATTATTCTTCTTCAATTACTGTATTTTTAATACTGTCAAATGCACGGCGCGACTCACCTTTATGTTGGAGTTTATTTAGCTGTCTTTCAAGTTTACCAACTAAATCATTAATTGCAGCATACATGTCAGTGTGTTTAGCGGAAGCAACTAGTGGCGAGCCTTTGGTTGCAATGGTTGCATCAATAATAAATCCATCGGGCTCTTTAGATAAGATAAAGTGAGGGTTGATTAGTAGAGCTCTCCATTTATCTAATTTCGAAAACTTATCTTCAAGATAACTACGAATTGCAGGAGTAATGTCCATTTGTTTACTTGTGATACTTAAAGTCATAATTGACCTCCACTATGTTTACTTACTAATTGAGCTATTATTATATTGATTACATTGACAAATTTTTCACATTTCGTCAATAGGTTATTAGGTTTATATTAAGATTTTTGTGACTTTTGTCTAAAATAATTTATTGGTATTTGATATTAGATAGCACAGAACTGCTTTTAATCTGTTTTTTATTATATACTGTGGTTTATTTAGATTGATTTAAAGTATTAAGTTTAGTTATTTAATGAGGAATATGTGAGCTATTTAGATAATGTTAAGATTGTTTTAGTTGAAACTTCGCATACTGGTAATATGGGGTCTGCTGCTCGTGCAATGAAAACGATGGGATTAACTCGTTTATGTTTAGTGAACCCTGTAATAAAACCCGATTCCCAATCGATTTCACTGGCAGCCGGGGCGAGTGATATTATCAAACAGGCACAGATTTTTTCATCCCTTGAGGAGGCGGTCGCAGATTGTTCATTGGTTATAGGTACCAGTGCGCGTCCTAGAAGTTTGCAATGGCCAAACTTAACTCCGAAAGAGTGTGGCGACAAAATTATTGCTGAAACCGCGCATCATGCTCAAGTGGCTTTAGTTTTTGGTCGAGAAAGAGTTGGATTAACTAATGATGAATTACAAAAGTGCCATTTTCATGTTGGTATTCCAGCTAATCCAGATTATAGCTCTTTAAATTTAGCTATGTCAGTTCAGGTTCTAACTTACGAAATTCGAATGTCAATGTTGTCAACTTTAGAGGCATCTTTAAAACATGATGATGATAATCTGAATGAGGTTCAGTATCCTAAAAGCGAAGATATTGAACGGTTTTATCAGCATTTAGAGCAGACGTTATTAAAAACCGGATTTATTAATCCTAATCATCCTGGGCAGATTATGGGTCGTTTACGTAGATTATTTACGCGAGCTGGTATTGAACAGCAAGAACTCAATATTTTACGGGGAATTTTAACGTCAATAGATAAAAAATAGTGAGATTAGTCCCCTAGTTTTGTGTAAATCTAGGGGATTTTTTATTATTAAGTTTTTTTACGCCAAGTTGTGCCGTTAGCACCATCTTCTAAAATAATATTCATTTGATTGAGTTTGTCTCGAGCTTCATCAGCTAAAGCCCAATTCTTACTTGCTCGAGCATCGTTGCGTTGTTTAATTAACGCTTCAATTAGTTGTGTATCTTCATCATCTTGACTATTACCTTGTAAGAATTTAACCGGATCTTGTTCAAGTAAACCAAGTACAGAAGATAAATAACGTAACTCAGCAGCTAGTTCATTAGCTAATGGCATGTTATTTTCTGCTTTAGCTTTGTTGATCTCTCGAGCCAAATCAAATAGAGTTGAATAAGCTTCTGGAGTATTGAAATCATCATCCATTGCCTGACAAAATTGTCGATGATAATCGCTATCTGGCGTGTTGTGCGGATAGTTAGCATCGGTGTCTCTCAAAGCCGTATAAAGTCTTTCTAAAGCGGTACGAGCTTGTTTTAGATTTTCTTCACTATAGTTAAGTTGACTACGATAATGGCCTGATAATAAGAAATATCGAACAGTTTCAGCATCATAATGTTTTAAAACATCACGGATAGTGAAAAAGTTATTCAGTGATTTGGACATTTTCTCTTGGTCTATCATTACCATGCCTGAGTGCATCCAATAATTTACATATTGGCCATTATGGGCACAGGTTGATTGGGCAATTTCGTTTTCATGATGTGGGAACATTAAGTCAGAACCACCGCCATGAATATCAAAATGGTTGCCTAATTGATGGCTATTCATTGCAGAGCATTCAATGTGCCAACCAGGTCGACCTTTCCCCCATGGTGAATCCCAGCTTGGTTCGTTGGGTTTTGACATCTTCCAGAGAACGAAGTCCATTGGATTATGTTTTACGTCCACTACATCAACTCGAGCACCTGCTTGTAACTGTTCTAAATTTTGGCGTGATAAAATACCGTAGTTAGGATCACTATCTACCGAAAACATTACATCTCCATTGTCAGCAATATAAGCGTGATTTTTTCTTATTAACTCTTCAACAAGTTCAATGATTTGTGACATATGACGAGTTGCTCGAGGTTCGACATCGGGTCGTTTGATATTAAGTGCATCGAAATCGGCATACATCTCATTTAACATACGTTCAGTTAATTCGTCACAAGTTTCACCATTTTCTAATGCACGCTTGATGATCTTGTCATCGACATCGGTAATATTACGAACATAAGTGAGATCGTAACCTAAAAAACGTAAATAACGAGTAACGACATCAAATGCGACAAAAGTACGGCCATGGCCAATGTGGCATAGATCATAGATAGTAACACCACAAACATATAGCCCAACTTTATTTGGTGTAATTGGTTTAAATATTTCTTTCTCACGTGATAATGTATTAAATATTTTGAGCATTTTATCCTGCAGAATAAATTTGATAAATTTTAGTGTTTAATATAACAAAAAACTGGAAGTGGCGAAATTACTTCTTATAATCTCGTTAAATAAATTAAATGGAATTAATTGATGATATCAAAATTTGGGGTAGAAGTTTCGGGCTAATTTTAATGATTATATTCACTGCCTTTCAAGTTATTTGTATTGCAATAGGCTTTAAATTTGATAATCGCTTTGAAAAATTACTATTTTTATTTACGTGGACTCTTTTAGCAATAGTATTCTTTGTGGTTTTTGTTAACAAGGATTTAGGAGGCTTTGGCAATATAGGGTTTTATAAGTTTATTGCACTTTTTGTTGGTTTTTTGGCATGTCTTCTAGCGTCTTTTGCTAATTTATCACTCACTATCATATATATATTAATTTTGATACTTTAAAAGCTACTTAAGTTAATAGGTTTTAAACATCGATATAAATGAGAGAACTTTGGTTGGATAGATGAGTGAAAATTGGCGAGTAAACTCGCCAATTTAAATTACTATTGAATTTATTTAAAAAGGCGGTAAAGATAAATAAGTAAAATAGAACCAAGCACAGAGATAAACAAGCTTGGGAAGTTAAAACCAGTCACACTACCCCAACCAAAGAAGGTACTGATATAACCGCCGACTAATGCACCAGCTACACCAAGTAGGATAGTTTTTATCACACCAACACGGCCTAATGGCATAAAAAACTTAGCGATCCATCCAGCAATTAATCCTAGAATAATCCAGCTTAAAATACCCATGATAATTTCCTTCGTCTAATTAAGTTGAAAGTTACTAGTATAGCTAAAAAATAACGATGATAGTTGTTGAACAGATATTAATAAAACGTAAAATTTACAGCTTTAAAAATTGTTATCTAAATATGAAGAAAAATGATTATTATGTAGAACAGTATGAAGCTATAGATGTATGAAACACAAATTCATACAAATATTAGGCGTAGTTTACAATTATTTTTTCAAATATTCTAGGTATTTTGTTTAATTGTTGATTTATATGATTAATGATTAGGAGCGATAATGTAATCGCCCCTGATATTAAACTATTCGAAAATCGTTTTGTGTAGAACCTTTATTACATCTTCAGCATCATTGCTTCTTGCTAGAAGGCAAAGATTATGGGTGCTAGCACCGTAACAACAAAGTCGAATAATAAAGTCATCTAAAGCGCCAAAGACTTCTTTAGCGATACCTTTTGTTGTGGTTAGATTGTTACCAATGATGGCAATTAGAGCTAAATCTTCTTCAACTTCAACATGGCAAACTGTTGATAATTCATCGAATAATGCTTTTGTTAATAGGCTATTTCCATTGGTATTAGTGCCAGTAGTATCAATGGTTAATGCGATACTAACTTCAGAGGTGGTGACTAAATCAACCGAAATATTATGTTTAGCCAATATGGTAAAGACATTAGCTAAAAAACCTTGTGCGTGTAGCATATTTAAGCTAGTTAAAGTCAATAATGTTTGTTTGCGACGAAGCGCTAACGCTCTAAATGAAGGTAGTGCAGATTTTATGCTATGTGTGTTATAAACGATAGTTCCACCAGCTTCTGGCGCTTTACTTGAACCAACAAATACTGGAATATTGCTACGTACAGCAGGAACGAGTGTTGCAGGGTGTAGAACTTTAGCACCAAAGGTCGCCATTTCAGCTGCTTCAGCAAATGATATTTCATCAATTCGTTTCGCACCTGATGTGATACGAGGATCGGTAGTATAAATACCAGCAACATCGGTCCAAATGTCTATTTGCGTGGCGTTTAAAGCCTCACCAAGAAGAGCTGCGGTATAATCACTACCACCACGACCTAAAGTTGTGGTTTTGCCCGTACTTTCACTACCAATGAATCCTTGAGTAACTACGATAGCTTCTGGATTCAAAGATTTCAAATGTGCACAGCAAAGTTGTTTAATTTCGTCAATTTTTGGTACGGCTTTACCAAACTTGTCATCGGTACGCATGACTTTACGTACATCAAACCATAGGGCATTTTTTTGTTTTTGTTTTAATATTTCGACAAATAGTTTTGATGACATTATTTCGCCATGACTGACTAATTCATCCGTCAAAGCAGGGGAAGTTGCCAAGCTTGCTGCTTCTGATAATGAGGCAATATTTGCAATTATTTGGTCAATTTCAGTGCGTAGGGTTGGATTTTCAGGAAGATTTTCTAATATGTTGTATTGAATCGATTGAATTTTAGCGATATGTTTTGCTCTTACATTGGCATCACGACCTTCAGCTAATGCTACCAGTAAATTTGTTATACCTGCAGAGGCAGACAACACAACAACTTTGACATTAGGATTAGCTATAACAATATTGGCACTATTAACCATTGCGGGATAATCTGCAACACTAGTACCGCCAAACTTAGCAATTATAAATGATCTTTCCATGTATTCCTCATATTAAAAATTTTTATTTTTAACAGAGATAGAGCGGGCATGTCCTAATACAATTAAAAAATACATACCATGAAGCGCTCCACCTGTTAGGGTGACAACCCAAGGGATTCAGCCCTTGCAGTCGATTTAATTGCTTTCTGGAATAACAATTAAACCTCGGCATTACATCCCCTCAATCATTTATTTGCGGCTCCAGTCCCTAAAATGATCTGCCTGAGTAATGCGCCTCTTCTTAATTCTGATTTCAGTGTCGTATAGGATTAACGATTTTACCAAATGTGTCAATAGGTTAAATATTAAAAAAAATTATAGAGCTTTGTTAAAATAAACTGTTAATTATAAACTCCGTTCAAATAATTCAATAATCG
This sequence comes from Gilliamella sp. B2785, assembly GCF_026537005.1. Taxonomy (NCBI): domain Bacteria; kingdom Pseudomonadati; phylum Pseudomonadota; class Gammaproteobacteria; order Orbales; family Orbaceae; genus Gilliamella; species Gilliamella sp. B2785. Next base: position 125,946 of record NZ_JAFNNC010000002.1, on the reverse strand, counting down.
TTTGATATAGTTTTTTCACAGAACAATCTTTAGTTGGTGTGCTAAAAATCGTATCATCACCGGCAATTGAGCCTAAAATCCCTTCTGATTTACCGATTGAATCTAACAATCTCGCAATAAGCTGAGCTGCGCCTGGGCTTGTTCGAATAACAACCATTGAACTATTGTAATCAATATCTAATACTAAATTTTTTAATGGACTGCTTGTTGTTGGAACACTCATTTCAGCAGGCAAACAATAAACCATCTCAGATTTTGCGTTGCGAGTTCTTACAGCGCCAAATTTAGTTAACATTCGCGATACTTTAGATTGATTTATATTATCAAATCCTTGTTCTTGTAAGGCTTGTACGATACCTATCTGAGAACTAAACTTTTCTTGTAAAAGCATTTCTTTGAAAGTTTTAGTGAGATCTTTTTGTTTCATACTGTTCCTTTAAATTTAATTTATGACTAACTGATTAAAACAATAAGTCATATTAACGGGTTAACTAAAATGCTTGATTACGGTCAGTTATTTTTAATGATTGCTAATTAAGCAAGTGTTCTTATAAAGCTTCATTCAAATATTGAATATAATCTACATAATTATGCATGACATTTGCATAAAATTAAAGATTAGATTTTATAGCATTTTGGGGACGAAATGATTTAATGATCTGATCATGTGTTTCGATGTAAGGACCTTCTAGCAGATCAATACAATATGGAATACTTGCAAATATGCCAGTAACAATAGTGTTACCTTCATCATCCTTTACACCTTCAAGTGTTTCCTTGATTGATTTTGGTCGACCTGGTAAATTCAAAATTAAACATTGCTTACGAATAACACCAACTTGTCTGGATAAGATCGCAGTTGGAACAAAATGTAAACTAATCTGCCGCATCTGTTCGCCAAATCCGGGCATTATTCTATCTGCGATAGCTAAAGTTGCGTCAGGTGTTACATCTCTTATTGCTGGTCCTGTGCCGCCTGTGGTTAAAATCAGATTACATTGCAAATCATCAACCAATTCGCATAATGTTTTTTCAATGATGATTTGTTCATCGGGAATAATGCGTTGTTCGGTAATAAAAGCTGTTTTCAATGCAGATTTCAACCATGATAACAAAGCTGGAATACCTTCATCTTGATAAACGCCTTGTGATGCTCTATCTGATATTGAAACTAATCCAATTTTAACCATAACATTTATTCCTTAATCCATATATTTATCTAAATATTAAACAATATTGTCAATTGATTAAACATGATATCATATTATTCAAATAGCAATTTACTCAATTAGGATACATTTATGTCGTCAACACCTGCACTAGAACTTATAGCGCTAAAGAAAAAATATAAAAATGGTGTAGAAGCATTAAAAGGAATTAATTTAACTGTAGCGGCAGGAGATTTTTATGCTTTACTTGGACCAAATGGTGCAGGTAAGTCAACCACCATTGGTATTATTAGCTCTTTAGTTACTAAAACCTCAGGCCAAGTTAAAATCTTTGGATATGACTTAGATACGGATCTTGTTAATGCAAAAAGACAATTAGGACTTGTTCCTCAGGAATTTAACTTTAACCAATTTGAAGAAGTAATCCAAATTGTTACCAATCAAGGTGGTTACTATGGGTTGCCACGAAAGTTGGCTTTACAACGAGCTGAAAAGTATCTGCGTATTTTAGATTTATGGGATAAACGACATAGTAGAGCTAATATGTTATCAGGTGGGATGAAAAGACGACTAATGATAGCTCGCGCACTTGTCCACGAACCTAAATTATTAATTCTGGATGAACCTACTGCTGGGGTTGATATAGAGTTACGTCGTTCCATGTGGGATTTTCTACGTGAGATTAATAAACAAGGTATCACCATTATATTAACCACGCATTATTTGGAAGAAGCAGAAATGCTTTGCCGTCACATTGGTATAATTCAGCACGGAGAATTAATTGCTAACTCTTCAATGCGTGATTTACTAGCAAAAAGTCAATCTGAAACAATTATTATTGATTATGTACCAACATCAACACCAATCTCCCTTAAAGGGTATAATTATACTGATATTGAATCTGGCATGTTAGAAGTAAACGTAGATAAACAACAAGGATTAAATCAGTTATTTGAACAACTCAATCAACAAAACATAAAAGTGATTAGTGTTCGTAATAAAGCTAATCGATTAGAAGAATTATTTGTAGATTTGTTGCGAAATGATACCAAAGGAGCTATTGATGAATAATTTATATTGGATTGCCTTAAAAAGTATTTGGCGTAAAGAAGTTACCCGATTTTTAAGAATTTGGATCCAAACACTAATTCCTCCTGTTATTACAATGTCACTATATTTTATTATTTTCGGTAATTTAATCGGTTCGCGAGTTGGTGATATGGGTGGCTTTAGTTATATGGCATTCATTGTGCCAGGCTTAATTATGATGTCGGTCATAACCAATTCATATACAAACGTCTGTTCTTCATTTTTTAGTGCTAAATTTCAACGTAATATTGAAGAAATACTTGTTGCTCCTGTTCCGACTCATATTATTATTTGGGGATATGTTGGTGGTGGTGTCATGCGTGGTTTATTAACTGGTGTGTTGGTCACTGCTGTATCGTTATTTTTTGTTAGATATGAAGTTCATTCGTGGACTTTTGTAGTTTTCACCTTATTATTAACCTCAATTTTGTTTTCATTAGCTGGATTGTTAAATGCAGTATTTGCAAAATCATTTGATGATATAAGTATTATTCCAACCTTTGTATTAACACCGTTAACTTACTTGGGCGGAGTTTTTTATTCAATCACTATGTTACCTACTTTTTGGCAATGGGTTTCTAAACTTAATCCTATTGTTTATATGATTAATGGATTTCGCTATGGTTTTTTAGGTATTAGTGATGTTTCATTAGTCATTACTTTTTCGATGCTTATATTATTTGTTAGCATTTTATATTTTATAGCATGGCGAATAATTGAAAGTGGAAGAGGTCTTAGAAGTTAGACAGAACTGACTAAACCGCCGACCAATGTCGGCGGTAAGATAAAACTTATTTTGCTCCTGCAACGGCTTCTTTTGCCATTTCAGTAATTTTAGCAAAATCACCTTTAGCAATTGCATCAGTAGGAATAAACCAAGTCCCACCAACGCAAAGAACATTATCAAGCGCTAAATAATCGCGATAGTTTTTAGGATTCACACCGCCAGTAGGGCAGAATTTCATATAACCACAAGGACCAGCAAACGCTTTTAACGCAGCAACACCGCCATTAATTTCAGCAGGGAAGAATTTTAATGCTGTTAAACCATATTCTTGAGCTGTTAATAATTCTGAAATGGTTGCAATCCCAGGAATAACTGGCACAGGGCCTTCAACTGCTGCTTTTAAAATAGAGTCAGTAATACCCGGAGTGATGATAAATTCTACACCCGCCTCAGTTACTTGTTTAAGTTGCTCTACTGTGGTTACAGTACCGGCACCGACTACAGCTTCTGGAACTTCGTTAATAATTTTCTTAATTGCGTCAAGTGCACAAGCTGTTCTTAATGTGACTTCTAGAACCTTCACGCCACCAGCAATCAATGCTTTTGCTAAAGGAACGGCATCTTCTAAACGCTCAATAACAATAACAGGAACTACTGGACCTAATGTTAAAATCTCTTCAGCGCTTTTTTTCCAATTTTTCATATGTATTACCTATACTTTATTTACTTCTATACAGCAATAAGCCCTCAAACTATTGAGGGCTTATTTTACTCATAAATACCTAATTTCTTCTCTAAATAGTGAATGTTCGTGCCACCTTTTATGAAGCCTTCATCATTTAAAATCTCTAGATGAAGTTCGATATTGGTTTTTATACCATCAATAACCAGTTCTGCTAATGCATTCTTCATGCGGGCAATAGCGACTTCACGAGTTTCACCATAGGCGATTAATTTACCGATCATTGAATCATAATATGGTGGTACAGTATAGCCAGCATATATATGTGATTCCCAACGGATACCAAATCCTCCCGGAGCATGGAAACGTGTTATTTTGCCCGGAGATGGCATAAATGTTTTTGGATCTTCGGCATTGATTCGGCATTCAATTGCATGGCCTTTAATTTCAATGTCACTTTGCTTAATTGACAAAGGTTGTCCAGCTGCAATCAGAATTTGTTCACGAATAAGATCAACTCCAGTAACCATTTCAGTAACTGGGTGTTCTACTTGAATACGAGTATTCATTTCGATGAAGTAGAATTCACCATTTTCAAATAAGAACTCAAAAGTACCTGCACCACGATATCCAATCTCGATACATGCATTAACACAACGTTCACCGATGAATTTACGCATTTTCGGTGTAATACCAACCGCTGGTGCTTCTTCAAGTACTTTTTGGTGACGTCTTTGCATTGAACAATCGCGTTCACCTAAATAAACTGCATGACCTTGTCCATCAGATAAAACCTGTATTTCGATATGGCGTGGGTTTTCTAGGAATTTTTCCATGTAAACCATATCATTATTAAATGCAGTTTTTGCTTCAAGTTTAGTCATTTTGATTGATTGTTCGAGATCTTTTTCTTCACGAACAATACGCATTCCACGACCACCGCCGCCGCCAGACGCTTTAATAATAACTGGATAACCAATTTTTTTAGCAATTTGCTTATTAAGGTCCATATTACTGCCAAGAGGACCATCAGAACCAGGAACACAAGGTACGCCTGCTTTTTTCATTGCTTCAATGGCTGAAACTTTATCACCCATTAAACGAATAGTATCAGGTTTTGGACCGATAAATATAAAGCCTGAACGTTCAACTTGTTCAGCAAAATCCGCATTTTCTGATAAAAATCCATATCCAGGATGAATAGCTGCTGCGCCGGTTACTTCGGCAGCAGAGATTAATGCAGGGATATTAAGATAACTTTTGGCTGAAGCTGCTGGACCTATACAAACGGTTTCGTCTGCAAGTAGCACATGTTTTAAGTCTTTATCTGCCGAAGAGTGAACAGCGACAGTTTTAATTCCAAGTTCTTTACATGCTCTTAAAATACGAAGAGCGATTTCTCCGCGGTTAGCAATAAGAATTTTATCAAGCATATTCAATCTCTTAATCGTCTAAGTTAACAAATAATTCTGATTATTCAATAATGAATAGTGGTTGATCGAATTCAACTGGTTGACCATTTTCAACTAAGATAGCTTTAATAGTCCCTGCTTTTTCTGATTCAATTTGGTTCATCATTTTCATTGCTTCAACAATGCAAAGCACATCACCAACATTTACAGACTGACCGACTTCAACAAATGCTTTAGATTCTGGGCTTGGAGTTCGATAGAACGTACCAACCATTGGTGATTTTATGGTTGTGCCACTATTAGTTTCTGTGATGACTTCTGCTTCAACTGTAGCCGCAGTGACTGTTGGAGCAGGAACAGCAACCGGTTGGGGAATTTGAATGTTTTGCACTGGAGCTGTATAGGTAGGTGTCGACCGACTAATTCGAACCGATTCTTCACCCTCAGAAATTTCAAGCTCAGAAATACCTGATTCTTCTACTAATTCAATTAACTTTTTAATTTTACGTATATCCATGAATTACACCGTGTTTATTTGATATAAATAACAATTATTTTAATGTACCTTTAATATCTTAAAAGTAATCTTTTAATTCGATACTAAAAATAGTAACTCAACATTAACGCGGAAGGATACACTGTAAATCATAATTTGTCATTATATATCTCCTTTACAAACACTTGTTATACTATTTTCTAGGTATTATTTTTAAATTGCGATACAATATAACCCTTAATTATTATTGAGGCTGGCTGTGGTTTTTATCTGCTAAATGAACTATTATTTGTCGGATAAAATTAAAATATATATTTTGTAGACGCCTAAGTTTGCTTCTAATACTCAAATATATTTAAACAAGATTAATTCTAGGAAGAGTTTTTATTATGTTCAAAAAAGTTCGCGGCTTGTTTTCAAATGATTTATCGATTGATTTAGGTACAGCCAACACGCTTATTTATGTAAAAGGGCAAGGCATTGTGCTTAACGAACCTTCAGTTGTTGCCATTCGTCAAGATCGCTCAGGAACACCTAAAAGTGTTGCTGCCGTTGGCCATGCTGCGAAACAGATGCTAGGGCGAACACCTGGTAATATTGCAGCTATCAGACCAATGAAAGACGGTGTGATTGCAGACTTTTCCGTCACTGAAAAAATGTTACAGTATTTTATTCGACAAGTTCACAGCCATAGCTTCTTAAGACCAAGCCCTCGTGTATTGGTATGTGTGCCAGTTGGCGCAACACAAGTGGAACGTCGTGCTATTCGTGAATCAGCATTAGGTGCTGGTGCTCGTGAAGTTTATTTAATTGAAGAGCCAATGGCTGCGGCAATTGGTGCTGATTTACCAGTTTCTGCACCAACTGGTTCAATGGTTGTTGATATCGGTGGCGGTACAACAGAAGTTGCTGTTATTTCATTAAATGGTGTAGTTTATTCCGCTTCTGCACGCATTGGTGGAGACCGTTTTGATGAAGCAATAATCAATTATGTTCGTCGCAATTATGGTGCATTAATTGGTGAAGCGACCGCAGAAAAAATTAAACACTTCATTGGAAGTGCTTATCCAGGTGATGAAGTCCTTGAAATCGAAGTACGTGGTCGTAACTTAGCTGAAGGTGTGCCACGTAGTTTTACACTAAATTCGAATGAAATCTTAGAAGCATTACAAGAGCCATTAAGTGGTATTGTTAGTGCTGTTAAAGTTGCTCTAGAACAGTGTCCTCCAGAACTAGCTTCTGATATTTCAGAACATGGTATGGTATTAACTGGTGGTGGTGCATTATTACGTAATATTGATAAATTATTATCTGCTGAAACAGGGATTCACGTTGTTGTAGCTGAAGACCCACTTACTTGCGTAGCTCGTGGTGGTGGTAAGGCTCTTGATATGGTAGATATGCATGGTGGTGATCTCTTCAGTGAAGAGTAATAATATTACTAGCAAGTAACGAATATTTCATTTTTTCCGCCGACATTGTCGGCGGAGTCATATCTTAAAATAGTTAAATTCTAGATATATAACAGGTAAATACTGGACAATGAAATTACTTTTTTCTAAACGTTCGCCTCTGAGTGTTCAATTATTTATATCACTGGCACTCGCTTTGACGTTAATAGTGTTAGATATCAATTATCGTCCTTTTAAAGAGGTTCGTTATTATTTAGATACCTTAATTTCGCCACTTTATCATGTTTCAAATGCACCAAAATCATCATTTGATTCGCTGTATGAAATGTCGAAAACACAAGAGACATTAATTAAAGAAAATGCAGAACTGCAAGAAACCTTAATGCAACAAAAAAGTAATCTATTATTGCTTGAACATTTAAAGCATGAAAATGACCGCCTAAGAGGGCTATTAGGTTCACCTTTAAGACACGATGAACATAAAATGGCTGCTCAAGTATTATTAGCTGATACTGATCCTTACGTTTATCAAGTGGTAATTAATAAAGGTAAAAATGACGGTGTATATATAGGTCAGCCGGTAGTAGATGAAAAAGGTATCGTTGGGCAAATTTATCAAACCGCTCAATCAACAAGCCGAGCGATCTTAGTTTGTGATTATCAACATGCAATTCCAGTACAAGTATTAAGAAATGATATTTCAATGGTAGCTGTTGGTAATGGATGCAGTAACGATTTAACGCTTGATTTTTTACCTAACAATGTTGATGTCAAAGTTGGTGATGTTTTAGTCACTTCTGGACTTGATGGTCGCTTCCCAGAAGGGTACCCAGTGGCTGTGGTTAGTTCAGTAAAGCTTGATATAAGTGATTCCACCCCCATTATTTCTGCTACGCCAACCGCAGATTTAAAACGTTTACGTTATCTACTGTTATTGTGGGGCGATCAAGGAGTAAAACATGAGGGGTAATAATCGAATTAGTATACTGGTTATTTGGTTAACGTTGCTAATTGGCTTATGTGTACAAATCATACCGTGGTCACCTGAATATAATATGTTTAAGCCTCATTTATTAATGTTAATTATGGCCTATTGGTTAATAGCATTACCGCACCGAATTGGTATGAGCATAGCATTTTTATTAGGTATCATTTTAGATCTATTCTCAGGATCGCTTTTAGGTATTCACGCATTTATTTTTTCATGCGTGGCTTATTTGTTAATGTTTAAATTCCAGTTAATCCGTAATTTAGCTTTATGGCAACAATCAATTATTATTTTTGCCGTTTCGCTTTGTTATAATATATTAGTATTTCTGTTTCAAGTCAGTATTTATCATACCATAACGATTTCACCTTTAATTTTAGTATCTAGTTTTGTTGATGGGGTATTATGGATAGTGATTTATCTATTCTTACGACTAATAAGACGGAACTTTGCTATTAATTAATAAGGGATCATTATGTCTGTCGAATTATTAATGAACGTAACGCCATCAGAAACTCGGGTGGCATATATTGAAGATGGGATATTACAAGAAATCCACGTAGATCGTGAATCACGTCGAGGTATTGTAGGAAATATCTATAAAGGCAAAATCATTCGTATTTTACCGGGTATGCAAGCTGCGTTTGTTGATATCGGTCTTGAAAAAGCTGCTTTTTTGCACGCCTCGGATATCATGCCGCATACCGAATGTGTATCGGACAGTGAACAAGAACAGTTTCAAGTTAAAGATATTTCTGAATTGGTACGTCAAGGCCAAGATTTAATGGTACAAGTTGTTAAAGATCCTTTGGGGACTAAAGGTGCCAGACTTACTACAGATATAACTTTACCTTCGCGTTATTTAGTTTTAATGCCTGGTCCTAACTCTGCTCATGTAGCGACATCGCAACGAATTGAATCGGAAGAAGAGCGTGAAAGGCTTAAAAAAATTGTTGAACAATATGTTACCGATGAAAGTGGTTTTATTGTTAGAACTGCTGCCGAAGGAGCAAATGCTCACGAACTTGAACAAGATGCCAATTTTTTAAAACGTTTATGGGCAAAAATTCAAGAACGAATGGCGCGTCCAATCAGCAAATATTTAGTCTATGGTGAGCTTGCCTTATCTCAGCGCGTATTACGGGATTTTGTTGGTGACCCAATTGAACGAATTTTGGTTGACTCTAAACTTACTTATGATTTGTTGGTTGAGTTTACACAGGAATTTATGCCAGAAGTTACCAACAAATTAACCCATTATCGCGGTAATATCCCAATTTTCGATCTGTATGATATTGAAAACGAAATTCAACGAGCGTTAGACCGTAAAGTCAAATTAAAATCGGGTGGTTATTTAATTATTGATCAAACCGAAGCTATGACGACCATTGATATTAATACTGGTGCATTTGTAGGTCATCGTAATTTAGAAGAAACTATTTTCAACACCAATATCGAAGCAACCATTGCGATTGCGCGTCAATTACGATTACGCAATTTAGGCGGTATTATCATTATCGATTTTATTGATATGCAAGAAGATATTCACCGTGAACGAGTGTTACTATCTTTACAAGACTTTTTAGCCAAAGACCGAGCACGAACATCCGTGAACACTTTCTCTGGTTTGGGGTTAGTTGAAATGACACGTAAGCGGACTCGAGAAAGTATTGGTCATATACTTTGTGAAGAGTGTCCTGCATGTAAAGGTCGAGGGATTGTTAAATCAGTAGAAACGGTTTGTAATGAAATACTCCGTGAAATTGTTCGTATATACAAAGCTCACCGCTCTGAATACTTTTTGGTTTATGCCTCAGCTGCAGTGGCTAATGCATTAACGACGGATGAATCACATGCGCTAGCAGAAGTTGAAGTGTTTGTTGGTAAACGTGTTGAAGTAAAAGTTGAACCACTTTATATTCAAGAACAATATGATGTAGTACTTATGTAATAATAAATTTTACAGTTTTTATATTGATAATCATTAGATTAAGGAATTTATGAACGTAGCCCAAGTGAGTGAACGGTTACTCAATCCAAATAACTTAAATCAGCAAGATATAGTAAATTTGCTTGATATGCTTAGTTCAAGGCAAATTGATTTTGGTGATTTATATTTTTTATCTGGTTATTACGAAAGTTGGTCTCTTGAAGATAGCATTATTAAAAATGCCTCTTTTCATCGCGATCAAGGTGTTGGTGTTAGAGCGATTATTGGTGAAAAAACAGGATTTGCTTATACTGATCAGCTTTCTTTAGCTCGATTAGAGCAAAGTGTATTAGCCGCAAACTCTATTACTAAAAATCAAACACCAATTATGGTTACTCCATTTAAAACGGCTAACAATATCATCAAGTATCCATCGCTTAATCCGATAAATAGCTTTTCGCAAGAGCAAAAAATTGCCTTATTACACCAAGTTGATAAGTTAGCACGTTCAATTGATCCAAGAGTCATTGAAGTTTCAGCAAGCTTAATTGGTAGTTATGAAGACATTTTAATCGCTGGCACTGATGGTACCTTATGTGCAGATGTTAGGCCTTTAGTTCGCTTATCAGTATCCGTCCTTGTCGAACAAGATGGTAAACGTGAACGAGGGAGTAGTGGCGGTGGTGGTCGATTTAGTTATGACTATTTTTTAACGACTAACGCGAAAATAGGTGAAAGTTATGTAGATAGTTATACCCGAGAAGCTGTGCGTCAAGCTTTAGTTTTGCTCTCAGCCAAACCGGCTCCAGCAGGCACCATGCCAGTTGTTTTAGGTGCAGGTTGGCCAGGTGTGTTACTTCACGAAGCAGTAGGACACGGGCTAGAGGGAGACTTTAATCGTAAAAATAGTTCTGTGTTTTCAGGAAAAATTGGCGAACAAGTTACCTCAGAGCTTTGTACTATCGTTGATGATGGAACCATTGAAAATCGTCGAGGTTCACTCTCTATTGATGATGAAGGTACGCCAAGTCAAAAAACGGTATTAATCGAAAACGGTGTTTTAAAAGGCTACATGTTTGATAAGCTTAATGCAAAATTAATGAATTGCCATTCGACTGGCAATGGTCGCCGTGAAGGGTATGCCTGTTTACCTATGCCTAGAATGACCAATACCTACATGCTAGCGGGAACATCGAGTTTTGATGAAATCATCCAAAGTGTAGATTATGGACTATATGCACCTAATTTTGCAGGAGGGCAAGTCGATATAACTTCAGGGAAATTTGTCTTCTCAACTTCAGAAGCCTATTTAATTGAAAAAGGTAAAATTACTACGGCGGTCACAGGTGCAACGCTTATTGGATCAGGTATTGAAACGATGCAACAAATTTCAATGGTAGGCAATGATCTCGAACTTGATCCAGGTGTTGGTGTTTGTGGTAAAGCAGGGCAAAGCGTTCCTGTTGGAGTTGGTCAACCGACTTTAAAAGTGAATAATTTAACCGTAGGTGGTACTATTAACCACTAATAATAATACATTAATGAGAAAATAAGCTAAATGGATACAATCATTACACTATACCAAGCATTTGTTCATATGGATATAAAAACACTCTCAAACCCAGATGTGTTATGGATATTATATGGAATGCTATTTGTCATCATTCTATTAGAAAACGGTGTGTTACCCGCTGCTTTTTTACCGGGTGATAGTTTACTGTTTCTAACTGGCGTATTGATAAGTCTTGATGTTTTTCATTTTGGTCTTATAAACTTAATTCTAATTGCTGGTGCTGCCTTCGGCACATGGCTCGGTTATGCACAAGGCCGGTGGTTGGGTAATACCAAAACTGTACAGAATTGGATGGCACATTTGCCAGAAAAATATCACCATAAATCAGAGGTACTATTCCACAAATATGGCTTACAAGCACTATTTATTGGACGATTTATTGCATTTGTTCGCACATTATTACCAATGATGGCGGGGTTATCAGGTTTGCATAGCCGTAAATTTCACATCTACAATTGGGTAAGTGCAACATTATGGATATTTTTGATTGTTACATTAGGCTATTTATTTGGTTTATCACCAATTTTTAAAACATACGAAAAACAGATTATGTCTTTATTAATGTTAATACCAGTATTTTTATTGGTATTAGGATTAGTATTTTCGATTTGGTTAGCAGTAAAGCGTTGGTTAAGTAATAAAAAACAAGCAAAGCAAAACCGTAAAGAATAAAAAGGTGAAATTAACCGATAAGCCGGGTTCTGTCGTGGACAATCATTCCTCTAGGCTAATACTCACGCATTAGCTCAAGCAGTCTACCCGGATTCAACGCGGGCCGCGCCAATGAATCCCTATTTGACCTTGCTCCGAGTGGAGTTTACCATGCCACAACTGTTACCAGCTGCGCGGTGCGCTCTTACCGCACCCTTTCACCCTTACCTGATCTTATTGCTAAGCCATCGGCGGTATACTTTCTGTTGCACTAGTCGTGAATGTTCGCTCTCGCCAACACCCCCCAGGCGTTACCTGGCACTCTGCCCTATGGAGCCCGGACTTTCCTCCCCTCTGTTTGTCTCCCTTTTACAAGGGACTACAACAAAGCAGCGATTGTCTGGTTAATTTCGCAAATGAGTATAACGTAATAAAGACTTTTGTCCAGAGCGGAATAAAGTATATGAATGGAATCTAAACAAAATATGAAATTAAAATCTGAGAATAAGGGGATTTAACGGTAAGAACAATCATTAAGCAAATAGATAAAAAAGCACATCTAATTGATGTGCTTAATAATCAAATGATAATTACCACTTCTTCTGTTTATTGTTTTGCGAATAGTTAAACCAAGTTACAACACCTTGGTTTACCACTACTTCTAACGTACCTTCAAGAATGTCGTATTGAGTTTCCCCAAAAATTGCATTTTTGGTTGAACTTTTTTTAAGATATGTATAAGTCCATTTTGATTCGTTAGCATTAATGCTAACCTTACTTGCTGGTTGACCAAAAATATGCAGCAGTTGTGCCTCAGTGGTTGAGCCTTCAACAATTTTATCCACTTTCTCATGACTTAGTGGGGTACCTTGTTCTAAATAATTTTTTTGTGAACATGCGGATAATGCTAATACTGAAAATAAAAGCACCAAAATTTTACTAAGATTTTTCATAATAATTGCCTATTAAACTATGATTTATATCAAAAGATAGCTAATCATAGCATAGGATTAATATTGATGAAAATAATCAAGTTAGTTTAAATAAAGAAAATAGATGAATTGAATTGATAAAAGAATAAAGCAAAAACGAACACATGAAAACAAGTGTTTCTATATGTTTCCATATGTTTGTAAAAAAGTGTTAATTAGATTGTTGTCAGTTAATGATTTGAAGATGTATTATCTGAACTTTTTCTCAAAACTCGCTTAATTGGCTGTCTTGTCATTGAATTTATATAACGGCTTGGCCAAATTTGCGAGGGTTTTAAATTGAGTGCTTTAGCGATAATTGACTCTCCTTTTGTCCAAGGTCTAACAAGCGCATTGCTAAGTGTTGAGGAACTTAGTCCGGATTGACGAGATAGTTCAGCGAGAGTTGTCCCTTTCTTTTTTAATGCGGCAATAATGTCTGCTTTATGCCAATCATTAGATTTAATCTCCATTTTTTTCTTCCTTCTTAGTTTATAACCTTAAATATCTATGTTATGCTTTCTAGTTATCAAAACCAGTAAGTTTATAATTTAACTTTAAATAACAATGGTAAGTAGTTTCTTAATATTGTATCAAAGTTTCTTTAATTTCTATAACTTTTTCTTGTTTCTTAAAATAGGATTATTAGAATGAAAGAGTGGTTCTCACCAAAAGAACTATTAAGTATTGCAGGGATGCCATCAACAACACAAGGTATAAATCGTAAAGCAAGATCTGAAAACTGGACTTCTCGTAAACGTTCAGGCGTTCGTGGTAAAGCTATTGAATATCACATTAGCAGCTTGTCAATAGATGTTAAAAAAGCTTTGTATCTAGAGGAAGAGAGTGCAACTTACGTTGTTTCGCCAATTAATCCATTACAACTGTGGATGACAGCATTTGAACAATTATCTACAGAAGAACAAACGATTGTCAGTTCATGGATAATGCGAAATGGTATCAAAGATTTTATTTCTTTTATTAACAAACACAAAAAAGATAATTAGTGTTATTGTACAAGCTGAGATATACTTTATCGTCAGAAAATTATTAGTAGCAATGGAATAATCAATGGAAAATCAGTTTCAATTAACAAATACTAAAGAGATTATTAATTATTTAAACCAGCAGTTTCCTAATTGTTTTACTATTGAAGGGGAAGCAAAGCCTTTAAAAATTGGCATCTTTCAAGATATTATTTCTCGCCTAGAAAATAGTGAATTATTGAGCAAAACCAAACTTCGCATTGCACTTAGAGCCTACACCATGGGTTGGCGCTATCTATATTGCATAAAGGAAGGTGCAAATCGCGTTGACTTAGATGGTAACCCAACTGAAGTTATTACCAAAGAACAAATGGAACATGCTCAGCAACAATTAAAAGAAAGCAAGGAGCAAGCTAAGGAAAGGGCAAAACAAAAACGTAAAGCAGCCCCTAAACCTTCTCGAAAACCTAGAGCTTTGAAAATTGGTGATTTTGTTCGAGTCAATGTTGGTCAAAAACCAGTCAAAGGACAGATCATCACTATTGAAAAAGAGCACATCAAAGTCAAAGTAGGAACAGGAATGGAACTAACAGTCAAACCTGAGCATATTATTAATCGATAGAGAATTTATATGAATAAGTTACTGAAAGGTTTTGTTAAATTCGGTCTCATTTTATGTATTATTAGTACAACGGCTCAGGCCAAAGCTCCTGCAACGGAACAAATTCCAGTTTTAAAACAAGATGAAGTACATCAAGTTGTTGCCAAACGAGTAACTAATTTCTTTACTCAATCACATTATCGTGATTTTTCCTTAGATGGTGCATTTTCAGCTAAAATTTTCGATCGCTATTTCAAATTATTAGATGGTAATAAAACTATCTTTCTTCAAGATGATGTAAACAAATTCCGTATTTACCAAGAACAATTAGGTCAAGAATTAAGAGATGGCGATCTAAAAACAGCTTATGATATCTACAACCTTTTTTTACAAAAACGCTACAACCGATATCAATATGCGCTTGAAGTATTGCAACGTCCAATGGACTTTAGCGCTAAAGACGAAATTAATTTTAAGCGTGAAGACCTAGCATGGGCAACTAATGAAAAAGAACTTGATGACTATTGGGAAAAACGCGTTAAATATGACGAGCTAAATTTAGCATTAACGGGTAAAAACGAGACTCAGATTCGTGAAGTATTAACTAAACGATATAAACGCGTATTAAAAACTATTGAACAATCTAATAATGAAGATTGTTTCCAAGTCTTTATGAATGCGTTTGCTCGCGAAATTGACCCTCATACTAGCTATTTAGCGCCGCGTAAAAAACGGGATTTTGATTCTGAAATGAGTTTATCTTTTGAAGGAATCGGTGCCACACTTAGTCAACAAGATGATTATACTGTAATCATGTCATTTGTAACTGGCGGCCCAGCCGAAAAAAGTAAATTATTAACAGTTGGCGATAAAATTATCGGGGTAGGGCAAAGCAATTCTCCTATAGAAGATGTAATCGGTTGGCGTTTAGAGGATATTGTTGACAAAATACGCGGTCCTAAAAACACCATAGTAAAATTAGAAATTTTACCAGCGGGCAATAACAGCAAACCTAAAATCATTGAACTTAAACGTGACAAAATTCATTTTGAAGATCGAGAAGCAAAATTAAAAGTTATCAATAATAGCCGAGGCAAAGTCGGTATTATTGAAATACCAAGCTTCTATATTGGGTTAAGCAAAAAGGTTCAATCATTATTAATGGAAGCTAACAGCGAAAAATTACAAGGCCTAGTTATTGATTTGCGCAATAATGGTGGTGGTTCCTTAGCTGAAGTTATTGAGTTAACAGGTTTATTTATTGACAATGGTCCAGTCGTACAAGTGCGTGATAACCTTCAAAAAATCACGACTTATGATGACAAAAATAAAGGTATTGACTACAGCGGTCCAATTGTTGTGATGATTAACCGTTATAGTGCTTCAGCATCAGAAATTTTCTCAGCAGCAATGCAAGATTATGGTCGGGCAGTAATTGTTGGTGAAACCACCTATGGCAAGGGAACAGTACAAACTTCACGAGGTATCTCATACCCAGTTGATGCTCGTTTACACCCAAGCTGGCCTGAACTTGGTGGTGCTCAATATACTGTCCAAAAATTCTATCGTATTAATGGTGGCAGTACCCAATTAAAGGGTGTTGATCCTGATATTGAAATGACCAAAAGCCAATATGTTGATGAAACTGGTGAACGATTCTTAGATAATGCTATGCCATGGGATAAAATTCCTTCTGCAGACTATTTAACTGTAGCAAACATCAAACCACTATTAGCAAACTTAAAATCGCAACATGAAGCTCGAATTGCTAAAAACCCAGAATTCAACTATATCGAAGAAGACATTAAAGAATTTAATAGCAAAAAAAATGACAATCTCACTGTCTCATTAAATAAAAATGAACGTGAAACAGAGCAAAAAACTAAAGAAGAGCGAGACCTTAAGCGTATGAATGAACGTTTAAACCGTGCAGGTCTAGCACCTATTAAAAATTTAAAGGAACTACCTAAAGATTATAAACAGCCAGATCCATTCTTAGATGAATCGGTAGAGATCTTGTTTGACTTAATACCTAATTACCCAAGTATTGAAGAAAGTAAAAACTTAGGTGGATTTTTATCTTTAGATACACCAATTGAATAGTGTTAAAACAAAAGTAAGGAGAAAAGACTATGTGTACTGACTTAAAATATGCTTTAGTTGCAACCGTATTAATTTTATCCATTATTGCAGCTTTTGGCGTTGTTGTTTGCATGAATTAAGACTTGATTAATTTAGTCCAGATAATTATAGTATGCACCCTGCTTTTTTAAAGCGGGTGCTAAATTAAGGTGAGGTGTCCGAGTGGTTGAAGGAGCACGCCTGGAAAGTGTGTATACGGCAACGTATCAAGGGTTCGAATCCCTTCCTCACCGCCATTAAAATTTATTTAGTCATTGCAGCAAAGAACCCAGAGGTTCTATCTCATTACTGGTGACATATTCGCACAAGGTTAATGACCTGACGAGTAACCTCATCTTCTCCTTGATCTTCCGGAGTTAATATGGAAAATTTACGCACCGTTCAGGATTATATACGCTGGACCACGTCACAACTTAGTCAATCAGATATCTTTCTAGGGCATGGAACAGATAATCCTATAGATGAAGCTAAACAACTTATCTTAGCAACGTTAGGCTTATCATTATTTATTCCCCCTGAGTTTTATGCATCAAATCTAACTAGCGATGAAAAACAACAATTAAATGCGATCATCAATAAGCGACTTACTGATCGCTTACCAACACCTTACTTAACCAATCAAGCATGGTTTTGTGGTCACTGCTTTTATGTTGATGAAAGAGTATTAATACCTCGCTCTCCGATAGGCGAATTGATTAACAATCAATTTAAAGACTTAATTATTAGTCAACCAAAGAAAATCTTAGATCTTTGTACCGGTAGTGGCTGTATTGGGATTGCCTGTGCTTATGCCTTCCCTGAGGCACAAGTTGATATTACCGATATCTCACTTGAAGCTCTTGATGTTGCTCAAACCAATATTGAAATGCACGATATGCAATATCAAGTCACCCCAATTCTATCTGATCTGTTTAATGGATTACCTGATAACAAATATGACTTAATTGTCACTAATCCGCCTTATGTCGATGATGAAGACATGAATGATCTTCCAGACGAATTTTTATATGAACCAAAATTGGCGCTTGAAGCTGGGCTTGATGGGTTAGATTTAGTGAAAAGAATTTTACATGATGCAAGTAACTATTTAACACCAGAAGGCTTATTAATTTGCGAAGTCGGCAACAGCTGGGTATCTTTACAAGAACAATATCCAGACGTACCATTTAACTGGATAACTTTTGAACATGGTGGACTAGGTGTATTTTCACTGACCTATAATGACCTAAAAGCTTATCAACACTATTTTAAATAAATTAAATATAAAAAATAAAATCGGAATAGAGAACTATGGCAGGAAATTCAATTGGTAAATTATTTAAAGTCACTACCTTTGGTGAATCACATGGCATTGCATTAGGATGCATTGTCGATGGTGTACCACCAGGACTGAGTTTAAACGAATCCGATATGCAACATGACCTTGATCGTCGTCGCCCAGGATCATCTCGCTACACAACTCAGCGTCGCGAAGCGGATCAAGTAAAAATTCTTTCAGGCGTATTTGAAGGGGTAACTACAGGAACCAGCATTGGATTACTTATTGAAAATACTGACCAACGTTCGCAAGATTATAGCAAAATAAAAGATATCTTCAGACCTAGTCATGCTGACTACACCTACCAAAAAAAATACGGAATTCGTGATTATCGTGGTGGCGGTCGATCATCAGCTCGTGAAACCGCCATGCGAGTTGCTGCAGGTGCTATTGCTAAAAAATATTTACATGAAAAACTGGGTATCACTATTCGCGGCTATTTAGCTCAAATGGGTGATATCGAGTGCCAACTAAAAGATTGGCAACAAGTAGACCAAAATCCTTTCTTTTGCCCTGATGAAAGCAAATTGGAAGCTCTTGATGAATTACTAAGAAAACTAAAAAAAGAGGGTGATTCTATCGGTGCTAAAGTTTGTATAGTGGCTGAGCATGTGCCAGTAGGGTTAGGTGAACCAGTCTTTGACAAACTCGACGCCGATCTTGCCCATGCGCTAATGAGCATCAATGCCGTCAAAGGCGTTGAAATAGGCGACGGATTTGCTACTGTCAACAAACGCGGCAGTGAAAATCGTGATGAAATTACCCCTGAAGGTTTTTTATCTAATCACGCTGGCGGTATTTTGGGTGGAATTAGCTCCGGGCAAACCATTTTGGCAAGTATTGCTTTAAAACCTACGCCAAGTATTGAAATTGCCGGGCAGTCGATTAATGTTTATGGTGATAGCGTTGAAGTATCGACGCATGGTCGACATGATCCTTGTGTGGGGATCCGAGCAGTACCAATTGCTGAAGCAATGGTTGCAATTGTTTTAATGGATCATTATCTTCGACACCTTGCACAATGTAGTGATGTAAAATAATCATGAGTTACGAATTACTGGCTTTACTTTTTTTTATTGCCATGTTGGCTGGTTTTATTGATTCTATTGCTGGTGGCGGTGGGCTATTAACAGTACCGGCACTTTTGGCGGTAGGCTTACCGCCAGCCAGCGCTTTAGCCACCAATAAATTACAAAGTACTGGGGGATCTTTCTCTGCCAGCCTTTACTTTATTCGTGAACGCATGGTTGATTTAAAACAGCAAAAATTCGCAATTACCTGTGCCTTTATTGGCTCGGCGCTTGGCACATTATCCGTCATGCATATACAAGCTGACTTCTTAAAATTACTCTTACCGATCTTAACTATTAGTGTTGGGCTCTATTTTTTACTCTCTCCGACCATTGGTGAAAATGATCGTAAAAGTCGCCTAACCATAATCCAATTCGCCTTATTACCAGCATTAGCTATCGGATTTTATGACGGTTTTTTTGGGCCCGGAGCTGGCTCATTTTACGCACTCGCCTATATCACTCTTGCCGGTTTTAATTTAACCAAAGCCACTGCACATACCAAAGTACTCAATTTTACCTCTAACTTAGCGGGCTTAATCTTTTTTATTGTTGGTGGAGAAGTGGTATGGTCAATTGGTCTTGTTATGCTTGTTGGTCAATTTATTGGCGCAAGATTAGGGGCCAAAATGGTTATCGCTAAAGGGCGAAAATTGATAAGACCAATGCTTATTACCGTTTCCACTATTATGAGTATCAAACTCATCTATGAAAACTTCTTCTCTTAGAGAATAAAAAGATACTTACGATTAATCACAAAACCCCGCTCCTGAAAATTTTTTGAGGAGCGGGGTTTTTGCGTTTTAAAATGCTCTTATTTTAATGGCTGGAATTGTCATTGTATTTTATTTAAACAACGAACATCTTAAACTGGTTAATAATTTATCATCTTATAATTAATCAAACGATTTATTGAATTAGCTTTTATAAAAATTGTTATTTAAAAAAGCTCGTTTTTTACATAAAACAGTGTTAATTTGTCATTATGTAAAAATTGAATTTATTTTCTTATAATCATGGATTTGATTCACTCTTCTGATCTTAAAACCATTTTACATTCCAAGCGTGCTAATATTTATTATTTAGAACACTGCCGGGTTTTAGTCAATGGCGGTCGAGTTGAGTATGTCACCGATCAAGGGCAGCAATCATTGTATTGGAACATTCCGATAGCTAACACCACCTGCATTTTGCTTGGTTCCGGTACTTCATTAACGCAAGCTGCTGTCCGTGAACTTTCAAGAGCCGGGGTAATGATTGGATTTTGTGGTGGTGGCGGAACACCACTATTTGCTTCGACCGAATCAGAGTTTGCTTGTCAATTTTTTTCACCTCAAAGTGAGTATCGTGCAACTGAATACTTACAAAGTTGGTGCCAATTTTGGTTTGATGATCAGCGCCGATTACAAGCCGCTAAAATGTTACAACAGCATCGACTTAACATCATTCAATCGAGTTGGTTAGAATTTGATTGGACAGTAGATCAAAATCAATTAACTAACATTATCAACGATGCCAGAGAACAGTTTGATACGGCTAAAAATAGTCAATCTCTGTTAACAGCAGAAGGACGATTTAGCAAAAGATTGTATGCAATGGCAAATCAATTAACGTTGCAAGATGACAAATTTAAAAGAGAGCATGCCACTCGAGGTAACAGCCATGATCCTGCTAATCAATTTTTAGATCATGGTAATTATTTAGCTTATGGTTTAGGTGCTACGGCTTGTTGGGTATTGGGTTTGCCACATGGTTTAGCTATTTTACATGGCAAAACTCGACGTGGCGGCTTAGTTTTTGATGCTGCTGATATTATTAAAGATGGCATGGTTTTACCTCAAGCTTTTATATCTGCTATGCAAGGTGATGATGAGAAAACATTTCGTCAATCTTGTATTTCACAATTCGCGCAATTAGGCGCGCTCGATATGATTATTGATACGTTAAAACAAATTGCGGATAAAACATGAATATTTTACTTGTGAGCCAATGCAAAAAAAGAGCATTAACAGAAACCCGCCGAATCATCGATCAATTTGCTGAGCGTTGTGGTGAACGAACTTGGCAAACGCCGATAACTTCAGCCGGTTTACAAACGCTTTATAAATTATTACGAAAAACCGCTCGAAAAAATACTGCTGTTGCTTGCTATTGGACACATGGAAAAAATCTAACTGATCTCCTTTGGATTGTCGGCGATAAAAGCCAATTTAACCAGCAAGGACGAGTGCCGACTAATCGTACAAAACGAGATATTTTACGAAGTAATAACGAAAATTCTTGGCAATATACAACATCAATTCAACTTATTACCACTATTGCTGCTTTATTACATGATCTGGGTAAAGCGACTATCGGATTTCAAAATAAATTACGAGCGGAAACAGCAATAGCAGGTGATCCTTATCGGCATGAGTGGATCTCATTACAATTATTTTTATTAATGATTAAAAATTGTACTAGCAATCAAGCCGTATTGGAACGGCTAGCCAATTTTTCTGAATATCAAGAGCAAAATCCAAACTGGCATCAAGATTTAACATGCACCGAAAAAGGTGATTTAACTCAAATACCCTTATTAGCTCAATGGATTGCTTGGTTAATTGTTTCACATCATCGAATGCCTTTTTTATCGGATTCGATGGGTGGTGATAAGAAAAAAAAGCAGAAGAATGAACTATTACTTGCTAACTTCAAACAAGACAATTTTTATAAAACACTAAAAGCCGTTGAAGGTTGGGTTAAAAATAAAAATAGTCAACATGCTAATCCAAACTCTTTTTGGCAGCTTAAAGATGATATAACGTTAAGTAATGCATGGTTAAAAAAACTCTGTCGTTATGCAAGTAAAGCACTTAATCACCCGCCTTTAATGCAGCTAACTGCAATTGATGAATTTTTATTACATATATCTCGTTTGAGTTTAATGGTTGCTGATCACAATTTTTCAAGTTTATCTTTGGTAAATGATGAAGCAGGTAAAAACAAAGAAATCTTGATTGCCAATACCAATTATCAAAAAAAACCGAAACAGCGCTTAGATGATCATTTAATTGGTGTTGCTAACTTATCAGCTCGATTTGTTCGATTGCTACCCAAAATGGCAATGGAATTACCAGCAATTAACCACCATAAAGCATTTACACAACGTACGACAATCAAACGTTTTCAATGGCAAAATCATGCATTTGATTTGGCTAAAAGTTATCAGCAAACGAGTGATGAAAACGGTTTTTTTGGGATAAATATGGCATCAACAGGTTGCGGTAAAACGTTAGCGAACGGTCGAATTATTTATGCATTAGCTAATCCTAAACGTGGTGTGCGTTTTACCATTGCGTTAGGTTTACGGGTATTAACATTGCAGACAGGTAAAGCACTTAGAGACAGACTACAACTGACAGATGAGCATGTGGCAACCTTAGTTGGTGGAAGTGCGTCAAAAACCTTATTTGAGTTAGAAAATGATGCAAAATCAGAACAAAAGAGACGAGAACATAACACCTATAACGAGCAAAATTCACAGAATCATAATCCTGAAAGTTACGGTAGCGAATCTATCGAATCTTTAATGGATGAATACGTTGATGTCGCTGAAACAGGCATTGCTGATACCGAATTGGGTACTATTATTGAAAACAGTAAAGCTCGTCAATTACTTTATACCCCAATTGTCACCTGTACTATTGATCATATTATTCAAGCTAGTGAAGGCACTCAAGGCGGTAAATATATTGCACCAACATTAAGATTGCTTACTTCTGATCTCATATTAGATGAACCCGATGATTTTGATCAACACGATCTTCCTGCTTTAGCTAGATTAGTTCATTTAGCAGGACTTTATGGTAGTAAAGTATTGCTTTCTTCTGCTACTTTAACCCCCGATCTGATAGCTGGTTTATTTGACGCCTACCAAGCCGGAAGGAAAATATGGAATCAAAATAATAGTAGTCAAAGCAGTAATCGTATTATCTGCGGTTGGTTTGACGAATATCATCAGTCAGTCATGCCAATTGATGATCTTAATCATTTCAAAAATGAGCATCAACATTTTGTTCACTCACGCATAATGCAGCTAGAAAAAGAAGCGATTCGTCGTAAAGGACATATTCTAAAATTACTCGATTATCAAACAAATAAAAAAGCGAATGAAAAACTCAATTACCATATTTTAGCAAAGCAAATTCTGGAACAAGCAAGCCTATTTCACGAGCAATATCATCAGACTGACGAGACATCAAAAAAACAGGTCAGTATTGGTTTAATCCGATTTGCCCATACTGAAGATGTCATCGCAATTACTAAACAGATGTATCAGCAACAAACATTACCTGAAGATACTGTATTTCATATTGTAGTTTACCATGCCAGACAACTTTTATTGCTACGTAGCCAATTGGAAGAAAAACTAGATAGAATTTTAAACCGTAGCGATCCGTTAGCATTATTCAAGCAACCGGAAATTATTGAAGCAATAAAACACAGCAAAATACAGAATCACATTTTTATCGTCATTGGCACACCTGTTACTGAAGTAGGGCGTGATCATGATTATGATTGGGCAATTGTCGAGCCCTCATCTATGCGTTCAATTATTCAATTAGTCGGACGCGTTTGGCGACACCGTCCTGATAAATCTACGCATAGCCCAAATGTAGCAATCTTAGGCAGTAACATCGAATCGATAAAAAAAGGAAACAACTATGGTTCAGCGGAAGCCTGTTTTGCCAGACCGGGTTTTGAACAAGAGCCTAATTTTTTACTAAAATCACATAAAAGCGAAGAAATTATACCAAGCAAACAACTCGAAAATATTAATGCTATTCCACGCATAGTTTCATCACCAGAAGATGGTTTAACGCTTGCTGAATTAGAGCATAATGTCATGGCGGACTTATTTGCCATTAATGCAAAAACAAGCAACTATGTTACTTGTTATTGGCAACCTAATTTGGCACATCATCATTGTGTTCATTTGCAAAAGATCTCGCCATTTAGAATGAAAAGCCCAAAAGAAGATGATTACGTCTGTCAGTTAGATGAAGATGGTAATCACAATTTTAGTTATGCTGAAAATGCATGGCAAAAACCAGATGAACAATGCCCTGAAACAGAAAATTACGCTATCCAATATCAAAATTGGCAGTTAGATAACCCAAAAGTACAAATATGGCTATCAAATACCGTACAACAAGCCATGGAAAAACTAGCCGAACATTTGCCAAATAAAAACCAATATCGGCTGGCAAACGAATTTTGCACAGTTAGTTTAGCAAGTGGAACACGCTGGTGCTTTAATCCTTGTTTCGGGTTTTATAAAGAATAGAGGGTGGTCAAATCTTTTAAAACTAAATTTAATGTAAGATATTTCCGTCTATCCAATAAAATATAGCTGTCATATCCGATGAAATGTAGTAATACAAAAGTAATTATTTTATAATAATTAACACTACCGTATAGGTAGCTTAGAAACGTGAAATTACCATATATCACGATTATAACCGCCGAATAGGCGGTTTTTCATTATTATTACTTACAAAACTATTGAAATTATTTTTTAATTGTCCCCGTGAAATTATAATATAGATTGACTTTGTTTTCTTATATTAATAATATGACAAATATGTAATCTAAATTACATAAAACACCATTTTTAATTAAATGTTGTAATGGAAAACCCCAGATGGACCAGATCTGAGGTTTAAAATTTCATCCACGCGTAATAAAGTAGGACAAAATTATGCATAAAAATAAATCTAAGTTGATTCAATGTCAAATATCTATTGAAAAATTAGAAGTAAATGATTTACAGCAATTTGAAATTAATGGAAGAGCAGCTAATGATGAATCATTAATCGTTACACAAGAACCTTCTAAATTTTACTCAATCAAAAAGTTAATGAATATTCTAGGTTGTTCAACAATTAAAGAAGTAGAATATTTAATAAAAAAATTAGGTTTAGATCATCCTAAATATAGATGTAATAATTTTTCTGATGAGTTGTTGTTTAATGAAAAAGCACTTAAATTGTTACATTTGTATATAAAATTTAAAGCATCATAATGGAGAAACTAAGGACTTATATTTAAATATAAGTCTTATTTATAATATTTTTATTAATATAGGAGGGCCAATGAATAGTATTTCTTGGCAAGATATTAGAAAGGTAATCATAAACTTTCTAACGCAACGGCTTGCTAATAATAGTAGCTACAAAAGTGAGCTTGTAAAATTAGCTAAAGCTAGAGAAAACAATGATTCATTAGCAATTACTGAATCACAACAAAAAATTAATGATTTATTAAAGCGTTATGATTTTGAAACTTGGATGGAAGATGCAGCAACCAGAAGGATATTCTGGATATCTATAGCTTCTCATATTAGCAAAGGGATCCATTCTTCAAGCCTCGGTGATAATTATTTGGCGCAAAATAATCCAATTAATCAGACAGTTATATCTTCCGCCACACTAACGGTGTTACCACTTGATTGTTCAGGCAATGCTGCAGCTTTAGATATATTTTCATTATTAAATCAAGTTGTAACCGGTGAAACAACACTATTGCAATTGATTATAGAAGATCATCCTGCCGTTTTGGATGCTTTATCTGACGATAAACAAAAAGCATCGCTTTATTTAGCCAATTTAAAAAAAGCTATATTTAATGAATTTGAACATCCTAAAGCTTCAGAACTCAATAAACAATTTTATTGGCCAAATAGCCAAGAAAGCTATTTAGCTCATCTAGAAAATAATTATCGGTTATTAGTTCCATTGCATCCTAGTTCGTTATGTCATGTAGTTTATCAGAAAGTGCAAGAAAGGTTTTCCGAACAGAACAAAAAAGCCCGTGAACAAAGAAGGATAAAAGATGCAGTACATGAACCCTATTTTTCTTTTCAAAATTTAGCTGTGGTTAAGTTGGGTGGCAGTAATCCTCAAGGTGTGAGTCAATTAACCAGCAATCAAGGTGGTCGAAATTTCTTATTACCTTCAATACCACCCGAATTTAAAACTTCCAAATTTCCGTCGATTACCGTTCACAAACAAAATATTTTTGATAATTCAATGCAATATTTTTGTCGGTTTGGTTTTAGATTACTCTTTGATATGGTTCAGGCGCCTAATAATGTCGTTGAAGAAAGGGATAATCGTAAAGATGCTTTAGATATTATTTTATCTTATGTCCTTAAGTTTGCTAAGCATATCCAGCAAACCATGCCTGCTGGATGGAGTAGGGAATACTCTCTAGACTTAAACCAAAAGCTTTGGCTAGACCCTAAGCGAGCAGAGTTAGAAGATGAAGAAGATTTCAAACAATACTATGATAAAGGTGATTGGCTAGTTGGTATTAAACAAGATTTTGCTTTTTGGATTCAATGCGTGTTGAAAAATAAATTTAATGATATCAGTGAGCAATTTTCAGATCCTGAATTTAATGAATGGTGTAGCGAATTTAGCGCAGCGGTAAAAGCGAGTCAACTTAAAAAAGAGGGGATTTTCTAATGGCTTCGTTAAATTATTATCTACTTTTTGACCATGTTAAAATTCACAATGCTAATGCTATATCAAGCCCATTGACTTATGGTTTTCCGGCTATTTCTGGATTTTTAGGTGCTATTCACGCTTTAAATCGAAAAATTGAATCCAAAGAACCAATTTATCTTGACGGGGTATTAATTGCTTGTCATGAGTGTGATGTACAAGTTTATCGCCCTAATGATTATTCAGATTATATTTTTCGGTTAACTCGCAACCCATTAGCAAAAAATGGTGATACTCGCTCAATCATCGAGGAAGGTAAAGTTCATCTTGATGTGAGTTTATTAGTAGAAGTGAAAATCGAAAATATCGATACGCTCGATGATGAAGAACAACAACAAGCATTTGTTACGCAGATGAAGCAAAAACTTTATCAACAACGTATAGCGGGTGGGCACATAGTCTCAATTGAAAATGTAAAATTAATTTCTTCTGATGAATCAGATAAAACCTTAGCTAATATGTTGCTGCCTGCATTTGTTTTAGTTGAAGCACAACAAGAGTTAAAAGATATCACTGCTGAATTACAACTAAAGAATCCTAATGCCACGCAACTCGATGCTTTAGTTGAAACTGCAATGCTTCATCATCAACCGCAAGAAAAAGATCATTGGCAAACTACTTCAATAAAGGAAGGGCGAGGTTGGCTAGTACCTATTCCACTCGGATATCAAGCTATTTCACCACTATTTCAAGCCGGAATGGTTGAAAATGCACGTAGCAATGAATATGCAACACAATTTGTTGAATGTATCTATGGATTAGGTAAATGGGTATTTCCTTTGCGATTAAAGGGACATTTATCCCAAGCTTTTTGGCGTTATCAGTGTAGTAAATTGCAATCGAATAACGCAGACATTTATATGATTAATCAAAAAACTAATTAAAAATTTAGCATTACTAAAAAGGATGAAATTATGAGTAAAGATAAATTCGCAACCGCTTCAGTTTTAGCATTCGAACGCAGTTTTGATATTTCGGATGCAGTTTTTTTACAACAAGTTGATACAGACGATAACAATTTATATCCTGTTTTTATATCAGAAAAATCCGTTCGAGGGACAATTTCTAATCGCCTTAAAAATGCTGTTACTAATGATCCCGCAAAATTAGATGCCGAAATTCAAAAGGCTAATTTACAAACGGTTGATACCGCTGCGTTAGATACCGATAAAGATACATTAGTGGTTAAATGGAGTTGTAAAGTTCTGCCATTTTTAGGCAAACCATCAGTATGTAATAATATCGAGTATCAAGAAGAATTAACAAAAGTGACCAACGATTATATAAAATCTAACGGTATGAAAACGCTTGCTAAACGTTATGCCATTAATATACTTAATGGTCGTTGGTTATGGCGTAATCGCATGGCAGCTGAACAAATCACTATTTCGATCATTCACAATAATAAACCTGTTATTCATGTAAATGATGTTAAACAATATCAACTTAACTCATTTGATTACGAAGATAAAGCAATAGAAGATCTTGCTAAACTTATCGAAGCTGGACTATCTAACAAAGAATTTATTATCTTCGACATAGTAGCCAAATTAAAAATGGGCTTAGGTCAAGAAGTGTATCCTTCACAAGAGTTAATCTTAGATACTGGAAAAACAAAAAGTAAAGTACTTTATGAGAAAAACGAATGTGCAGCTATGCACTCGCAAAAAATCAGCAATGCTATTCGAACCATTGATACCTGGTATGATGAAAAAGCAGAGTTTCCAATTGCTATCGAACCTTATGGTGCCGTCACAACTATGGGGCATGCTTTCCGTCAACCTAAACAAAAACATGACTTTTACACGCTATTTGATAACTGGGTACTAAAAGGGGAAAAGCCATCACTTGAACAACAACATTATGTCATAGCGGTATTGATTCGCGGTGGTGTATTTGGTGCAAGTGGTAAGGAGTAATTATTATGCTCACTCACTATTTTGAACTAAGAGCAATCCCACAACTTGAGATAACTGAAACAGAAGTGATTAACCAAGTGATGCAATCACTTCATCAAGTTTTGGTTAATTATCAAGGTAATATTGCGGTTAGTTTCCCTTGTTATAATGTTCATCGAACATTAGGCGGAATTATTCGATTATTTGGTGATGAAGTTCAGTTACAACAATTTAAAACTGCCTTGCAGACGGTGGTTAGTGATTATACTATCGCCTTACCAATAACCCCGGTACCAACTAATATTAAAGGTTACCTACGTTTAATTCGCGTTAATCCTAAAGGGCAAAGCGCTTTAAGACGAGCTGAAAAACGTTTAACCGCACAAGGTAAATGGTCAGATGAAGTAAAAAATAAAATGATTGAAAAGTGGGGTAGCGTTCAATTGAATTATCCTCATCTTCATTTCATTAGCAAAAGCACTGGTCAAAACTTTATCATGTGGATAAAACAAGAAAAATGTACAACACCTGTGCAGGGTATATTTAACAGTTATGGACTAAGCAAAATAGCAACCATCCCTGATTTTTAATTAAGTATTAAGGGTATTTTCATAATGCCCTTAAATCTTTTTATCATGCTCAGTAAGATAAGCTTCAATTTTTTTTGAAGAAAGCTTTTTCAAATCCAAAAAATACCTTGGTATGTTGCTGTAAATTTACTTTAAGCTAAAAAGTTTTTTGGGCTGTTTCACAGCAAAAAAGTTGAGGAATGGGATTTTGTGGGGTTCAAAATATAAACTTTAATAACCCTTTTTTTTAGCTAAAAATAAAATTATTAAAAATCAATATATTGTAAAATCGTTAAAAAAAAGGGTTTTGAAAACTAAAATTACTCTTTGTCTTTTTATAAACGATGTTTATAGTATGTAATGTTCTACTTTACAGCTGCATAAGTTGTTTAGAAATCGGCAGGTTTTTCATCATCGTCTAGTTTTATCTTTACAGCTGCATAAGTTGTTTAGAAACTCGGCCGACGTAATGGAGTTTACTGACGCACCTTTACAGCTGCATAAGTTGTTTAGAAACTTGGTTTTAATAAACGTAATCCGCCCATTTTCTTTACAGCTGCATAAGTTGTTTAGAAATATTACCGTTCGTGTATTCACGAACACGGGTACTTTACAGCTGCATAAGCAGTTTATAAACCCTATCAATGGTAAATTAGGACACAATAAAATCTTATGAAAGTGAAGCCTAAAAAGTTGAGGAAAGGGGTTTTTGAAACTTAAAAATACACCGATTAATCCTACAAACAAGCTATTTTCCTTTTTCTGTACAATTATACTTACAATGTTTATAGTAGCTTATATTCTTAATTAAGATTAGTTTCGGTCGCTTGTAATATTATGAAACTTCAACAATTACGTTACATTTTAGAAATAGCTCGCTCAGGCTCGATTAATGAGGCTGCTAAGAATCTTTATATTACTCAGCCTAGTCTTTCTACTGCGGTTAAGGATTTGGAAGCCGAATTCGGTATCGAGATTTTTGTAAGAACATCAAAAGGGGTTTCACTTTCGGCTGATGGTGTGGAATTTTTGGGGTATGCTAAGCAGGTTTTAGATCAAGCTCAATTGTTGGAGCAACATTTTTCAAAAAAAGAACCCTCTAAGCAGTTATGCAGTATTTCAACGCAACATTATGCGTTTGCAGTTAATGCGTTTGTTAATTTAATCAAGAAGAATCATACAGATGAATATGAGTTTACCTTACGTGAAACGCGGACTTACGACATTATTACTGATGTTGCCAATTTACGTAGTGAAGTGGGTATCTTGTATCTGACCGATTTTAATCAAAAGGTGATTTTGCGACTGCTTAAAGAGCATCGTCTTACTTTTAATCCTTTGTTCGAAGCCGATCCTCATGTGTTTATTAGCACCCATCATCCTTTAGCTGCTATGAAGTCGTTGACGCTTGAAGATTTGGAGGATTTTCCATATCTCTCTTTTGAACAGGGTGAATATAACTCTTTTTATTTTTCGGAAGAGATTTTAAGTACCGTCTATCATAAGAAAAGTATTCATGTAAGTGACAGAGCGACGTTGTTTAATTTATTGCATGGGTTAAATGGTTATACAATTAGTACTGGCGTGCTCAGTACTGATTTGAATGGTTCGGATATTTTGTCTATTCCTTTAGCCGTTGATGAGAAGATTTTAATCGGTTGGATAACTTCGCAAAAAGCGCAATTAAGTTTGTCGGCGCAAAATTATATTGAAGCGTTGAAAAAGCTTATCCAAGAAGAATATGGTTTTAAACTTAAATAAGCGTTTTAAATTACTAAATCAAATTGCTATTTCAATAAATTCCAGTATAATTGCGCACAATTCATATATTGATTATATGAATACCGAGGAATGTCTGAATTAGAGATCGGTCATTCCATTTTTTTATTTATTTTAAGAGGTTTATTATGTCTCTAACTGTAGAAGCAAAAGCGAAAATCGTTGCTGAATATGGTCGTGGTACTAACGACACTGGTTCAACTGAAGTTCAAGTCGCTCTTTTAACTGCGCGTATTAATGATTTACAAGGTCATTTTTCTGAGCATAAGAAAGATCACCATAGCCGTCGTGGTTTATTACGTATGGTTTCTAGCCGTCGTAAATTATTAGATTATTTACGTCGTACAGACTTTGACCGTTATAACCAGTTGATTCAAAAACTAGGTTTACGTCGCTAATATTTATCTACTTGAAAAGAGGCTTAGGCCTCTTTTTCGTTGTATAAATTTAGGGCTTTGCTATAATGCTGAGCTCGAAAAGCATGTTTAATTGCTTTGTAGAGAAAAATTAATAAAAATAGAAGATTATGTCTCATGTTTCGCGCGACTAATGAGAGCTCTATAATTTATAGATTTGTCATTAGTCGTGACAGTGAAATAATCTTTTGTTGAGTATCCCCCACATGGTTGAAGTGTGTATCAATATGTTCCAGCATTGCGCTGCTTCCTGTCGAAATATCAAACTTCAACATGATTTATAACAAGAGGAATTTATTTTGTTTAATCCGACATATCAAAAATTTCAATATGGTCGTCATACAGTTACATTAGAAACGGGTATTATGGCGCGTCAAGCAACAGCTGCGGTTATGGTCAATATGGACGATACTGCGGTTTTTGTGACTGTAGTAGCTAATAAGAAAGTGAAAGAAGGGCAAGACTTCTTTCCTTTAACCGTTAACTATCAAGAACGTACTTATGCAGCAGGCCGTATTCCAGGTGGTTTCTTTAAACGAGAAGGTCGTCCGAGCGAAGGCGAAACGTTAATTGCTCGTTTAATTGACCGTCCACTTCGTCCTTTATTCCCAGAAGGTTTTGTTAATGAGATTCAAATCATTGCAACTGTGGTGTCTGTAAATCCAGATGTTAGCCCTGATTTGGTGGCGATGATTGGTGCATCGGCTGCGCTTTGTTTATCTGGTGTACCGTTCCATGGTCCAATTGGCGCAGCACGTGTTGGTTTTATCAATGATGAGTTTGTGCTAAATCCATCAGTTAAAGAGCTAGCATCAAGCCGTTTAGATTTGGTTGTTGCAGGTACCAAAAGTGCCGTGTTAATGGTTGAATCAGAAGCTGATTTGTTAACTGAAGATCAGATGTTAGCTGCGGTAGTTTTTGGTCATGATCAACAACAAGTTGTTATTGATAATATTAATGAGTTTGTAGCGAAAGCTAACTGTGAAAAATGGGATTGGGTTGCACCTGCTAAAAATGAGGAGCTGTTTAATGCCGTATCTGAGTTAGCTAAAGCTCGTTTAGGTGAAGCTTATCGTATCACTGAAAAACAAGCTCGTTATGCACAAATCGATTTGATTAAAGAAGAAGTGTTAGCGGTACTTAAAGAGAAAGACGAAGAGCTTGATGAAAACGAAGTTATCAATATTATTGTTGATTTAGAAAGTCAAATCGTTCGTCAACGTGTTATCGCTGGTGAGCCACGTATTGATGGTCGCGAAAAAGATATGATTCGTGCGCTTGATATTCGTACCAATGTATTACCAAGAACACATGGTAGTGCTTTATTTACGCGTGGTGAAACTCAAGCACTAGTGACAGCAACTTTGGGAACTGAACGTGACGCTCAAATTATTGATGAGTTAACCGGTGAGTATACTGAACGATTCTTATTACACTACAACTTCCCTCCATACTCAGTAGGTGAAACTGGCATGGTTGGTTCGCCAAAACGTCGTGAAATTGGTCATGGTCGTTTAGCTAAGCGTGGAGTTGCTGCTGTAATGCCAAGTAAAGAAGAGTTCCCATATACTGTTCGTGTGGTTTCAGAAATTACTGAATCAAATGGTTCTTCTTCAATGGCTTCAGTTTGTGGTGCTTCATTAGCGCTTATGGATGCTGGTGTGCCAATTAAGTCTTCTGTTGCAGGTATCGCAATGGGGCTTGTGAAAGAAGGTGATAACTTTGTGGTGTTATCTGATATTTTAGGTGATGAAGATCATCTAGGTGATATGGACTTCAAAGTAGCCGGTACCCGTGAAGGTGTGAGTGCACTTCAAATGGATATCAAAATTGAAGGTATCACTAAAGAAATTATGCAAGTTGCATTAAATCAAGCTAAAGGTGCTCGTTTGCATATTTTAGGGGTGATGGAACAAGCAATTAATAAACCTCGTCAGGAAATTTCTGAATTTGCTCCTCGTATCTATACGATGAATGTTAATCCAGATAAAATACGCGATATTATCGGTAAAGGTGGTGCTACAATTCGTGCACTAACTGAAGAGACTGGTACTACCATTGAAATTACTGATGATGGTACAGTTAAAATTGCGGCAACTGATGGCAATAAGGCTAAAGATGCAATCGAACGTATTAATAATTTAGTTGCTGATGTTGAAATTGGTAAAATCTATACTGGTAAGGTAACCCGTATTGTTGATTTCGGTGCTTTTGTATCAATTATTGGTGGTAAAGAAGGACTTGTTCATGTTTCTCAAATTGCTGATCACCGTGTTGAGAAAGTTGCAGACTACTTGAAAGTAGGTCAAGAAGTGAATGTTAAAGTACTTGAAATTGATCGCCAAGGTCGAATTCGTTTAAGTATGAAAGATGCTGTTGAGCCGAATTCTGATGTTGAGCCAGCAGCTGAATAAGATATTATTCACCAGGAGTTAAAAAATGAGATTATTCAACCTGAGGATGTTGTGCTGTATTCTTGCAGTCATTATTTTGTCAGGTTGTTCAAATTCTCAGCCGTTACTTGTTGCTCCTGAGCAAGTTACCTATGACGATGAATTGAAAATAGCGCAAATTAGTCAGCAGTTATCAAGTCGCGATCTTGATACCCCATCTAGGATGCAGCTTATTTTTGAACGAGGAATTATTTACGATTCATTAGGTTTTAAAGCATTTGCACAAAGCGATTTTAACCATCTTTTAAGCTTTAACCCAGAAATTCCAGATGTATATAATTTTCTGGGTACTTATGCGTTAAGAGACGGTGATTTCGATAATGCGATGATGGCGTTTAATACAACATTAGAGCTGGATTCTTCTTATGCTTATGCCTATTTTAATCGTGCAGTAACTCTGTATCGTACAGGGCATTATCAAGCTGCAAAGCTTGATGCAGAAAAATTTTATAAATATGATGTCAATGAGCCTATTCGAATTTTATGGCTTTATTTGATTGAAAAAGAAATAGATAAACAAGCTGCCTTAACTCATCTACAAAAACGTTACGATCTTATTAACGATAAATCGAGTTATGGCAGTAATATCATTGCATTTTATTTAGGTAAGATAAGCGAATCTAAATTAATGCAAAACCTTCAACAAGGTGTTGAAAATGATCGGCAATTAGCCGAGCGCCTTTGTGAAGCTTACTTTTATTTAGGTAAATATTACCAAAGTAAAGGTAACAATGAGCGTGCCAAAATGTTATTTAAATATGCTTTAGCAAATAATATTTATAACTTTGTTGAACATCAACAGGCGCTCTATGAAATTAAGTTACTTGACGAAAAGTAACAAGGGTCATGCCAGTTTAAAAGTGAAAATATTGTTATAGCGTAGTTCTGATTTGCCCAAAATATATTCTCGATTCTTTACATGTTTCTTATCAATTGTATTTTTCCAAATATCAATTGCATTAGAATAAATGGCTATTTGATTGAGTAAGTATTGGTTGTTAGTTATTGGGGTGAGTTGTAAATTTTCAATTTAGTGAGCTGGCATAAATTTATATAGGCTTCTTTATTTTGGTATAGTCATAATTTGTGATGTATGCAGTAATCCTCATGAATTATCTTGATTAATAACGATCAAATGTAATCCTAACCAAATATTAAGCGTATATAGGCAAATTTATAAGCGAGTTTACATGACAAAAGAAATATCTTTTATTGACCTTGGTTTATCTGAGGAAATCCTTAATGCATTAAATGATCTTGGTTTTACGAAACCATCACCAATCCAAGCTGAATGTATTCCCTTACTCTTAGAGGGTAATGATGTATTAGGTATGGCTCAAACAGGTAGTGGTAAGACTGCAGCCTTTTCAATCCCTTTTTTAATGAATATTGATGCTAATTTGAAAGCGCCACAATTATTGGTTTTAGCACCAACACGTGAGCTAGCTATTCAAGTTGCTGATGCTTGTGCTGAGTATTCTAAATATGTAAAAGGGGTTAAAGTATTAGCTCTTTATGGTGGTCAACGTTATGATGTGCAATTGCGTGCATTAAAACAAGGCCCTCAAATTGTTGTGGGGACGCCTGGTCGTTTATTAGATCATTTAAACCGTAAGACTTTAGATCTTTCTAATCTTAAAGGTTTAGTATTAGATGAAGCTGATGAAATGCTAAGAATGGGCTTTATTGATGATGTTGAAAGCATTATGGCTTCAATTCCAGAAGATCATCAAACGGCGCTGTTTTCAGCAACTATGCCAGCCCCAATTCGTCGGATTACTAAACGTTTTATGCATAATCCAAAAGAAGTGCAAATCAAAGGGACTAATCAAACGGCTCCCGATATTGATCAAAGCTATTGGTTAGTACGCGGTATGCGTAAGAATGAAGCAATTGTGCGCTTCTTAGAAGCTGAAGATTTTGATGCTGCGATTGTTTTTGTGCGTACTAAAACTGCAACTTTAGAAGTAGCAGAAGTATTAGAAAAACATGGTTATAGTTGTGCAGCCTTAAATGGTGATATGACGCAACAACTACGAGAACAAACACTCGATCGTTTACGTAATGGTCGGTTAGATATTTTAATTGCAACCGATGTTGCAGCACGTGGGTTAGATGTTGAGCGTATTAGTTTAGTAATTAACTATGATATTACACTTGATTCTGAATCGTACGTTCATCGTATCGGACGAACTGGACGCGCTGGACGAGCAGGGCGAGCGATTTTGTTTGTGGATAGTCGTGAGCGTCGTTTGCTTAAAAATATTGAGCAAACTATCAAGAAACCCATTCCGGAAGTGGCACTACCATCTAAAGAATTACTTGAAAAACGTCGTTTGGTTAAATTTACTCAGCAAGTTCAACAACAACTTGAGAGTGCGGATTTAGATCAGTATCAATCGTTATTAACTCAAATCCAAGCTGATAGTGGTGCAGATCTTGAAACGATTGCAACTGCACTGTTACGTTTAGCACAAAGTGATCGTCCGTTAATTCTTCCTCCTGATCCGGTCTTTAAACCAACAAGAGAGTATCGTGATGGTCGAAGTGGTGAGCGTCGTTTACGAGGCGATAATCGTGAGTCTCCAAAACGTCGTGAGCGTCGAGATGTTGGCGAGATGGATATGTACCGTATTGAAATTGGTAAAGAAAACGGTGTTGAAGTGCGCCATATTGTTGGTGCAATTGCCAATGAAGCTGATATTAGTAGTCGCTATATTGGTAATATCAAACTTTACGAGACTTATTCAACAGTAGAATTACCAAAAGGTATGCCTAAAGATATCCTTAAGCACTTTGAGCGCGTTAGAGTGCTAAATCAACCGATGAAAATGAGTTTAGTTACAGGTAAACCATCTGAAGCTAAGCGTGGAAGTAGAAGTAGTAAACCTGAGTCTAAGGATAAAGGTTTTGCGAAAAAACGGGGTCGCCCATCAGCACCTAAGTTTTAGGACTTTAATTCATCTTAAACCTCTGCATCTTATGGCAGAGGTTTTTTTTCATTTAAATTGTTGCCAGCATTTTTGGGTAACGTGATAAAATCAATCATCGCCAATAAAGTCATTCCTGCCACCATAAATAATGCTAACCGAAAATCTTCAACCATTATCTGATTATGTCCATTATAGCTTGACGCAATAAATAGAAATAAGGCACTTAAAACAATGCCTAGCACGTTGTTTAGTTGTTGAAAAAGGGTTGATAAAATATTAGCGCTTTGCATTTCGTTTTTTTCAATTTCTGAAAAACTTAAGGTTGTTATTGTAGTAAATTGGATCGAACGTGCACCACCAGAAAAGAATAGAACCAATATAATCCAAATGATTGGTGTTTTTGGCGTGAAGAGCGCACACAATACAAAACTAAATGACAATAATAGACCATTAACGATTAGAATTTTACGAAACCCAAACTTGTGAATTAAAGTTGTATTAATGGTTTTGAAAATGATATTTCCTGCGAATAGTGAAAGTAATAAGGAACCAGCTGTTAATGGTGACCATCCAAAACCGACTTGAAACATTAGTGGTAAAATAAATGGAGCACTGTTTAAACCCATCCGTATTAGTGAACCTCCAAAGAAGGTCATTCTAAATGTGCGTTTTGAAAATGCGTATAGGCTAATTAATGGGTATTGTGTATGCGTGAGATGATAATAGGCGAAG
Source organism: Gilliamella sp. B2785 (assembly GCF_026537005.1). NCBI lineage: Bacteria > Pseudomonadati > Pseudomonadota > Gammaproteobacteria > Orbales > Orbaceae > Gilliamella > Gilliamella sp. B2785. The sequence goes on along the minus strand of NZ_JAFNNC010000002.1, from coordinate 88,399 downwards.
ATTAATATTAGGCAACCTGCAAAGGAAGTGCCGAGAGCTAGCCATAAACGACTATTTGAGTGGGAAACCATTTCAAGTCCATACACAAACAATAATAAGCCTAAGCCACAAGCGATAAATCCAACAATATCAAATGAGCGTTTTTCAGGTAGTTCTTTAGGTAATAGGTGATGAGCGAAAAATAATGCAATAAAGCCTAATGGAATATTGAGGATAAATATCCAATGCCAAGTGAGATATTGGGCAAAGAATCCACCAATAATTGGTCCCATCAATGGTGCAATTAAACCTGGCCAAACGAGAATTGATATTGTGCTAACAAGATGCTGTTTTTCAGTTCGACTTAGTACTACTGTTCTACCTACTGGCACCATTAATGATCCCCCTAAACCTTGAATCAATCTTGCGATAGTAAACATGGTTAGGTTAGTCGATAAAGCACACAATATTGATGCCAACATAAATAATATAATTGAAATCGAGAAGACACGATAAGCTGTAAATCGATTTGCGATCCAGCCACTCGCGGGAAGGCCAATTGTAAGTGCTAACATATAGGCGCTAATACCGATAGATAAATCTTGTGGATTAGTTAAAAATGATTTCGCCATTGCGGGAATTGCTGTGGTTATCACCGTAGCGTCTAGATTTTCCATGAAGAAGGTTGCCGCTACTAAAATAGCCATTTTACGAACGTGATTATACTGTTCCATAATATTACAAATTAATTCAAAAATATAAAAATTAGGAACTAATATACGCTAAAAATTTTTGCCGTGGTAAAGCTTTTTTACATTTTGCCCTTGGTGTTTATTCAGAGTATACTAATACCAATTCAATCGGTGAACAGAGGTATAGGATGACAGATTCTCTAAATAAATGTAAAGCTAATGAAACACCAGCTTGTTGTTGTGTTGATGTCGGCACAATTATTGATAATGAAGATTGTAGTGCAGAATATGAAAATATTTTCACAACTGAATCAGAAGCAAAAGCAAAATTAGCCTCTTTGACACAAGCAGCTAAAGATGTTGAAACAGAACCTTGCGAAATCAATAGCAGCATCGATAAAGTAGAAAATGGCTATAAATTGACAGCTAAATTCACTTTCTGTTGTGGTGCAGAATGTATGATCTTCCAATTAAAATTACGTTAATCCCTGTTTTATGAAGATTTGTATTATGAGGCATGGTGAAGCAGGTTTTTCTGCTTCATCTGATGCAAGTCGATCATTGACTGATTTTGGTAGAAAACAAGCCAGTTTGGCTGGTATATGGCTTAATCAGCAAGATTTCAAATTTGATTTAGGGTTAGTTAGTCCTTATCTAAGAGCACAACAGACTTTCTCTGAATTGTCTTCATACTGCCACATACCTGAAGTTGAAACTGATAATTTTTTGGTGCCAGGTGGAAGTCTTTCCCATATTGCCGATTTATTAATGACACTTCCCGCTCGAGGGATCGAGAATGTAATTATTGTTTCCCATCTTCCTTTAGTTGGTTATTTGGTTAATGAATTATGTCCAGATGTTTCACCACCAATGTTTCCTACAGCTGCTATTGCTTGTGTTGAACTATCACCCAATGCGGCAGGAAAGTTAGAATGGTTTCATGTAGTGGAGTAAAAAAACTTAATCTTTTTGATTTACCATTAACAGGTCGAACGCTGATCGAAGCGTCGGCTGGGACTGGTAAAACCTATTCGCTCGCATTCATTTATCTCCGGTTATTACTTGGGATTGGTAAAAATAACTATCCTACACCGCTCGAGGTTAATCAAATTTTAGTTGTGACTTTTACAAAAGCTGCAACTCAAGAACTTAGATCGCGAATAAGACAAAATATCCAAGAACTGCGTTTAGGACTTTTACAAGGTCGTCATGAAGATCCTATCTATCAACAGCTAATTGATTTAGTTGAAGATACAGATGATGCTATCCAAAGACTAACTCAAGCTCAGCAATCAATGGATGATGCAGCGATTTATACTATCCATGGTTTTTGTCAACGCATTTTAACTAGCCATGCTTTTGAATCTGGGGTACTGTTTGAGCAGACGCTAATTACTGATGAGCAAGACCTAAAGTTACAAGTTGTCCAAGATTTTTGGCGTCACTATTTTGTTCCGCTTGATAGAGCGTTAGTTTATTTAATTCTTGATTATTGGCAAGATCCAAAATCGTTATTATCAGATATTAATCCTTATTTAAATTTTGAATTTGATCAATCGCAAGAAGAGAATTTTGACATTACTAAAAAGATCGAGCAGTTTTATCGAAAACATTTTGAGCAGATCGAATTAGTTAAAAAACTGTGGTTAGATTCTGTTGCAGATCTTCCAGAAATCATTGCTCGATCAGGAGTTAATAAACAATCTTATAATAACCGCTTTTTACCAAATTGGTTTGCTAAAGTGACTGCTTGGGCTCAATTACCCACCCAATCATTCAAAATACCTAGTGAATTAACGAAATTTAGCCAATCGATTTTAATTGAAAAAACTAAGCAAGATAAAGATCCTCCTGTTCATGTTGTTTTTGAAAAGATCGATTGGTTATGCAATAGTGCTATTGATTTACGTAGCGAAATTTTAATGGATATCGTTAGCGTCATTCAAAAAGGTATTTATGCGCAAAAAGTTAAACTTGGTAAGATGAGTTTTGACGATTTATTAAGCCAGTTAAATCGCGCCTTACGAGCTAGAAATGGAAAGCGATTAGCACAAAGTATTGCGCAAAAATATTGCGTGGCTTTGATTGATGAATTTCAAGATACTGATCCTGTGCAATATAAAATCTTTGATCGTATCTATGGTCGTTATCCTGAATCAACCGGTTTACTGTTTATTGGTGATCCGAAGCAAGCTATTTATAGTTTTCGTGGTGCGGATATTTTTACTTATCTAAAAGCGAAATTATCAACCGGTGAAAATAATTTTACTATGCAGGTTAATCATCGCTCCTCATCGTCTATGGTTGATGCAGTCAATGCACTATTTAGCAATCATGATAATCCTTTTATTTTTGAAAATATTTCTTTTTTTCCAATGGAAAGTGCTGAAAGAAATCAGCATAAAGGATTGATCATCAATCAACGAGAAGTTAATGCGTTAACAGCCTATTTATTACCTGATGAAGTTACCACAAAAACAGATTATCAAGAACATATTGCTAGCTGTTGCGCTAAGCAAATTGTGACTTGGTTGACAGATCCAACAATTTTGATAAAGGATAAAGATGAGCATCGTTCAATCACCACTGCTGATATTGCGATTTTAGTCCGAACTGGGCGCGAAGCCGAAATCATCCAACAAAAATTGGCTGCTTTTGGGGTTAAAAGCGTTTATTTATCCAATCGCAATAGCGTATTCCTATCTAAAGAAGCACAAGAGATTCTTTATCTATTACAAGCTGTTTTAATGCCGGAAAATGAAGCGGCTTTGCGTTTAGCTTTAATGACGACACTATTAGGGCAAACAATGGCCGAGCTAGAGCAAATTATCGATGATCAAGATAAATGGGAAGGGTTGATAGAGGAGTTCAAACAGTACCAGATTATTTGGCAATATTACGGTGTATTAGTAATGTTGCGGCGGATGATGAAAAAGCGTAAGTTAGCTGAAAATATCCTAGCTAGCCCAAATGGTGAACGTACATTAACTAACTTTATGCATTTAGGCGAATTGCTGCAAGAAGCCGCTGATGAACTAGATAGCCCACATGCTTTGGTTCGTTGGTTATCTAGGCAAATTGTCAGCCCTGACTCTAATATAGAAAATCATGAACAACGCTTAGAAAGCGATGAAAATTTAGTAAAAATTATTACGATCCATAAATCAAAAGGTTTAGAGTTTCCTATAGTATGGTTACCATTTGCTGCCCAATTTCGTAATTCAGATAGTCAGTTTTATCATGATAAAAATAATGATTATCAACCCACTTATGCTTGGTTATTAACCGATGATGTCAAACAACAAATTGAAGATGAACGTTTAGCTGAAGATCTACGATTACTTTATGTGGCGATGACGCGCTCAATCTATCATTGTAGTGTTGGCTTAGCATCATTGAAAAAGAGTCAATCAGCAATTGATTATTTATTAAAAGGCCAATTACGCTCGATTGGTAAATTTGCTGATTTGGTTGAACTACAATTACCTATATTGGGGGAGCAGTATACTGCCACAAAAGCTCCTAATATGTTACTGGCTGCTAATGAATTTAAACGTAAATTATCTAATAGTTGGCGAGTGACAAGCTATACCGAGTTACAAAAACATAACAATGGTTTTAATTTAGCTAGTGATTGGAGTGAGAGTCGTGTACCGCCAGATGCTTCTTTATTATCTGAGGTGCAATATGATATTCATCATTTTCCAAAAGGTGCTTATGTTGGTACATTGTTACATTTCATTATGGAAAATTTAACGCCAAGTAATGCCGATGAATTATGTACAACTACGATTAAAAAATTGGGTTTGGATGAACCTTGGTTAAGGGTACTAAATGATTGGCTTCAACAAGTATTAACAACTAAGCTACATCAAGATTGTTCGACATTAGCCAGTATTTTAAATAGCAAATGCATTAATGAACTACAATTTTATTTTCCTATTCGCCATGCCGTGACTAGCTCGCAACTAGATAGTTTATGCAAACAATACGATGATTTATCTAAACAGTGTCCACCTTTAGATTTTGAAACGGTACAAGGCATGTTAAAGGGATTTATCGATTTAGTGTTTGAGTATCAAGGTAAATATTATATTGTTGACTATAAATCAAATTGGTTAGGTGATAGTATAGAGGCCTATACTGAGCAAGCATTAAATCAAGTAATGTGTGAGCATCGTTATGAATTGCAATATCAACTTTATTGTTTGGCGTTGCATCGATTTTTGCGAAGTCGTTTACCCGACTATCGATATGAAACTTATTTTGGCGGAGTTTACTATCTATTCTTACGTGGGCTTCCTGATAAAGGTATTTTTTACCACCTACCAAAACAAGAGTTTATTGAGAAACTTGATAAATTGTTTGATGGTGAGAATTTAGCTTAAATAAAAAGGCACAAATAGTTGTGCCTTTAATTTTTTGAAGAAATTATGTGAATCAACATTTAAATTTTAGTTGATATCGATAATGTTTATCGGTTAGTAAATATTCACTGTGAACATTTGGTGTCCAAGAATCATCACCGCCTATTCCCATATGATAAGCATCAATACTGACATAGGCGTCTTGTTGTGGTTCTAATAAGTGTCTATGGCTTTTTTCCATCAATTGTTTAGTTCCATATTGATTGATGTTAAATTTAAAATGATGACCAGTAATCGTCATCTCATTAAGTGTTAATTGTTTTACATCACAGCGTAGGCCGTTTTCACATGGATAAATGTAAGGTGTGTAAAGTTCAGAAAATGGTAATGACCAATCACCAAAAATCGCTGAAGTTTTTCGATCTGGATAATTTTCATGTGGTCCTAAGCCAAGCCATTTCACCTGTTTTGGTATCCCTTTTAATTGATACGTCAAACCTATACGAGCTGGTGCTGGCATGTCATTGGCAATGTCCACTTCAACTGAGATAGTTAAGATACCATCTAGATCAAACTGATGTACCCACTTACTTTGAATAACTTTGCGTTTTTTCACCGAGTAGCTGTGCAAAACTTCAATGATCACATAATTCTCAGTTTGTGATGCTCTTATTGCTAAACATTTGTGGCTTAAATCAAAGTAACCCGCCGCCTTCCACTGTTCGACCCATGCATATGGATTGTTATTACTGTCAAAGTCACCACTAATGCCAATATCATTATCGATTGGTGCTCGTATAAACTGATCTGCAATAGCGCTGGCTAATAGTGGTTTTTTGTTTTTGCTCCATTGACTAAGTTGGCCAGTTTTTTTGTTGATTTGCCAACTCTGGTTCTTCCAATTAACAACAAATTCGGTTTTATTTTCAGTTAATTTTAGTGATGTTTTGTTGTTACTAAATGCTAATTGTGGAATAAACCTATTGGTTAATTTAAATTGTTCCCAAGCCACAACGTGTTTTGCTGGAGACCAAGTAGTAGCTCTATTTTGGATAACTCTGAGTGATAAGTGTAAGTCTTCACCATCAAAGTTATTATCAATGTCATCTATAAGTTTGAGTTCAATAGGGTTATTAGGTGAAATAGTCAGTTTAACTTTACCACTCAGTTGGATTTTACCATCAACCAACAATTCCCATTCTAATGTTTCATTGTTAGTAGTATAGAATAAATACTCACTCTTTACTTCAATAACTAATGGTTTTTGGTTTACAAGTTTAAATTGGAAAGGTTGTTGTACTTTTTTAGCTTCAATTAAACTTGGGTGTGCTTGGCGATCAGGAAACACTAAACCGTCTAAACAAAATTGTCTATCATGATACGCTTCACCAAAATCACCACCGTAAGCCCAATAACTTTCGCCAGATTTGGTATGGCAACGAATACCATGATCAGCCCATTCCCAAATAAATCCTCCTTGTAATCGAGGATATTGTCTAAAGGCTTGCCAATATTTATAGAATGCACCTAGACTGTTTCCCATTGCATGAGCATATTCACATAAAATAAGTGGTCGTTCTTCATCAGGCATGGATATCCATTTTTTTATCGCCCATTTAGGCACATTAGGATGAGGTTGATCTTGTTCAACTCGGGCATACATAGGGCAAATAATGTCAGTAGCTTTAGTATTGGCACCACCACCTTCATATTGTACTGGACGAGTTGGGTCATTGCTTTTTATCCATGAATATAGTGCATCATGATTTGCCCCGTGCCCTGATTCATTTCCTAATGACCAAATAATTATGGCAGGATGATTTCGGTCACGTTGAACCATGCGAGTTACTCGTTCACTATAAGCTGCTAACCAACGAGGATCGTCAGATAATCGAGACATTGGGAACATGCCGTGCGATTCAATATTGGCTTCATCAACTACGTATAGTCCAAATTCATCACAAAGTTCATACCAACGAGGATCGTTAGGGTAATGGCTGCAACGTACAGCGTTGAAGTTGTGCTGTTTAATTAACTTGATATCGTGCAACATGGCTTGTTCGGTAACAGCATAGCCCATATCAGGATAAAATTCGTGACGGTTAGTTCCTTTAATAAGAAGTGGTTTACCGTTTAAACAGAGTTGCCCATGTTTGATTTCAACAGTTCGGAAACCAATATTATAAGCCTCTGATTCAATCAAGCCGGTTTTCTTATGATTTAAGCTAACAACTAGTCGGTAAAGATTTGGGGTTTCGGCACTCCACAATTGTGGTTTATTGACGGGGATATGGCATGTCATTCGGTCATTATATCCACCTTTTTCATCAACAAAAGATACTCCGATTGGTTGCGTTTGTTCAAGAATGAGTTTGTCTTTTTGCCATAACTCAATACCGACATTTAGCATGTCCATCTCACTGTCATGCTTTACGTTAACTTGCAATGTTAATATTGCATTTTGATAGCAAGCGTCAAGCTCCGTTTTAACATGAATATCACTCAAATGTGATTTTGGTTTGTTAAGTAGTGAAACTCCACGGAAAATACCACTTAATCGCCACATATCTTGATCTTCTAAATAACTACCATCACACCATTTCAATACTAATACAGCAATTCGATTTTCACCTTCTTTTAAAAAAGGCGTTAAATCAAATTCAGCAGCGATGCGACTGTCTTGTGAATAGCCAACCCAATTGCCGTTACACCAAAGATGAAATGCTGAGCTGACACCATCAAATATAATTCTTGTGTCCCCTTTATTTAACCATTTTTTATCAATTTTAAAATAGCGAGAATAGCAACCAGTTGGGTTATCTTCAGGAACAAATGGGGGATTATAAGGAAATGGATATCGGATATTAGTATAAACAGGCGCATCATAGCCATGTAATTGCCAATTTGATGGAACTGGAATAGTATTTTTATCTATTTCTTTTTTTAACCATGATACAGGTACTTGTTTAGGATTTTGATAATAACTAAAAAACCAGTCACCATTAAGTGAAATAATGGCACTTGAATCAGCATTATTTTTAGCACTTTGCTTGTTTCGCCAACTATGAAATTTTGGATGGGTATCAAGTTTGTTCATGCTTAATACAGATAGATTATTCCAATCTTGTCTGTTGATAATATCATCTAGGGACGGATTCATAAGCCTCTCCATTTGTTCAAGTATATCTGATAATGTCTAAAATCTTTTTTGACTTTTTAATTATAATGATTCAATTATTGAAAACAGTGATCAAGTTAACATTTGTGTAATCGAATACATTTTTATTTGATTGACTTTATTTTTATAATTTTAATTTTTTATGTATGCGATTACATTGGTAGGTATACTTTGATTAATTTATACTTTGTATCAATTATTCAATTGGATAGACTGAATACCGTTTAGAGAGGGTGGGCGTATATATATTAATTAAATTTGCTGAAGGTGATTCGCCTTTTGCCAAGCATAATGCCAGTTCCGCAGCTTGTTCAGCCATTGTATGAAGTGGGTAACGGATGGTGGTTAATTTTGGATGTAAATAGCGCGCAAGTAGCAAATCATCAAATCCAATAATGGAAATTTCTGCTGGAATTTTTATGTCGTTATCATATAACACTGACATTGCACCAGCGGCCATTGAGTCGTTATAACAGGCAATTGCGGTAATTTCTCGATTACGTTCCAATAGTGACATCATTGCTTGTTCTCCTCCTTCTTCATTAGGTGAGGAGAAGGCAATAAAGTTTTCATTAACATCAATATTGTGTTCAATTAATGCATCTTTATAGCCTTGTAACCGATCGGACGAGTCAGAAATTTCATGGTTAGAGCATAAATATCCAATTTTAGTATGTCCATGCTGGATTAAATGTTTTACGGCTAGATATGAACCATAACGGTCATCTAGAGCAATACAACGCTTTTCAAAACCTTTCAATAGCCGATTGATTAATACCATCCCTGGCACTTGCTCCATTAATTTTATCAATCTGCTATCGGGTAACATTTTTGCATGAACAACTAGTGATGAGCAGCGATGCTCTATTAAGTGAGTTATTGCATTATATTCTTGTTGTTCATTATGGTAACCATTACCAATTAGCAAAAAATGTCCTGTTTTGGATGCAACTTTTTCTACCGTGCTAACCATAGCGCCAAAAAAAGGATCGGATACGTCAGCCACAACAATTCCAATAGTATTAGAGTTTTGTTGTGATAATGCACGAGCATTAGCATCAGGATAATAACTTAATTTTTCCATGGCTTTTTTTACGGTTTCGCGTGTGGTATCACTAACGTTTTCGGCGTTGTTAATCACTCGCGAGACTGTCGCAACAGAAACTTTAGCTAAATGTGCAACATCTTTTATTGTCGCCATAAAAAAACCTTTTAAATTATTACCGTAACTTTTTTAAAGTTTATTATTAGTTTGGTGTTGGTATCAAGTTAAGTAGAACTGTTAATAACTAAGCCAAAAATGATTCATAATGAAGTTATGAAATATTACAGAATACGTTCTTACTTATCTTAAATAGCTGATACAGATATCTGCTCACTTTTATGACTTAATGTATGATAATAAAGCAAAATTTTGGCTTTGCCAACAAAGCATTGACGCCTGAATCGTTTCAGTTGTAATTTATTAATAAGGGGAATGATTAATTGACTAAATTCCCCTCAAATTAGTTAAATTTTAACCAGTTCGTACTATTTTGCCGTAACTTTTATTAACATTGCGGTAGCAGGATCGAGTACAGGTAATGGTAAGCCGATATTCATTAACCAATCTCCTGACAGTGTGGTATCTGTTGTCATCCATTTTGGAAATGATTTCATGGCGTGACCATTTACTTTCGGATCAATGTGATCAGGTAGATCTAGAATTTCGATTTTGTATTGCTTATCAGCTAATAATCCAACTAAGCGTAAGTTACCACTTAATGCATAAGTCGGTAATGCCAATTGCGCTATAATAAATGCTGCTTCTTTTTTATCCTGACTGACCACACCATAGCTTTGCATAGCTGCGCTATCATCAACATCTAAACGAACACTATTACCACTATGCAATAATGGGCGTAGCTGTTTATGTAAACGGATATAATGAGTAAAACCTTTTTGTTCTTCTGCCGATTCTTTCACTGGATCGAGCTCAACACCCATATGTCCAAATAATGCTGTTAAACCTCGTAAATTCATATCTAATTCACGATAGGTGGTGTGACAAGTTTTGCCACCGATATGAGCACCCATTACCTCAGGTGGGAAGAAGTAGCTCATACCTCGTTGTATGATTTGTCTATCTAATGCATCATTCGAATCTGAGGCCCAAAAACGTTGAGTACGTTTTAACACTTCAAAATCTATACGACCACCACCAGAAGAACATGATTCAATTTCAACATTAGGATATTTTTCTTGCAGAATATCCATTAAACGATAAACCGCATTAGTTTGTCCAACTACAGCTGGGTGACCTTCGTGGCCTGCCTGAACAATTTCTCTATTCATATCCCATTTAATATAGTCAATATCATAACTACCGAGTAACCAATTTAATCTTTCGAGTAGATAATCAAATACCGCTGGATTTTGTAAATCAAGTAAGTATTGATGACGGCCTTCAGGTTGATTGTAGCCAGGTAATTCAAGTAACCAATCAGGATGTGCTCGATAAAGATCAGAGTTTTTACTGATCATTTCTGGCTCAACCCAGATACCAAATTCCATTCCTTGTTTTTTTACATGTTTGATAACTGGTTCAAGTCCTTTTGGATATTTGCGTTTATCTAAATACCAATCGCCTAATGCTTGATAATCATCATCACGTTTGCCAAACCAACCATCATCAATGATAAAACGTTCAACACCCAGTTGTGCTGCTTTTGTCGCCATTTTCATGATGTAATCTGGGTTGTGATCGAAGAAGATTCCTTCCCAAGTATTAAGATGGACAGGACGAGGTTTATCGCTTGCGAAATGAATAATATTTTGGCGTAAAAATTGATGGAAATGTTGGCTCATCTTATTTAAGCCTTCATTACTATAGGTTGCATAAAGCCAAGGAGTACTTAAAGTTTCACCTTTAGCTAATGATATTTCTCCAGCAAGATAAAGCGCTTCGGCTTGGATGAAGCGCTTACCATTACTTTTCACTGCAACTTGGATGCGATGATTACCACTCCAACCTAAATGGATACCCCAAACTTCACCAGTTTGTTCTTTAAATCCATCGGTACCAACTACCATACCCGGAAAGTATTCGTGTGAAGTACGACCACGGCGGTTTTCTTGCAGGTATCCACAATGTTCGATTTTTGTTCTGTGAGGAAAGAACTCTTTAATCCAACGACCACTAAATGCCATTAATTCTTGTGCACGTTCAGGAATTGGTAATGTTACAGATAAACGGTTGACTTGATATGGTTCTTTACCTAGATTAGTCAGACTATTTTGACATTGTAATACACCGGTTTCGTCTAAAATCAGCTTACTAGTCAAACGAAGTTTTGCAATACTATCTTCACTAATTATAGTTATATCATTTTTTTTCTTGGTTACTTTTTTGGTAACAAAAACTGGTGACCAATCTTTACCATTTCGATGACCTTCTAGTCCTGGAGTGCTAAAGTTTCCTACTCCTTCCTCAGGACAAAGGGTGAACGGGACATCGATATCAATACGTGAATTGGGTACGGCAGGTATAAGCATATCGATATCATCAAGATTTACGTTTTGTAATCGTTTACCAAAATAGCAGAGTTCAGCATAAGGTTGGGTGCGTAAGATAATATCTATATCGCGGGTTCTAAGATGGCAATTCATATTCTCTCCAAAGGTTAATCACTTTTCCGATATAGAATAATAATAATTTTCATTAATTAATATGATTAATTTTTAATTTTGTGATTAAGATCTCAATTAATGTAATCGTTTCCATTTTATTTTTCTAAAATGGTTAATTAAGCAATTTTTATTGCAAATGGTTGTGCGAAAAGGCAGTATTTTGTGTTATTATGATTTTTAATCATGGGTGAAATTTTAAAATATTATGAAAAATATTATTACGTTATTTTCTTTAATTACGCTGGTTTTTAGTGTTGAAGCAGCAGATAAATATGTGACTGAAAATGTTGATATTTATCTTCGCCGCGGTCCAGGTTCTCAATATGCCTATTCGAATGCTGTTAAAGCAGGGGAAAAAGTTGCAGAACTAGAGAAAAGCGCTGACGGTAAATACACCCGGATACAACTTCCTAACGGTAGCTCGGCTTGGATTGAATCAAATAAACTAAAAGATCAACCTAGCCTTAAAGTACTTGTCCCAACGTTAGAGTCAAAACTTGCGGAATATAAAGATAAGGTTGATAACGCAGAGCAGTATAGACAAAATGCTATCAATGATTATTCCGAAAAATTAAAGCAAGCCGAACAAACAATTGAAAGCCTACAAGCTAGAAATAAAGAATTAGAACAAATCAATAAATCACAAGACACTAAACTTGAATCAATGCTAAATCAAGTTGATGACAAGCGACGAGACCTTATTGTTACTTGGTTTACTTATGGTGGCTTAGTAGCTGGTGGTGGATTCCTATTAGGTTTAATTTTGCCAGCTATTATGCCGGGTCGCCGCAAAAAAGATCGCTGGATGCGCTAAATGAGCAAATTCTATCTTGTTGGCGGTTCTGTTCGAGATAGATTATTACATCTTCCTCTTTTTGATCGAGATTGGGTTGTAGTTGGTTCTACACCCGATGAGCTTTTAGCTCTAGGTTATCAACAAGTTGGTAAAGACTTCCCTGTCTTTTTACATCCCATAACTAAAGAAGAATATGCCTTAGCTCGAACCGAGCGAAAATCGGGTAAAGGCTATACTGGATTTATTTGTGACTTTAGTAAGGATATTACCTTAGAGCAAGATCTTATCCGCCGAGACCTGACTATTAATGCTATTGCCATGGATGAAGATGGTAATCTTGTCGATCCTTATCATGGTATTGATGATATCAAACTTAAATTATTGCGTCATGTTTCCCCTGCGTTTAGAGAAGATCCTTTACGAGTGTTACGAGTTGCTCGATTTGCTGCTCGTTATTATCATTTAGGTTTTAGAATCGCATCTGAAACACAAAAGTTAATGGAAGAGATGGTTTTAGCTGGAGAAATAAATACTCTTACTCCAGAGCGTGTTTGGAAAGAGACCGAGAAGGCATTAGCAAGTGCCGATCCACAAGTTTATTTTCAAGTGTTAAAACAATGTGGTGCTTTGGCGATATTATTTCCATCATTAATTCTTTCTAATACTGTTGCAGATGCATTAAAGAAATCAACTTTATTAACCGATGATTTAACGGTTCGTTTTGCAGTATTATTTGGTGAATTAACAACTGAGGCAGAAAAACTTTGTTCACAAATTAAAGCACCAAATCAATATACAAAATTAGCGATAATGGTGCAGCAATACCGTCTTAAAGTTGAAAACGTGACACAATTAACAGCTGAACAAATTATTGATTTATTCAATCGAATAGATGTTTGGCGTAATCCTCATCATCTTAATCAATTAATTATTGCTAGCCAATCTTATGCTAAAACAGAATCATTTCCACAAGCAAAGTACCTAGAAAAGGCATATAAATTAGCTCATGGCGTCAATGTTCAAAATATTATTGCTGAAGGTTATAAAGGAAAGTTGATTCAAGATGAGTTACAAAAAAGGCGAATTGAAGCGTTATTAAACGGTATTTGATTGCATCTTAATCAATTGTCACTTTTTTTCAAAATATCTAAAAAAAAGGGTTGACGATTTGCCGTAACACAAGCATAATGCGCCTCGCAGTGTTGGTTATGACGTTGCGAATGAAATGGCTACGTAGCTCAGTTGGTTAGAGCACATCACTCATAATGATGGGGTCACAGGTTCGAATCCCGTCGTAGCCACCATTAAGATTAAGTTATACTTTAACCGAAAGTATATTATGCGGGTGTGGCGAAATTGGTAGACGCACCAGATTTAGGTTCTGGCGCCGCGAGGCGTGGGGGTTCAAGTCCCTTCACCCGCACCATTTAATCTTAATATCTATCCTTTATTGGGGTATAGCCAAGCGGTAAGGCAGCGGGTTTTGATCCCGCCACGCCCAGGTTCGAATCCTGGTACCCCAGCCATTCCAATCTGCAAATTTTGATATCTATTAGCTAATCTGTTTTGCTTTTTACATTCTTAGTTATTCCTTTCACGGGTATGGCGGAATTGGTAGACGCGCTAGATTCAGATTCTAGTTCCGAAAGGTGTGCGAGTTCAAATCTCACTACCCGTACCAGATATCTTTTCTCCTTTATAATTGGGGTATAGCCAAGCGGTAAGGCAGCGGGTTTTGATCCCGCCATGCCCAGGTTCGAATCCTGGTACCCCAGCCATTAAGACCTAATTTAATACTTTAGTTTGCTGTCGAGAAATGAATTAATGTGCAGTCAAACTTAAAAGTAATAATCATCGCACTTAAATCTACAAGCGCAATGATTAGAACAATTATTATTTAAGTACACAGACGAAATATAATTCATTATTTTTTGGTTGCCACTCAATCGCTCCTATAGTCGTACCAACAGTATATTGATTGGTAGCATCTCGTTCATCAGATGTCCAATATAGATGACCTTTAGGAAAATGGTTACCCGGGTAGGTGTGGTGATAAAGTTTTCCTTCGTTTGTTATATTACCCCATTCTCCTAGAAGGCTATTACCAATCCTACGATAATAGTGATTAGTTGTAATAGCCAAACAGTTATCAGAATTATTATCTGACTTACATGGGCCATTGGTTATAAGGTTTTGGTCGCTATTGGTCAAATCCTCAATAGTAGGAACAACATATTTACCATTGCAAACACTTGCGCTTTGGTTGTAATGGTAAACATCTTGGCTTGGCGATGTGAACCATTTCTTAATCGTAAACGTGTATATATCTTCGCCATCAGATTTTATGGTAAAGGTAGGATTTACATCCGTTGCTTCACCTGTCAATTTTACTTGAAGCCCTGTATTAATTAGATGACTATCTATATCGCCAACAGTAATTTGGTTTATTTCTATATTCACGCCTTTTGAACTATTTGATGATGTTATCGTCGATAAATCAAATGGTGCTCCAGCTATAAACATAAGGAATCGGGCTTGATCAAATCCCGTTGTTGGAAACCCACCAGAACTTACTTTATTGACGAAACCAGAATCAATAACGTGTTGATTAGCATCCCCCCAAGTTAAATAGACCCAATCACCAGTATAATCCCGATTTTCGAAGAGGAATGAATGCACAATTGATGGACGATTGGCACAAACAGTTGGTTTGATTGCATTGTAAATCAAAAAATCTTTTTTAGCTCCTGGATAAACTTTATAATTTGGAACACCATATTGCGTTACTAAAGCAATAGAGCCTGAAATTCTAATATAAGGACTCCAACCTAATCTTGCCAACTCACAAAAAGTTCTGTTTCTATCTGATTCAAGTAATAAATAGGATTTATTATCATAGCGATAGAACCAATCTATTTTAAATCCCCCATCGGGTGGGGTTATTTGAGTTATACTATCTCCATCATCATCAGCAACTAATTGACTGTCAACTGGATTAGACATGGAAAAAGGTATCATTGTACCGTCAAGACCATAATTAGATTTTAACGATGTCATTAATTGATTAGGTGTGGTGGCATTGGGATCAACTTGAGGGAAATTGATATTTTTTAGTTGACGATTTAGGTCATTGATTCCCGTAAAAACCTGAGATTGGAATTTTATCCCAAAATATTGGAAGTTTTGTTGATCATACTCTCGGGAACCATTAACACCAACCGCATCAGGATCGATAAAATATGGGCGATTGCCATTAATAGATTGTGCTGTGACTGCTACCAGTGCAAAAGCTAAATTACTCATTAAAAATATCGAACTTGTTAATAAAACAATAAACCTTATTGAAAATTGAGAAAACTTTTTAAATTTAAATCCTTTCAATAACATCATGTTACCTTACCTTTTAATTCTTAAATTTAATAGAAAGATACAATCATTACGTTTCAATTAAGTTGATACTTATTTCAATGTTAAAAATGTGGGAAAATTAATTTATTGATAAAGATATTTTTTATTACTGACATGCAAAAATTGAATAAAAACTATCCATGCGGAAAAAAGAGTTTTTACGCATGGACAGCCTTGAAAAAATGATTATCTATATAAATTTACATAAACAGTTTGCGCTGTTTCAGCACGGTTATTAGATATTTCTTTTACATAGTAGAAGTGTGCATCGTTAGCGATAGCATATTTTTGTGCTGCTGCGCTAACTTCGCTGGTATTATTAAATGTTCCATGGAAAACGATTGTTTTATATGGCTTCATGATTTTGAATGCTTCGCTCGTAATTTCATAAGCATCTTGGCCTGCGATTGCTTTAGAAATGATAAAGTCACGAACTGGCGCCTCTTTTTTGTATAATGCAACATCAACATCTTGTTCACGATTTTTTACATCATCAGCAATAATTGAGTAAACATAAAACGCATAGGCATCTTTTTCAGAAGCGATTTTACTCGCTGCATCTAAAATTTCAGAAGTGTTATTATAATCACCTTTAAATTTTACGACTGCAAATGGTAAATAATAAAGGGCTTTTGAACGTGGATAAAGCACAACACCGTTGTGAGTAACTTCTTCTTTGCTTACCGCAATAGGTGCATTTGATTTATAAACATCGGCATAAACAATTGCACGATCAGTTGATGTGCCTGTAGAAGGTTGTTCAATACCAGTTATATGATAATATTTAGCACCAACTTCGTCTGCAGCTTTTGATATATCATCTGCTGCATTTTGTGCTTGTAAGTAGCTACCGGTTACAGAGATTTCTTTGAAGGGAATTAAGTTATTACTTTCTTCTGCTGTTAATGGTAAAGCCGCATAAATATTGGCAATAGGTAGAGATAATAGTAAAGCTAATGCAATAGATGATTTATTATAACGTTTCATAATAATGTCCTTTGTATTTATGTTATAAAAATAAAAAAACAATCTGTAACGCTTATTCTATGAGGGTATTGCATGAGAGTATGAAAACGAAAAACGCTCTCGGGATCTATCTTTTACTAATTCTTTCAAACAGCTAGATAAAACAATGTGGAAATTGTGGAAAAGAAAAATAACCGTTAAATAGTATATATCAATTAGAATATTTGTGTAGGTATCACTTTAAATTTTTGTAAAGAATATATTTTTAAGCATTTTATGCTAAAGAAATATTGCGATATTAAATAATATTATTTTTGTAATAAATCATCATATTACAGCTAAGCATTTATATTTATGGTGCTTATAAAACAATTAATTATCTGTGCAGTTAATCCCCAAATGACATAATCACCATACTGATAAAAGTGTACATCATGTTGCGATTTCTTTTGCCAATTTGCTGTGCGATTTGGAACTAATTCAAAAGGGAAATTATCATCAGGTTTAAAGCCAACAAACATAGTTGCTTTTTTGGGGGAATGCTCAATAAACCATTCTAATGGAACCGTAAAAACCGACTCAACTTCATCATGATTAATTTGTAAATTATCCAATTTATCTACATGCTCAATTTTTGCAACAAAAGGATAAATTATCATGCCTAATGAGGCATAAAATTTAGGTAATTGTCCTAATAGGGTAATTTGATCAAGTGTAATACCCAACTCCTCGAAAGTTTCACGTTTGGCGGTATATTCAGGGCTGATATCCGATAACTCAACTCGTCCTCCAGGAAAACAAATATCCCCTGGTTGCCATTTAAGTTTTTTTGAACGTACCTGAAAAAGCAGGTGCAATTGGTTTTCAATAGTGATAATAGGGATTAACACGGCAGCTTTATTCATGAATTGAAATTGGTTTTTGGTATTTTTCAAAGATTGTGATATTTTTTCTAGGGTGATCATAATATTTATTTCATTTATTTGTAAATTTACATTCTTTTTACGCTATAATAGAAAATTATTGGAGAAATTGTTCGTCAATAGTACATCTGTTTCACCTGAATAATGCTATGCAATACGATATAAATAATATAAAAAAAGAACTTGATGATCTTGCAATACTAAAACACGAACGTGCTCAAAGTGGTATGTCTCTGGAATTTCAGCGTGTCTTTTCATTATTGCCAGTTCTTTTTCATTTTAACCATCCCAATCTGCCAGGTTATGCGGGCGAAGAGACTCCATTAGGTATTGCGTATTATCAACCATCCAATGAAATTGTTGAACAGTTAAAAAATGAGTTCAATTTCAGTGAGGTAAATAAAAAAAATCACGCCAATATTTCAGCATTATATTCAATGGGTAGCACATGTTCCATCGGGCAATCTACCTCATCAGATCTTGATATATGGATCTGTATCGAAAATAGTTTATCTGATGTTAAAAAGCAAGCATTAATAAAGAAGTGCAGATTAATAGAAACTTGGGCTAAAGATCTCGGCATTAAACTTACTTTATTTGTGGTTGACGTCGATCGGTTTATTAACCAACATCATGAATGTCTAATGGGTGAAAACTGTGGATCTGCACAGCACATATTACTACTCGAAGAATTTTACCGTTCAGCCAACCTTTTAGCAGGTAAACGTCTGTTATGGTTTGCGATTCCTTCTGATTTTACAGTCAATGACGTCACTTATCCAACCTATGAAAAATGTGTTCAGGCATTAGTTGTATCGAATATCATCAAACGCGAAGAATGGATTGATTTTGGACCTTTGACGGGTTTATCTGCTGAAGAGTACTTTGGTGCAAGTTTATGGCAACTGTATAAAAGTATCGATTCACCATTCAAAGCAGTATTAAAAACATTATTACTTGAAGCTTATTCTTCGATCTATCCAAAAAATAGGCCTATCGCGTTTGATATGCGGGAATTAATTCAAAAAGGAGAAATCCATTCCCATCACTATCTTGATTCATACTCGATGTTATTGGATAGGATCTCAAACTATTTAACAAATATTAGAGATTTTCAACGACTGGAATTAGTTAGACATTGCTTTTATTTAAAAGTGAATGAAAAATTGTCACAAAAAGCAAATTCATCGTCATGGCGACGTGACATATTAAATGAATTTGTACAAAATTGGGGGTGGCAACAATCATTATTGGAAAAATTAGATGCTAGTAAAACTTGGAAAATAGAACAAGTTCGTGAAATACACGAAATATTACTACATACTATGATGACGGGTTATCGAAATTTGCTCAATTTTGGCCGTCGTAACAATTTAGATTCATTGATTAGCCCACAAGATCTAGCAATACTGACTCGCAAATTATATGCATCTTTTGAAGTTCTTCCTGGTAAAATCTCTACATTGAAATTGAATATTTCTGATAATTTACAGGAAGATGTTTTAACTTTTATCCATGTTAAAGAAGACCGGATTAACCGAGCTGGTTGGTATGTTTATAACCAAAAACCTAAACTCAATTCGATTGTTGGACATCAATATCTAGAATATAGTAAATACTTAGTCAAATTAGTTGGTTGGTGTTACTTTAATGGTTTGATTTCAGATTCAACTCAATTTTACTATTATGATGGTGATGACCGTGATAACAAAAAAATCACCAAACTGATTGAAGATCTGAAAAATTACTTTCCAATTGATGTTCCAACAGCAACAGAAGAACAATTATATGGTCCGTGTGAAATACGCCATTTAGCAATCATATTGAATTTAGAAAACGATCCAACGGTTAATTTAAAGTTAGAAGATGAAATCAGCACTAATGTTCTAAACTATGGTAAGCAAGAATTAAGTTTGGTTAGCTCAATTGATTTGCTTTATCGTAACTCATGGAATGAAATTCGGGTCTTGCATTTTAGTGGTACTTTGTGTGTGCTAGAAGCTATAAAAGCTTTACTCAATCGTATGCACAAAGATGCTGATTTACCCAATTCGGTCGAAATCTTTTGTTATAGTAACCAGCTAAGTAATGAAATTAAAAATCAAATGAAAAGGCTGATGTACAATTGTGTTGATTTGAGATTATCGACAACTAAAAATAATTCAACACAAGTTAAGCCATTGAGAATTGATGGGGCGTCTTGGTATCTATTCTTCGAACGGTTTGGCGTGTCATTCCATCAATTTGAAAGTGCTATTGATTTTTATGGTGCAGTATCAAACAACAAAGTTCAAGGTAGACCACTAAATATTTTAGATGAAAGTAATGAATTACCTAAAGAGATAGATAGCGTCGCTTATGAAGGTATTATTCAATTCTTTTTTGAAGATACCGCAAATGGATTTGATTTATACATTTTAAACGAGCATAATCAGATCGAAATTTACCGTAATTGTAACGGTACCAAAGAGAACATGGTCAAGGATATTAATGATTTTTATGTATTATCTGATGACCGCTTTACGTTTACCACCAGTAGCTCTGTTAATTTTAATTTACCGCAATTTTACCAAATTACATACAACGATGCTGGTGAACGCGAAATCTTCTTACTTAATTAATTTTGTTCAAAAAGTATATTAAAAAAAGTTGAGGAACGTACTTTTTTAGTATGCAACATGATAAAAAATAAAAGAATTAGCAATGAAAATGAAATTTCTATTAAAATAATGGGAACTTTTTTTAAATTTATGAATCTAACTGTTAGAGTGCACAATTTTGGGCCACACTAATAGTGATAATATAATGAGGGATGGCCTTTAATGGGGGAGCAAATAACAGACCAAGTTTTAGTAGATCGCGTTTTAAACGGAGATAAAAATGCGTTTAATTTACTTGTGGTACGTTATCAAAATAAGCTAGCTCATTTGGTATCACGTTATGTTTTACCTTCTGAAATACCTGATGTTGTGCAAGAAACTTTTATTAAAGCTTATCGTTCATTAAGCTCTTTTAAAGGTGAAAGTATTTTTTATACTTGGTTGTATCGAATCGCGGTTAATACTGCAAAGAATTACTTAACTTCGCAAGGCAGACGACCACCATCTTCGGATATTGATGCAAGTGAAGCGGAAAGTTACGAAGGTGCAGACTCATTAAGAGATGTCGATAACCCTGAAAGTTTAGTTCTTTCTAAAGAAGTTGAAAGAGTAGTATTTGAAGCAATTGAAGCATTACCTGATGATTTAAGAACCGCCATCACACTACGTGAAATTGATGGATTAAGTTATGAGGAAATAGCTGAAATTATGGGTACACCAGTCGGAACTGTGAGATCACGTATTTTTAGAGCACGTGATGCTATTGATGAAAAAATAAAACCATTAATTAGTTAGTGGTTTGAACAAATTAAAATAGGTAGCAAGAAATTAAGGTATCTACTATGCAAATAGAACAGAAGCAGCAACTTTCATTATTGATGGATGGTGAGTTTACAGACGATAACTTTGTTGATGTCGTTAGCCATGATGAAAGTTTGCAATCCTGCTGGCATCGCTATCATATCGCAAGAGAAGCAATGCGAGGAGAATTGCACGGTAGTTCATTAACATTAGATATTAGCAATCAAGTTGCTATGGCGATTGCGGATGATGATTTATACCCACAATTAACAGAGCAACCTTCTCAAGATGAGATTTCAATTCCTAAAGCTGAAAATCTATTTTGGGTGCGAATTAAAGATGTTGTGGCTAAAGTTAGCCAAGTTGGACTTGCTGCTTGTGTTACATTAGCAATTATTGCTGGTGTTCAATATCATCAAGGTCAATCGGACGATGCAAGTGGTGCTCCAACGCTTAATACTGTTCCTATGGGTGTTAATGTAGCTCCTGTTGGTGGAATACAACATAATGACAAGCAATTACTTGAAAAAAGACAATACGATAAAATTAGATTGCTCGTTCAAGATTATGAATTACAAAAAAGGTTAAATGCCCGTTAAATAAAAATGAATTTTCTATTTTCTTTAATAAAAATAAAGCTAAAACAGAGTAATAATTTTATTATTACTCTGTTTTTTATATTGTTTTCTGCCTCAACCATGGCAACAGAAACAAATGAAGCGTTAAATTTATTAAATAAAATGAGTAAAGCGGTGCAAATCAATGATTATCAAATTCATTTTGTATCACAAGATAGAGAACAATTTGGCTCAACTTTTGAATATAATCACTTAGGCGCAGCTAAAAAAGAAAATATTAATGCGCAATTGCTTTATCTTGAAGGTCCAGCAAAAGAGATTATCTTGCATAACAACACCACCAGTTATTTTCAACCTGATAGCCCTTCATTTTCGATTGCTAGTTCTCGCATAACAGAGGCATTTCCTGATGTAATTTATAATGACTTTAATTCATTAGCGAATATTTATGATTTTATTTTATTAGGTAAAACTAGAACGGCAAATCGTGGTGCTCAATTAGTTAAAATAATTGCAAAAGACAAAGATCGCTATAGCTATGTTATATGGATCGAT
Organism: Gilliamella sp. B2785; assembly: GCF_026537005.1. Lineage (NCBI taxonomy): Bacteria > Pseudomonadati > Pseudomonadota > Gammaproteobacteria > Orbales > Orbaceae > Gilliamella > Gilliamella sp. B2785. Next base: position 65,887 of record NZ_JAFNNC010000002.1, on the reverse strand, counting down.
GATGAGACTTTCTTACCATTACGAATAGACTTAATTGATGATGATAATGACATTGTTAATCAATTAAAAGTTGTTGATATCGATGTTGATTTCGATGTTAAAAAATTCAAAAATTATATTGATAATCGAACTTACCCAATTTTATTATCAATTGAAAAACAGAATAATTTACTTGATGCTTGGCGCTTAGCATGGTTGCCAAAAGGATTTAAAGAAATAGCGGCGTATAATGTCAATTTTTATAGTTCTGATATTGCAACTAAATTGTTTTCTGATGGCGTATTTTCTTTTACAGTAAATGTCTCTTTAGAGCAAGCAAGTCAACCTAATCAACTTATTCAGCAGGGCGGAAGAACAATATTCTCAACTAATCTGGGTAACAAAAATATTATTATTATTGGTAATTTACCTGAAGGGACAATTGAAAGAATTGCCCAAAATATTGTTGAGAAATCGCCGTAAACCTCTCGATAACACTATGCTTACTGACCATTAATGTGTAGAATGTTTGCTTCTATTTTCGTGATTATTTGACTTGTTATTTATAGCCAATAACACTAACGATAATTAACAGTACATAACTAAAATATAACTTATTGATATGAATAAAAATATCCGCAATTTTTCAATTATTGCTCATATTGACCATGGTAAATCAACGCTTTCTGATCGTATTATCCAAATCTGTGGAGGACTTTCTGATCGTGAAATGGAAGCTCAAGTTTTAGACTCAATGGATCTGGAACGTGAACGTGGTATTACAATTAAAGCACAAAGTGTTACTTTAGATTATCATGCTAAAGATGGCCAAACATATCAGCTAAACTTCATCGATACACCAGGACATGTGGATTTTTCATATGAAGTTTCTCGTTCACTTGCTGCATGTGAAGGTGCATTACTTGTTGTTGATGCAGGGCAAGGTGTTGAAGCGCAAACTCTTGCAAACTGTTATACAGCACTTGATATGGACCTTGAGGTTGTACCAGTACTTAATAAAATCGACTTACCGGCAGCCGAACCAGAAAGAGTGGCAGAAGAGATTGAAGACATTGTTGGTATTGATGCTAGCAATGCAGTAAGATGCTCGGCTAAAACCGGAGTAGGTGTGGTTGATGTGCTTGAACAACTCGTTCATGATATCCCTGCGCCAGAAGGTGATTCGAATGCACCACTACAAGCACTAATTATTGATTCATGGTTTGATAACTATTTAGGTGTTGTATCACTAATTCGTATCAAGAATGGTGAGTTAAATAAAGGTGATAAAATCAAAGTTATGAGTACAGGAATGACTTATAATGTTGATCGCCTAGGGATCTTTACTCCAAAACAAATAGATAAAGACTGCTTGCATTGTGGTGAAGTAGGTTGGGTTGTTTGTGCAATCAAAGATATATTAGGAGCACCTGTAGGGGACACGTTAACTTTAGCAAAATCTCCAGCAGACAAGCCACTACCAGGATTTAAAAAAGTTAAACCTCAAGTATATGCAGGATTATTTCCAACCAGTTCTGATGATTACGAAGCATTTCGTGATGCATTAGGAAAACTAAGTCTTAACGATGCCTCGCTTTTTTATGAACCTGAAAATTCTGGTGCGTTAGGATTTGGTTTCCGTTGTGGTTTCCTTGGCTTATTGCATATGGAAATCATTCAAGAACGATTAGAAAGAGAGTATAATCTTGATTTAATTACTACTGCACCAACAGTAGTTTATGAGGTTTTGACTACTCAAAATGAAATTATCTATGTTGATAGCCCTGCAAAATTACCTGCAGTGAATAACATTCAAGAACTTCGTGAACCTATAGCTGAATGTAACATATTAGTTCCACAAACGTATTTAGGTAATGTAATTACTCTATGTGTTGAAAAGCGCGGTGTACAAACCAATATGGTTTATCATGGTAATCAAGTTGCATTAACTTACGAAATTCCAATGACTGAAGTTGTTTTAGATTTCTTCGACAAACTGAAATCAACTTCACGTGGTTATGCCTCTTTAGATTACAGCTTCAAACGTTTCCAAGTCGCTGACATGGTTAGGCTTGATGTATTAATTAATGGTGAACGTGTTGATGCATTAGCACTCATTACCCATAAAGACAATGCACCATATCGTGGGCGTGAACTAGTCGAAAAGATGAAAGATCTTATTCCGCGTCAGCAATTTGATATCGCGATTCAAGCTGCAATTGGCAACCACGTCATAGCTCGTTCAACAGTTAAACAACTTCGTAAAAATGTTTTAGCTAAATGCTATGGTGGTGATGTAAGTCGTAAGAAAAAACTTTTACAAAAACAAAAAGAAGGTAAAAAGCGCATGAAACAAGTAGGTAATGTAGAATTACCGCAAGAAGCGTTTTTAGCTATTCTACATGTTGGTAAAGATTAATCAGTTAAAGAGGATAAAAAATGGCTAACTTATTCGCCATCATATTAACAATAGCAACATTCATTACTGCGATCTTTTGGTTTTTAGAGAAGTACCGATGGAAACCAGCTAGACAACGTAAAGTTGAAGAGATTCGTAAGCAAGCTAATGGTGAAATTGATGGTAAAATTTTGGCAGAAGTTGGAAAACCTAAAGGCTGGATTGAAAATTTAGCATCGTTTTTCCCTGTTCTTTTTGTGGTTTTTGTTATTCGATCATTTATATATGAACCATTTCAAATTCCTTCAGGGTCAATGATGCAAACACTATTAGTTGGTGATTTTATTGCTGTTCAAAAGTTTTCATATGGATTACGCGATCCGATCACCAATACTGTCTTAATTTCAACTGGCTACCCAAAACGCGGTGAAATTGCGGTTTTCAAACACCCCGATGGATCAAATAGAGATATTATTAAACGCGTTGTAGGTTTACCTGGCGATAAAATTGTCTATTTGTCTAATGAAAAGAAAATTCTCATTTATCCAGCTTGTCAATCAACCGATAATAATTGTGTTGGTCAGCGTTCTGAACCATTAGATTTACATTATACTCAACCCCAAGCAAGTGATTGGAAAGAAGTGAACGAAATGGGGAAAAACCCGGACTTCTATACAATAGAACAATATAAAGACAAGGGTATTGTTGATTCTAACTCTAGAATTACATTAGATATGAAAATTCAACAAGAAACCTTAGGTGAAATTACTCACGATGTTCTAACAACGCCTGGAAAAATGGAAGATACAAGTTATTTTTATCATCAAAATGGTCAACCGATCGGAACATGGGTTGTTCCACAAGATAACTATTTTATGATGGGTGATAACCGTGATAACAGCGGTGACAGTCGATATTTTGGCTTTGTTCCTGAAAAAAACTTTGTTGGTCGAGCTACAACTATTTGGATCAGTTTTGAAAAACAACCTGATCAATGGCCAACAGGAATTCGTTTTAGCCGTATAGGTGGAATCCACTAACTGTGATGAAAAATTTGAATCAACTACAACAAGCTATTGGATATCAGTTTAAAAACACATCTTTACTTCAGTTAGCACTAACTCATCGTAGTGCTAATAAAATGCATAATGAACGCCTTGAATTTTTAGGTGATTCGATATTAAGTTTTGTCATTGCTGATGAACTTTATCATCGATTTCTCAAGCAAGATGAGGGTGATCTTAGTCAAATGCGAGCAAGTTTAGTATGTGGACAGACACTTGCTGAAATGGGAAAAGAATTCAAATTAGGTGATTACCTAATTTTAGGTCAAGGTGAATTAAAAAGTGGTGGTTTTCGCCGTGAATCCATTATCTCTGATGCAGTAGAAGCTATCATTGGCGCTATTTATCTAGATAGTGAAATTGAAAACATTCGCCGCATAATTTTATCTTGGTATCAAAAACGCTTAGATGAAATTCAACCTGGTATTAAGCAAAAAGATGCTAAGACACGTTTACAAGAATATTTGCAAGGTATACGACATGAAAGACCATGTTATTTAATTCTTGAAGTTACTGGCGACAATCATGAGCAAGAGTTCTTAATTCAATGTAAAATTGAAAACGATGATCACCAATACTTAGGGCGAGGTTTAAGCCGTCGCAAGGCTGAACAAGCCGCAGCTCAAGAAGCATTAAACCAATTAGGAATAAAATGACAGAATCAAAACAACATTGTGGATTTGTTGCCATAGTTGGAAGACCAAATGTCGGCAAATCAACACTATTAAACCAACTACTTGGTCAAAAAGTATCAATCACCTCACGTAAAGCGCAAACAACGCGTCACCGTATTGTCGGAATTGATACCCAAGGCGATGATCAAATTATCTATATTGATACACCCGGTTTACATATTGAAGAAAAAAGAGCGATTAATCGCTTAATGAATCGTGCCGCTAGCAGTTCAATTGGTGATGTTGAATTAGTTATTTTTGTCGTGGAAGGAACCCACTGGACTGAAGATGACGAAATGGTTGCAGGCAAACTCAAAGATTGCAAGGCACCTATACTGTTAGTTATTAACAAAATTGATAATGTAACAGATAAAACCCAACTGTTACCACATATCCAAGAAATTAGTCAAAAAATTAACTTTTTAGATGTTGTGCCAATTAGTGCAGAAAAAGGTGAAGGGATTGACATCATCAAAGATATTGTCAAAAAACATTTACCCGTTGGTGAACACCACTTTCCTGAAGATTATATCACTGACCGATCACAACGATTTATGGCTTCAGAAATCATCCGAGAAAAACTAATGCGTTTTTTAGGTGATGAATTACCTTACTCGGTTACGGTTGAAATTGAACAATTTAAAGTTGATGAACGTACTGGCATGTACCGCATTAATGGCTTAATCCTAGTTGAACGCGATGGACAAAAGAAAATGGTCATTGGCAACAAAGGTGAAAAAATCAAAAAAATCGGTATTGAAGCCCGTAAAGATATGCAACTTTTCTTTGATAATAAGGTGCATTTAGAATTATGGGTTAAAGTCAAAGCTGGTTGGGCTGATGATGAGCGAGCATTACGTAGTTTAGGTTATAGTGACGATTAATCTAACTCTCTAAAAAATCAGGCAAAAGTTTGCCTGATTTTTTTTATCTACTTGCAGTAGATTGATATTATCCAAAAATATCTAACCCTGCCCATAATAAGCATTTTGTCCATGCTTACGGAAATAGTGTTTATCCAATAATTCTTGTTGGATTTTTATGCCGACATTTAGATTGCGTGTAGCTAATGCCATAGCAGCGACTTCTTCCAAGACAACAGCATTATGAACAGCATCATCTGCATTTTTTCCCCAACTAAAAGGACCATGTCCGGATACCAATACACTAGGTATTGCCAATACATCAATGGATCGTTTAGTAAACTCTTCAATAATCACTTTACCTGTATTGAGTTCATAATTGTTAATTATTTCAGTTGGTGTTAACTGGCGAGTGCAAGGAATATCTCCATAAAAATAATCTGCATGAGTTGTACCTAAAGCTGGAATATCTAACCCTGCTTGAGACCAAATTGTTGCGTTTCTTGAATGAGTATGAATAACTCCACCAATTTGTTCAAAAGCCTTATAAAGCTCAATATGCGTTTGTGTGTCGCTTGAAGGATTAAGTTTACCTTCGACTTTTTTACCATCAAGATCGACAATAACAATATCATTCACTTGCAACTTATCATAAGCGACTCCTGACGGTTTGATAGCAATAACACCGTTACTTCTGTCAATTGCAGATACATTCCCCCAAGTAAATGTCACAAGCTGATAATAAGGTAATAATAAATTTGCTGCTAAAACATGTTCTTTTAATTCAGTAAACATATTAACATCCTGTTTGATAATAAATAAAACATCAGGAATAAACATAAAACAATATCAATTGTTCTAATATAAACCTCAATAATCATCTCCAATATGACGAAGTTTTTTACCTAACATCAGATTTTTTTCGATACGTTCCAATGAAATATTTTTGGTTTCAGGTACAAAGAAAATTACAATGAAGATAAATAAAACATTCATGCCGGTATATAACCAAAATGTTTGAGCAACACCTATATGATTTAATAATGTAAGGAATGTTGCACCAATTATCATATTTGAAATCCAATTGGTCGCAGTTGAACAAGTCACACCAAAATCACGGCTTTTTAAAGGTTGAATTTCAGAACATAAAATCCACACCACTGGTGCTGCACTCATTGCATAACCACCAATACACATAATTGCCATTCCAACTGCTGCATAGGATGTAAATGATGATGGATTACCATTTTCGATAAGTTGCAAACAAATACCTAGTACTAATGTACCTAAAGCCATAATACCAAAACCAACTTTTAGAATTGGTTTTCGTCCTAACTTATCAACAGTAAAAATTGCAATAAATGTAGCTAACACAAAAGTAAGACCAACAATAATTGTAGCAATCATTTGTTGCTGGGTACTTTCAAATCCTGCAAGGCTAAAGATTTTTGGTGCATAGTACATAATAATATTCATACCAGTAAATTGTTGCATCGCTTGTAATGCCATACCAAGATAAACTGTTCTGCGTACATTTTTGTTTGCTTTAAACAGTGTCCAGCCTTCCTGTTTTTCTTGTAAACTATCCTTGATATCATTAAATTCTTGTTGAATTTTTACAGGATCGCTACGAATTGATTTTAAAACTTTCTCAGTTTCATTTAATCGTCCTTTTGATGCCAACCACCTAGGACTATTAGGCAGGAAAATCACTACTATAAACAATATAATTGCAGGTATAGAAATGATACCAAGCATCATTCGCCAATCACCTGTGTAGCTAAAATAGGTATCTGATAAAAATGCAACTAAAATACCAATTGTGACTAAAAGTTGGTAAGCAGCAATCATCTTACCGCGAATGTTTTCTGGCGCCATTTCAGAAAGATAAAGTGGCGCCGTATAGGATGCAATACCAACAGCAAACCCCAAAATAACTCGCCAGACTAAAAGAACTTCTACATTAGGTGCTAAAGCTGATCCAAAGCAACTTATAATAAAAAATAAGGCGCCCGCTAATAAGCTATATTTTCTACCTAAATAAAAAGATAACCAACCATTGGATAGAGCCCCCAAAGCAGCTCCTAACATCATTGAACTCACTACCCACTCTTGTAGCTGAGTCGTTAGTTCAAACTGAATAGTAATAAATGGTAAAGCTCCCGCAATTACACCTATGTCTAGACCGAATAGTAGACCGGCCATTGCAGCTGAAAAGCCGATTAGAAAGGTCATTTTTTTTGCAGAATTTATTTCCATTTTATTCGTTGTTAAAGACGTATTCATATCCACCTCTTTATTCCCTTTATTCTGTAATTTTGATAATAATTGGAAAAAATATTTCCAATCATTGAACTAAAATAAATTTATCAAGCATAAGGATTACAATACGCAATCTCATTCCAACGTAACTCATTCCTGAAATCATCGATTCGAGTACTTTCGTCAATAACCAACAGTTCAATTTTATGCAGTTGCGCATAAAGTTTAAAATAATCCATAGAAAGTGCTTGGGTATAAACAGAATGATGTGCTGCTCCAGCAAGAATCCAGGCTTCAGCTGATACTTTTAACGATGGTTTTGGTTTCCAAACAGCACATGCTACAGGTAATTTTGGTAGTGCATAAGGTTGCTTGATTGTCTCAAGTTCATTAGCGACTAATCTAAAGCGGTTACCAATATCAATTAAACTGGCATTGATTGCTAAACCAGGTTTTGCAGGGAAAATAAGTCGAGCAGGATCGGCTTTACCACCAATGCCCAAATGTTGAATATCAAGTAAAGGTTTGACATCATCATCTATGATAGATGGGCAAACTTCTAACATATGTGAGCCGACAACTAACTCATTACCTTCAGTAAAATCATAGGTATAATCTTCCATGAATGCGGTGCCGCCAGAAAGTCCTTTGGCCATTAATTTCATTGTGCTTAGTAATGCTGCGGTTTTCCAATCACCTTCACCTGCAAAGCCATAACCTTTAGCCATTAATCGTTGGACAGCAAGTCCTGGTAATTGTGCCATACCGTATAGATCTTCAAACGTTGTGGTAAATCCGCCATAATTACCTTGTTTAAGGAATTGCTCAATACCTAATTCGATTCTCGCTGCGTCAATTAAGTTTTGTCTTTTCTCTCCACCAATTTGGGCGACGGGAGCAAGTTTATAAAGTGTTTCATATTCATCAATTAGCTGGTTGACATCACCATCAGCAATTGAGTTAATGACCGAAACCAAATCACCAACTGCATGAGTGTTGACTGAGTAACCAAATTTAATTTGTGCAGAAACTTTATTTCCTTCTGTTACAGCAACTTCGCGCATATTGTCACCAAATCTAACGATTTTCATGGTTTTTTCTGCATTAATTGCCACACAAACTCGCATCCATTTCCCAATTTGCTCATGAACATCTTTATCTTTCCAGTAACCAGTTACCAGAGAATGAGGTTGGCGCATACGAGAACCGATAAAACCAAATTCACGTCCTCCATGTGCAGTTTGGTTAAGATTCATAAAATCCATATCCATTGAATCCCACGGAACGACTTTATTAAATTGAGTATGAAGTTGTAGAAGAGGTTTTTGCAGATGAGTTAATCCATTAATCCACATCTTAGCTGGCGAAAATGTATGTAACCATGTGATTAATCCAACACATTTTGAAGAATAATTTACTTCCTGACAAAGGTTATATATATCCTCAGGTTTTGTTGCGAGTGGTTTGAGAACAATTTTAACGGGTAGATTTGCTTCATGATTAAAGTAATCTGTTACTTCTTGAATATTTCTTTTAATTTGTTCAAGTGATTCTGGCCCATAAAGGTGTTGACTACCTGCAACAAACCAAATTTCAGCTTCTGAATAAACAAACATAATGGACTCCTTTATAATTTATTCATATTTTTTAAATTAAATTAAGCGTTATAGTTGGGCTCACTAGATGCTGACCAAACTAAATACTTTCTATATAATTCTTCATATTTAGGGACCCTGTTTTCATCAGGGGTAAAGGTGGTTTCTAGCTTACTAGACATGCTACTTTGAGCGGTGGAAATATCGGCGTAAACATTGGCCGCTACAGCCGCAAAGATTGCTGCACCTAATGCACAACATTGTTCTGAACTCACAACGGTCAGCGGTTTATTCATTACATCTGCACAAGCTTGCATAATAACCGGGGATTTTTTAGCTATTCCTCCTAAAGCGACAATTTCATTAACAGGCACATCTTGATTAATAAAGCATTCCATAATTGCTCTAGCGCCAAAGGCTGTTGATAAAACCAAGCTTCCAAATAATGTTGCAGCATCCGTTGAAATCGTTAAATTGGTTATAACACCTTTGATTCGTTGATTGGCATAAGGGGTTCGTCTACCATTAAACCAATCAAGCGTTATAGGGATTGTGTCTAGATTTGGATTTTCTGCCCAAGCTTGAGCAATATCATTTAATAATTTATGCTTTAACTCCTTCACTATTGGTTGAGATTCTGGTGAGATTGAAACTAACTTTTCAAGAGGCCAACACAAGAGTTTTTTATACCATGCATAGATGTCTCCAAAAGCTGATTGCCCAGCTTCAAGACCTATATAGTTTGGTATCACACTACCATCCACCTGACCACAAATGCCTTTAATTGAACGATTATTTATAACGTTTTGTTCGGCCAATAAAATATCGCAGGTAGAGGTGCCAATTACTTTAACTAATGTATAAGGTTTTGCACCCGCACCAACGGCACCCATGTGACAATCAAATGCACCACCAGAAATTACGGTCGATGTTGGTAATCCTAATTTTTCTGCCCACTCTTGGGTAATAGTGCCCACTTTATGATTAGCGGTATAAGTCTTTTCAAATAGAGGATAAGGTAAGTTATTAACTAAACTTGGGTCGAGTTTTTCAAAAAACTCATAAGGGGGTAAACCATTCCATTCTTCGCTCCAAAAACATTTGTGACCGGCAGCGCATCGACCACGCTTTATTGCATTTGGCGCTGTCGTTCCAGAAAGTAAAGCGGGTACCCAATCACAGAGTTCAATCCAAGATGCAGAAGCATTTTTTACAGCACTGTCTTGACGAAAAATATGCATAATCTTCGCCCAAAACCATTCTGAAGAATAAACTCCACCACAATATTCCAAATATTTAGAGTATGGTTCAGTTTTGCACACTCTATTAATTTCTTCAGCTTCGTGTACCGAGGTATGATCTTTCCATAAAATAAACATTGCATTAGGATTGTTCATAAATTCTGGTTTTAAAGCTAACACATCGCCATTTTCATCAATAGGTGCTGGGGTAGAACCTGTTGAGTCCACACCAATAGCAACTATATTTTGTGCATCAGATTTAAGTTGATTGACAACAGATTGTATTGATTGAGTCATTGACTCAATGTAATCAAGGGGATGATGCCTGAACTGATTTTTTTGCGGATCACAAAACTGGCCCTTAGACCAGCGTGGGTAATAAACTACTGCTGTAGCTAACTCTTTCCCATTTTGACAGTCGACCGCTAAAGCTCTGACAGAATCACTACCAAAATCCAATCCAATGGTTATTTTTTTATTCATCCGCTAACACCTCAAAGACTAATTAAATGGAGTTTTTTGGAAGAATAAATAATTATCGATAAAACAAGTAGGTATGTTGTTGCTATAAATATAGACGATTCTGCACACCTAATTTGTTTTGTGATGTAGATCTCACAATTATCACTATTCAAAAAAAATTTTTATGTAAAAATAAAATAGTTTCAAAAAATTGGTGATGACAAATGAGCAATAAACAACAAAATAACCCTTTGTTACCTGGTTATTCATTTAATGTCCATCTTGTATCTGGTTTAACACCGATCGAAAAAGAAGGAAAATTTGATTTTTTCATTGATCGTCCTAATGGATTAAATGGTTATATTATTAACCTCACTTATGCAGGCCAAGGTACTATTTATCGTGATGATGAATCATTTAATTGTTATCCCGGTGACTTTGTTCTTTTTCCTCCCAAAGAACCCCATTTATACGGACGTAAAGAAGATGAGAATAATTGGTTTCATTTTTGGGTATATTTCAGACCAAAATCAACATGGAAATATTTATTAAGTTGGGAAAACCGATTAAAAGAAACGGGATTTTATCGCCCTAATACCCAAGTAAAAGATGAACTAGAACAGCTATTTATAAAAATTGTCGAGGTAGGGCAATCAAACACGATATATTCTGAAAATTTAGCTATGAGCATGTTAGAGCAATTCTTGATACGTTGCGCACAAGAGACTTCTTGCACTAATCCTCCTAAAATAGATACCCGAGTACTACAAGTTTGCAACTATTTAATTGATACTCTGGATGAAAATAATTTTACGCTTGATATCGTATCGCAGAAAGTGTGTTTGTCGACATCGCGAATTGCTCATATATTTAAAGACCAGATTGGTATGTCTATTGGAGAATGGCGACAAGAGCAACGGGTAAATCGTGCAAAACTGTTATTGCAAACCACTAATATGAGTATCGCAGAAATTAGCCGTTCAATCGGATTTGATGATCAACTTTATTTTTCGCGAATCTTCAAAAAAAGAATTGGTCTATGTCCTCAAAAATATCGCAATAGCACTCGAGAACAAAATGAAAGAAAAATCCAAAGTGTAAACTCGCTTTACTTTTATGATAAGCAAAATGACCATATCATTGAATAAATACAAATTATTAGGTAATTATTTTTTCAGAAAGTTAATACTAAACATCGCTCCTCGTTTTATATATAATAGCCGCTCACAGACTTGGATTTAGAATATCAATTTCGGAGCTTTTTCATGCAGCAGTTTCGTCCTATCCGTCGTGCTTTACTCAGTGTTTCTGATAAAACAGGAATCATTGAATTTGCTAAAGCTTTATCTGAACGTAATATTGAACTCCTTTCTACTGGTGGCACCGCCAAACTTTTAATCGACAACCACATTCCTGTTACCGAAGTATCGAATTATACGGGATTCCCTGAAATGATGGATGGTCGAGTCAAAACGTTACATCCTAAAATACACGGTGGCATTTTAGGGCGTCGAGGGATTGATGACGAAGTGATGCAACAACATCAGATCGCACCGATTGATATGGTGGTTGTCAACTTATATCCTTTCGCGAAAACGGTAGCTGACCCAAATTGTAGTTTAGAAGATGCGATAGAAAATATTGATATTGGCGGACCAACTATGGTGCGATCTGCAGCTAAAAATAATAAAGATGTCGCCATTGTTGTTGATTGTCAGGACTATAGCACAATCATTGATATGTTAGATAAACAGCAAAATTGCCTCTCTTTCAAGTATCGATTTAGCTTAGCAATAAAAGCATTTGAACATACTGCTCAATATGACGGTATGATCGCTAACTATTTTGGTAAACTTGTACCTCCATATTATGGCGATACTGAAAAGCCTGCTGGTGAATTCCCTCGCACTTTAAATCTACAATTTGTTAAAAAACAAGATATGCGATATGGCGAAAACTCACATCAACATGCAGCTTTTTATGTGGAAGAACATCTTGAGCCAGGTTCTATTGCTACTGCCAAACAAATACAAGGTAAAGAGCTATCTTATAACAATATTGCCGATACCGATGCGGCATTAGAATGTGTAAAATCATTTGATGAACCAGCTTGTGTAATAGTTAAACACGCTAACCCATGTGGTGTTGCGGTGAGTGATAACATCTTAAATGCCTATCTTAATGCTTTTAAAACCGACCCAACTTCTGCCTTTGGGGGCATTATTGCTTTTAATCGTCCATTAGATGCTAAAACAGCCCAAACTATTGTTGATAAACAATTTGTTGAAGTAATTATTGCACCATCGGTTGATCAAAACGCTTTGGCCATTACACAAACGAAAAAAAATGTTCGAGTATTAGAATGTGGCGAATGGCCAGCGAGCACAAAAGCCAGTTTAGATTTAAAACGCGTTAATGGCGGATTGCTTGTACAAGATCGTGATTTAGGTATGGTAACCAAAGACCAATTAACGGTAGTTACCAAACGACAACCGACTGAAAAAGAGTTATCTGATGCACTATTTTGTTGGAAAGTGGCAAAATTTGTGAAATCTAATGCTATTGTTTACGCTAAAGATAAGATGACTATTGGCATTGGTGCAGGGCAAATGAGTCGTGTTTATTCGGCCAAAATTGCTGGAATAAAAGCACAAGATGAGAATCTAGAAGTTGCTGGTTCAGTGGTGGCTTCTGATGCATTCTTCCCGTTTAGAGATGGTGTTGATGCCGCGGCTGCGGTTGGTGTCACCTGTGTTATTCAGCCGGGTGGTTCAATCCGTGATGACGAAGTAATTCAAGCCGCTAATGAGCATAATATTGCCATGATCTTCACCAATATGCGTCATTTTAGGCATTAATTATAAAAGTATTGAAAGGACCTTGTATGAAAGTATTAGTAATTGGTAATGGTGGGCGCGAACATGCTTTAGCTTGGAAAGCAGCACAATCGCCATTAGTTTCTAAAGTGTTTGTTGCACCAGGTAATGCAGGTACCGCACTTGAGCCAAATTTAGAAAATATCAACATTAAAGCAACAGATATTGCTGGTCTACTCAACTTTGCTCAAGAGCAACAAATAGACTTAACTATTGTTGGACCAGAAGCGCCATTAGTGATTGGTATTGTCGATAGTTTTCAAAAAGCTGGATTAACTATCTTTGGTCCTTCAAAAGCGGCTGCTCAGCTAGAAGGATCAAAAGCTTTCACTAAAGATTTTTTAGCTCGACATAACATCCCAACTGCTGAATACCAAAACTTCACAGAAATAGAGCCAGCCATTGCTTATATTCGTCAAAAAGGCGCACCAATTGTGATAAAAGCTGATGGTTTAGCGGCAGGAAAGGGCGTGATTGTTGCCATGACACAAAAGGAAGCCGAAGAGGCAGTACACGATATGTTAGCGGGAAATGCCTTTGGTGATGCCGGTCATCGAGTCGTAATTGAAGAGTTCCTTGATGGCGAAGAAGCCAGTTTTATCGTAATGGTCGATGGTAAACATGTCGAACCAATGGCAACCAGCCAAGATCATAAACGTGTTGGTGATGGTGATACTGGTTTGAATACTGGTGGAATGGGCGCTTACTCTCCAGCGCCAGTAGTAACCGATGACGTCTTCAATAAAGTTATGGAAGAAATCATTTACCCAACCGTCAATGGCATGGCAAAAGAAGGCAATGTATATGTTGGTTTTCTTTATGCCGGATTAATGATTGATAAACAAGGAAATCCTAAAGTAATCGAATTCAATTGTCGATTTGGCGATCCTGAAACTCAACCAATCATGATGCGAATGCAATCAGACCTAGTTGAGCTCTGCTTGGCTGCCACAAAGGGCGAACTAAATACAGTAAAATCAAAATGGGATATAAGGCCTGCTTTAGGTGTAGTTCTTGCTGCTGGCGGATATCCAGGCGATTACAACACCAAAGATGTTATATTAGGTCTACCTACTGAAACAGATAATAATTGCAAAATCTTCCATGCCGGCACCTGTTTAGAAAACGGTCAAGTCTATACCAATGGTGGGAGAGTTCTATGTGTTACAGCTTTAGGCGATAGTGTTTCAGACGCTCAAAAACGTGCGTATGAACAAATTAAAAGTATCTATTGGCATGGTTGTTACTATCGTCATGATATTGGCTATCGAGCTATTGAACGCGAAAAAAATAAATAAATTTCAAATAAATAGCGCTATATAGCGCTATTTTTTTATCTACCATTAAGCCAAAAAAAGTTGAGGAACGGGGTTTTTAAACCCTAAAAGTTTTTTGTGGTTTGAAAATAACCTCAAAAACCCCTCTCCTCAACTTTTTTTGCCTTGTTTTAATGACAAGAAATTACAAATTATATTCTTTTAATCACAATTGAGGTGTTAATTCCGCCAAAAGCAAAGTTATTAGTTTGAAAATATTCAATATCTAAATTTCGTCCTGAACCAACGATATAATCCAAATCACCACATTGAGGATCGACATTATTTAAGTTGATAGTTGGATTAAACCAGCCAGTATGCATCATTTCTAATGTTAACCATGCCTCTATCGCGCCACATGCACCAAGAGTATGACCAAAATAGCTTTTTAAAGATGATATTGGGGTTTTATTACCGTAGATATTGGCAACAGCATTACTTTCAGCAATATCTCCACGAGCAGTTGCGGTACCGTGAGCACTGATGTAACCAATTTGGCTTGGATCTAAACCTGCATCTTTGAGTGATTGTTCAATGCAATATTGGATTGTTTCTTGCCTTGGTTGGGTAATATGACTCGCATCACAGTTAGTTTTAAAGCCTATAATCTCACCATAAATTTTTGCTCCTCGAGCCATGGCGTGTTCATATTCCTCTAAAATTAATGCACCGGCTCCTTCACCAATAACTAACCCATCGCGATCCCGATCGTATGGTCTTGGTGATAACTTTGGTGTGTCATTAAGTTGGCTTGTAGCAAATAAGGTATCGAAAACAGCTGCTTCCGAAGGGCATAACTCTTCGGCTCCACCTGCTACCATGATTTTTTGCATACCGTATTTTATAGCTTCATATGCATAACCTATAGCTTGACTTCCAGATGTACAAGCACTTGATGTGGTAATTAATCGACCTTTTAAACCAAAAAATAAACCTGTATTAACTGCAGTTGTATGTGGCATCATTTGAATATAGGTCGTTGCGGTGATGTTGTTAGTATGCTTTTCATTTAACATGGTTGCAAATGATGCAACGGGTTGAGTACTACCTGTTGATGACCCAAATGCAATACCTGTATCTCCATTAGTTAGTTCAGGTTCATCTAGTAATCCTGCCTTTTCTAATGCGATTTCAGTTGCTTTAGTTGAGAGTAATGATACTCTTCCCATTGAGCGAATCTTCTTCCGTGTATAGTGATCTGGTAAAACAAAATCATCAATTGGGGCACCAAGTTTGGTATGCAATCCATCGTAAATTTCCCATTCTGGCATATATCGAACTGCATTTTGAAGTTGTTTTAGTTTGAGCTCAACATCATCCCATTCATTACCAAATGCGGTGACGCCACCTGCGCCAGTTATGACTACTCGTTTTGTCATACCATTCCTCCATTAATAGAAATGACTTGTCTTGTTATATATCCCGCATTATCTGACATTAAATAACTTGCAAGTCCTGCGACTTCGTCAACGTGTCCCATTCGTTTAAGAGGGATCATGTTCATTGCTTCTTTTAAAGCGATTGGTTCCATATCTAAAATACCCGTGTCTATTAGACCCGGGGCAATGCAATTGACGGTAATTTTTCGTTTAGCTAATTCAAGTGCCAACGCTTTGGTTGCACCAATTACGCCTGCTTTGGCCGCGCTGTAATTGACTTGACCACGATTTCCAACGATGCCAGAAACTGATGATATAACTATAATTCTTCCACCATTACGTAGTCCAATCATGGGCATAATACAAGGATGTAATACATTGTAAAAACTATCAAGATCGGTATGAATTACAGCTTTCCAATCATCTTGTGTTAAAGCAGGGAAAGCACCATCACGGATAATACCTGCATTATTAACAACACCGTAATAAGCTCCATATTGTTCAGTATCTGCTTCTATCATTTGCTGACATTGCTCAGTGTTGCTTACATCAAATTGAATTAGTCTAGCTTTTTGGGTGGTTTGTTCGATAATTTTTTGAGTTTCAATCGCCCCTTTTTTGTCACTATGATAATGTATGACGATATCAAAACCATCGGACGCTAGTTTACAGGCAATTGCTTTACCAATTCCTTTGCTTGCTCCAGTTACAAGTACTGTTCGACTCATAATTGTTATCCTTTTAATCGCTGGGAACCAAAAAGTTGGTCTAATTCACTAGGATCAGGTTCATAAACATTTAATTTACCTGATGCAACACATTGTTGATTTATACTGATATCACAATCAAAGTTAGCTAGTTTAGAATCAAAAAGAACTAAATTGGCGGTTATAATTAATTCACTATTAAGCTCAAATGAAGGTAAATTGGTTTTTATTGCTCGCCCTCCAAGTAACATGCCTAATTGTGGTGAGTGATTTTTTTTGGAATCATGATATCCATTCCAAACACCAATAGTTTGTGCCATTAATTCGATAGCATAAAAATTGGGTAGCTGATAATTATCAGTTAAAAATGGAGAAAGTATGCCATCTTTGGTAACTTGAACACTGCAAATGCATTGTTTTTCATCGACTAAATGAACTTTCTCAATCATGATCATGGGAGTTCTGTGTGGCAAATAGTAACTTGCTGATTGATATTGCATTATACTTTTCCAATAATTAGAGATGCATTATTGCCACCAAAAGCAAAAGAGTTTGACATAATGATTGGTGTTTGTAGCATCATTTTTTCTGTAACAATATTAATTTTATCTAGATTTTTATCATAAGGTGATACTGAAAAATCTTGCTGGGGTAAATTAATATTTTGTTTAAGTAATAAGTAACTAATTGCCAATTCAGTAATAGCTGCGCTACCTAATGTATGTCCTGTTAAATGTTTTGTTGAACTACAATAAGGTAAGTTTTGCTCAAATAATCGATAAACAGCTCTACTTTCAGCTTGGTCGTTAAGCACCGTTGCCGTGCCATGTAAATTAAGATAGCCAATCTGATTTGGTTTTAAGTTTGCATTTTCTAATGCCATTTCCATCGCAACTTGTGCTCCTATTCCTTCTGGATGAGGGGAGGAAATATGATAAGCATCGGATGATTCACCTACACCTAATAATGCAATATCACTTGATTCTTCTTTAGTTATTAACATTAATCCACTGGCTTCACCAATGTTTATGCCGTTACGGTCTTGTGCAAATGGCATACAGGGATTATTCGATAGTGCTTCAAGCGCATTAAAACCATTTATTGGCATTCTGCTTAAACTGTCAGCACCACCGACAATGGCAGCATCAACCAATCCTGATTCAATCAGTCGTTGGCCACTTATTACGGCTTTTGCACTAGATGTACAAGCAGTGGAAATGGTATAGCTAGGACCTTGTAAATTGAGTAATTCTGTTAAAAAACACGATGGATTACCAAGTTCTTGTTGGTGATAATAGAAATGGGGTTGACAATGATGTGTCTTTAAATAGTGCTCAATGTTAACGTCGCCTTCGTGTATTCCAGAAGTACTAGTCCCCATTATAACCGCAATTCTTTTTGGTCCATATTTTTCGATAACTTGTTGTATCTGCTGTTTAATTTGTAAATATGCAGCATAAAGTAATTGATTATTTCTTGTCGCATATTGCGTCAAATTGTGAGGAATGGAGGGAAGCTCCCCCGTTACTTTACCTAACCAAGTATTTTGGCCATTTAATAACCAACCCTTTTCTTGAGTCAAGTAGTGCTTTGCACAATAATTTTGGGATAAATTATCGATTATCTGTTGTTTGTCGTGTCCTAATGTGTTTATCGCGCCAAGCGCAGCAACATAAATCATCTATTCCATACTCTTAATTGTAATTTGATAACCAAATATAGCATGTTGAATTTTAATTGGTTTTCTAATGTCTGTTGAAGATTTTTGGTTATAAGTTATCTTAATGATTGTTTGTTTTTTATCATTGACAAGGGTCCTAAATAAGTCGTTATCAATGAGTTGCCAATTCGCCGGTAATACGTTTTGCCATGAAATTGTTGGTAATATGCTTAGCATTATGTCTGATAATACTTGCTCAGGAGGGGGAAGTTGCTTAACAAATATATGTTGTTTTGCTTTAACTTTACTACCGTCGTATTCAATTTCAAACAAACGAATACCTATAGTGGATAACCCAATTACTTTCAATTGGTTATCTTTGATATCAACGATTACTATTACCGAGTTTTCTTGATTGTTATATTTAAAGGTTAATAGTTGTTGATCGTGATAGTCTTGAGTTAGATTTATCTTAGGCAAGTTAACTTTGGTTTCTTTGGTTAACCAAGCTTCTGATTTAGGTTGGGACGAGCAGGCTGAAATCAACATACTTAATAATAAAAAAGTTAAATATAAATATTTCTTCATCCTTTTATCCCTGATATTTCTTGTCTATTATTGATGACTAGTGGTGCAAATAAAAATGCTGTAAAAATACCGCCAGTTAATACTAATCCAAATCCTTTTATGGCAACGGTATGGCTTATTATTAATAACCCAAAAGATAATATAGTAGTCAATGCCGCCATGCTTACTGCTAATAATGCACTTTGGTTTTGGCTTTTATTGTTGCTCAAAAATAGACTATAGTCGATACCAATACCAATAACAAGAATTAGTGCTAACATTGAGAATAAATTAAGAGTTTGATTGGTTATGCCATTAATAGCTAATGCTATACCTGTTGATAATAATGTAGGTAATGTGCTTTTTAATGCAGCTTTTAAACCATATTTGCGATGATAGAAGATAAAGCAAGAGCAAATAAGAATCACAGCACCAGCAATCAGCTGGGATAATTGTATTCGGTAATGGGCAAACATAGTGTTAAATTCTTCACGGCGATCAAGCCAATAGATTCCTTTATCTACTTCCGATAATTTTTTTATTTCAATGATATTTTTAATTCCATTTATTGGAATTAAAGTCGCGCTTTTTCCCGTTGGTAAGGTTAACCAAAGTAGTTTTCGACCTTGGCTAAGTTCACTTTGTTGCCATAGTTCTGGTGTAATAATTGGTTGTTCAAAAGTAGGTAAGTTAGCCTTAATTCCCATTTGTGTTAAAGAGGATATAATTTCAGGACTATATTGTTTAACAAATTCGATATTTTCTTGCTGTTTTTGGAATGAAGGTAAGTTTATGCTCTGATATTGTTCAAAATAACCTTCTGATTTTGCAAGTTCAAGTTTAGGTAAAAATTGTTCAAGTCGTTGTAAGGTTTGTTCAGCTGTATCACCAAAAACAACAAACCATTTTTGATCTGTTGTTTGACGGGTAATACTGATAATTTTTTGTTCTTGTAGTTGTAATTGTTCTGGCAATGCTTGTAGTTTGGCAATATCGTCATCAACTTTTAAATTAATAAACCCATAACCGATAAATAATAGAGCGATTGATACCATTATCAATTGCATCTGTTTATTTTTCCATAAATTTAGCCAGCTACTTAGTAACTTATAACCAACATCTTCACGTACTGGTAATTTGTTAACGAGCAGAGGATACCAGCATATTACAGTTAAAAAAGCACCGAGTAGACCAAAAACTGCAAATATTGATAATTGCTTTAAGCCCGGGAACGGCGCAATTAATAAGATTAGATAAGCAATAAAACTTGTGCATAACGCTAACGTCAAAGTTGAAATGAGTTTTTTTAAACTTGCATAAGGTGATTCTTGATTACCATGTAGCAGTCGTTCAGTTAAGTAGTGCAGTGAATAGTCGACAGTTATTCCTATTACACTAGTACTCATAACAATTGTCATTATGTGAATTTCACCAAATAGGCTTAAAACAGCCACTAAACCACAAATAATTCCAACAAAAATTGATAGTATCGATAAAATAATTGGTCTTATCGATCGAAATACACTAATTATCAATATGATAATGCCTATAATTGATAAGCTACCGATGGTTGTTATATCATCTATAGCTTCACTGCTTGCGTAATCACTATAAAAAAGCACGCCTCGTTTTAAAATTTCAACATTTGGCCACTTTTCATGTAATTGTTTGGTAAGTTCATTTAATTGTGTGGTAATTTGGTGAGATTGGCTCATGTTAAATGATGAATCATTTAACTCTGCAAAAATCATGTACCATTGATTGCCTTGGTCATCTTGTCCTAATAACCAATTATTTTGAATGGTCAACCCACCTGAGTTAGTCAGTTGATTTAATTGAGATGAACGAGTTAATAATAATGGATCATTTTCCAATTCAGTTGCACTTATTCCGCTAAAAGGAGAATATAGCTGGCTTTTTATCCAATTCAGCTGAGTGCCATTTTTTAATCTTTCACTAGTTTTTGAGTCCAGTAGCTGATAACGATATTGAAAAGCAAATTTTCCCCAATTTTTTTGAAATGTTTCATCAAAATAACCGTTTACTTGGCTAATAAAAGATTGTTTTTTTAGGGTTTGATACCACCAATTAACTGGTTCTAATTCGCCATTAGTGGGCTTAATCAACCAGACAAGTTGCCTATCTAATCGATTTTGAAAACCATCAATAAGTTCAGTAGGAACATTGTTGGTTTGCTCTTTAGGTAATAGAGATAAAACACTACTGTTGATTTTACTATTAGCTAAAAGGTAATAAGCAGCAAGAATCAGACAAGCGACCATCATCAACCATAAGATTGCTCTTCTTTTTAATGTTAATTGATTATCTGAATAGCAATTGTTCATCTTGATTTAATTTTGTCGTTTTATGATTTTTGAATGTAAGCTCTGTTTTGTCATTTTGCATATCATTAATAGTGACTTTTTCTAAATAGGATTTTCCACTAAGAATAATTTGTTTAAAAATTTTATTTAGCGGTGCTAATTTAGGTTTTAGCGTTAATGTCCAAATATTATTTTGTTCGGTGACTGTTATATCAAAATTATTTTCAAGCATCTCTTTATCTGCAGTGAAAATTGCCGTTAATAAATGATTAAACTGAAATAGCTGAGGTTGTTTTTCTGCAGTTATTATTTCTGGAGTTTGGTCTTCTATGCGTTGTTCCATTCGCTGTTGATTCATTTTCAATGTCATAGCAAATGGTGTATTTTGTTGCCACCATAGACCTAATTCCTTAGATATTATCATCTTTCCCGTTGAATGGATGGGTGAGGTTAAACCATTAATATAGCGATCTTGGGTAAAATCAGCTCGAACAACTTGGTTTTTGCTAAATAGCAGTTGTATATCACTTAGCGTGATTGCACTCGTTATTGTTGAGAAAGTTAATAATAGTGTTGTTGCGAAAGCAACTAGGCATTTGTTCATTTAATTAATCCAAAGCAATTCAAAAATATATCAGGTGTAACAAAACACATTTCCTGAGTATCTGTAGAGACCGCAACTTGAGTTGTGTAGCCAGAAGTTGTTTTTTTACCAGTTTTTTTATCTTTTATTAGGTAGCTAATTTTTATGCGATGCTCATATTCTTCTAGTTTGGCAAAGATTTCTAAAGTTTGTTCTGCAAGGGCGGGTGCTGTATATTTTATTCTTGCATCGACAATAGGCCAAATATAACCCGAATCAACCATTTCTTTATAACCATAATTAAATTTTCGAAATAATGCTTCGCGAGCTTTTTCAAAAAATTTAAGATAATTACCATGCCAAACCACGCCCATGGCGTCTGTGTCATGGAAAGATGGTTTATAGTCGATGGTGATATGACAGTGATTAAAATTATTCATTTTTATTATTCGTTATTTCAGGTGGATTAAATTGCCAAAAATCGAAAAAATTGAACCAATCAAGTGGTGATTGTAAACAATAATATTCTAATCGATTGGCATAATACTCAATTGTTTGTTCTAGTTCCGCTTGTCTATTTTTTCTAGATAACTTTAGCTCATCAGTAAAATGTTCTAGATATATTTGGAATCGACCATTGGGTTTTAATCCCCAACAAAAGTAAACGGGGAACTTTAATGCAGAAGATAGTATAAATGGCCCTTTAGGAAAAGGTGCAGGTTTACCAAGGAAATTGGCCCAAACAATAGCATTTTCTGGCACTCTTTGGTAAGGATTAATTGATGTTCTGTCAGCAATGATAGCTACCCATTCACCAGCTTCAAGCTTTTGTTGCAGTATTATGGCAGTATCCGCTCCTAATGTAGCAACTTCTATTAGATTGATTATTGAATTTTGATTAACCTGTTTTAATACTTTGTTAAATCGTACAGCATTACCTTTATGCACTAAAGCATTTATTGTCACATTATGGGATAATTCTGCTAGTGCTCGACACATTTCAATATCACCTAAATGTGAACAAATTAAGATAATCCCCTTTTTTTCAGAAATTAGTCTTAAATATTCGCCTTTGTTTGGTGAATAGATATCATCAAGCTTAATATCGCCTTGCCAACTGGCTAGTTTATCTAACAGTGACTCACCAAATTGTTGAAAGTGTCGGAAAGAGGTTAATTTTTTCTTTTCAATCAATGGCACATTAGGATATTGTTTAAGGATTTTTTCTAAATATGCTTTGGATGCTTGTCGTTGTTTTTTCCCTGTTAACCAGAAATAACTGATAACTGGGAACATGAACATTTGAGCAACACGTCTTCCTAGAAGGCGATAAAGCATTAAAATTAATTTGATCCCCATTAAACCTTTGCGTTCGTCAGTTTGAGACCAGTGACTATCTTTATTTTTCTTAAGTCGGTTTTGTTTTATTAATGCTGGAATTCGTGGCAACATGCCAAAAAATAGTCGAGTATGCATCCAAGTAATTAATAGGTTATCTTTGAATGCGTTAAAGTGAGAAACACCATCAGCGGGATAAGTGACATGTGTTGGTACAAAAATAGAATCAGTACCTTGCCAATATAATCGAACCATTATGTCGGTGTCAAAATCCATTTTTTTACCAATTTGTTGTTGACTGATGAGGTGACAAGTCTGTTTTAATGGATAGACACGAAACCCACACATGCTGTCCTTAATATTAAAACTTAAGGTTTCAATCCATACCCAAAAATGGGTAATATATCGCGCAATAAGTCGGTGTTTAGGAACTGAATCATCATAGATAGGACAACCAGATATTAAAGTGTTGGGATTTAATTGTGATTGTTCAATAAGCTGTTTGACAATTTGGCTATCATGTTGGCCATCAGCATCTATCTGAATGGCATAAGCAAAACCATGATCTAATGCGTGACTAAAACCACACATTACTGCCGCACCTTTACCTTCATTTTTAGTTAAACGCACTAAATTGACCCATGCATATTGTTTTGCTATTTCTGTCAGTTTTTGTGCATGTTCATACGAGCTACCATCATCAATTAGAAAACAAGTCAATTGATAATGTTCAATATTTTGTAAAACACGCGGTAAAGCATCACTATGATTGTAACAAGGTATAATAAAGCAATAGTTTTTTGATAGCGAAGGCTCAATTACTGACATAGTGTAAGCTTTCCTGTACTTGCTATGTTGCCATGCTGTGTAATAAAACTATAAGTGAATTTTAGCTTATTTTCATTCCAGAGTAGCGTTAGTTTTAGGCGATCATTAGGTAATATTGGCGATTGAAATTTTACCACCTCGATGGACGATATTGATAAGTTTGGATTAATTAATTTTTGGGCATAACCAATTACCCAATTAACCTGAGTCACACCTGGTAACACTGGTTGTGTAGGAAAATGTCCTTTAAACCAAAAAAGATCTGGCGGTATTGTGATTTCAATATTAGCTTCTGTTTCAGTTTTACTAATGCTTATTTCGTTGGGAAACTCTTTTTTCATATCTTATTTGGAGTATCGAATAATGCTTTTAAGTCAGTATATGTGCATTTTCCTTGCAAATTTTCCGGAAAACTTTCAATAAAACGCCATTTCTTAGGTATTTCAACTAATGATAATGTATCTTTAAGTAAATGTCGAAAATATTGTGTAAGTTTGAAATAATTAAAGTTATCTATTTCCTTACTATGAGATGGTTTTATTTTAATGATGGCGGCCAATATTGTTCTATTGTTTTTTTCTAAGGGAATAACAATTGCTTTTTCAACGGCTGTAATTTTATTGATCTGGTTCTCTATATAGGTTAAAGATAGGCGTTGTTCTGCAATTTTGACTATTTTATCCATCCGGCCTTTTAAATAAAATTTAATGTCATCTATTTTTTGTAATTTATCATTTAGTAATTCAGCTTGTGGTAATAAAGGTGATATTAATAATGGTTGTTGATTGGGGGTATATTTTAATTGTAATGGGTAAAAGAGTTCCCAAGGTGTATTAAGCGATTTTTGTTGTCTTTTGGCTATAATACCAGTCTCGCTTGAACCGTAAATTTCATAAGGTAAAACATTGAAATTCTGTAAACAAAATTGGGCATTTTCAAAACTAAGCTCTCCACCAGATGAAAATACACAAGTACAGTTAATAGTAGATAAACTATGATCTAAATTTTTGATAATTGATGGCGTTGTGATGTAAGTAATGTTTTTAGATTGATAAGTTGCTAATTGTTCTTGATAGAGTATTGTTTCACAAACAAAAGGTATTTTGGAGCTTAAAGAAAGCATTATTTTAAAGGTTAATCCATACATGTGCTCATGTGACACAGAAGCAATAAGTAAGTCACAAGGTGAAACTTTTAAATTATCTATTAATATATTAATTTCTCGCTCAAGTTGAGAAATAGATTTTTTAATTGGTTTTGGCAAACCTGTTGAGCCAGAGGTGAATAATGTAAATGATGTTTGTTTAAAATCCGGATTATTTTTTACTGATTTAACTGATTGATGTTGATTAATATTGCTGATGTTGATAATTGGCAAATTAGTTGGCAAATTAATATTTGTAAGATGTGTATCGGTTAATACAGCTTGATAATAGTGTAATAATTCGACATGCCTAGGATTTAGTAAAAGTGGATGCTTTCCTGAATATAAGAGAGCGAGAAATCCTGCAACAAAATTAAAACTATCATCCATGAATAAAACCCAATTTTCTTCAGTATGATTGTCTAATTCATTAACAATTATGCTAATTTGTTGTTTTAGATCTCCAACAGTTAAAGCTAGTTGCTTTCTAAATGCAATTATTTCATTATCTGGTCGTAATAATTGCTCGGATAATAAAACTAATGTTTTGCTTTTTGACGAACAATCCATTCTCCCCCCATTAATAATCCGATAAGAATATAACTTATTAATCCGTTATACATTGTCCACCAATAAATATCATTAATAAGACAAGTTATTAATGCGATTAAACCATTTAGTATGAAAAATAGACACCAACATATAGTTACTTTTCTTGTATAGTTAATTGCACTTGCTGGTAAATTATCATGTTTTAATCTGGCGAATCTTTCGATAATATTTTGTGGTTGATACAATGAATATCCAAAAAATATTAAGAATAGGAGATTTGTTGCTACGGGGTAATAGAGCAAAAATTGAAATTTGTTAAATATCCAGCTGGTTAATGCTAAAAGCAAACCAAAGCAAGTTGTTACTTTTGCTAACCAACCAATATTTGAAAATAAATTAGGTAAGGCGATTAGCCTTAACACTAATAATGCAGCAATGCATAAAACAGCGATATTAATAATTTGATATTTTAAAGATAAGTAAATAACTATCGGATAGCAAAACAGGATTATTCCTGTCATTGCTTTTATTATTAACTTAAATTTATTCATTATGCTATTTAGTATTTAGCAAATTGTACACTGCATCAACCACGTCTTGAACAGTTCTTACTGCTTTAAACGTTTCAGGATCAACTTTTTTGCCTATCTTTTTTTGTAAATGTACAACTAAATCTACTGCATCAATACTATCTAAGTCTAATTCTTCAAAAAGTTTAGATTCTGGCTTAATCTCATCGGCAGATAATTCAAAAAGCTGAACTAGTGCTGATTGTACTTGTTGAAAAATTTGTTGCTTATCCATTAAAAATCTTCCTTATTACTGTTGAGAATTAATAAAATCAGCTAGCGTTTTAACTGAGTAAAATGCTTTTTTGGTTTCTTCACTTTCTGACGATAAAACAATACCATATTGATTTTTGATAGCAAGACCTAGTTCTAATGCATCTATTGAGTCTAAACCTAAACCATCACCAAATAATGGAGCTTGGGTATCGATATCTTCAGATGTGATATCTTCTAAATTAAGCACTTCGATTATTAATGATTTTATATCATGATGTAATTTTTCCATTTAATTTCCCTTTTATCTATTATTCTTTTTTATGGTTCCAGCGTTAATAATGTTGTGAGATGTCTGGTAAGTTTTCTCGCTGCAACAGTTGTATTTTCTTCTAGAAAGTCATCTATTTTGATTTTTTCACCTACTGTAATATTAAACAATGCCTTTTTTTCAGGGATGTCATACCATTTTTGTTTTTTTATCAACCATGGTGGATTACATTGAATATGTATTATTCGGATATCAGCATGACACCTTAATGCTATGTTAGCAGCTCCTCTTTGTAATGTTATAGGATGATTAGGTATGCTTCTAGTTCCTTCGGGAAATATCAAAATTCTTCCTTTGTTTGATAAGATTTCATTACATTGTGGTAGTATTTGGCCTGATTCACCGTTTAGTATATAACCTGCTGTTTTTATAATGCGGCTAATAAAAAGGTTATTGAGTAACGCACCCTTAACTAAGCAATCACATCGACGCATAACTGAAACGAGAAGAACTACATCTAGCAAAGATGGGTGGTTAGCAACAATTAAACATCCGTCATCTTGCTTTAATTTTTCAACTTCATTAAATTGATAGTTGAAAATACATAATGATTTTACTATCCATAAAAACACTTTAAAGCTAATACTTATGCTGTATTGAGCAATAATAATTCTTTTTTGTTTCTTCCAAACAAATAATCTCAATAAACTAAACCATATCAACGATAAAACGAATAATCCAAAAAGACCAAATATAATAAAACCCAGTGCGGTCGCAAATAATCGCCACCACTGGTTTATAGTATAGAATTTTTGTTTATTTATGTATTTATCGTCCATTGCCAGTCTTGAGATAATCCTTGTATGATGAAATTTTGTTTTTTATTTAGATAAGCATGTAAAAAAGCCAATGATTGAGGATAATTGATTGGATTTTTCTGTGATGTTTTATTAATACTTTGGCATGTTAACTGATTGCCATTTGTTAAGATATAACCTACCGCATAATATGGAATTATTTGATGAATTTCTGTTTGGTAAGATTCAGGAACCATTCCATCAAAATCAATCAATAGTACTTTTTTATCTTTTTGTTGTAGTGTTGGTAGAGCCTCAATCAAACTTTGTTGAAAACCATCATTATTTGCACTAAGCGATGTGATAGGGATAGCTTGCTTGGCAATAATTGTGAATAAACCTGAAGCAGTATTATGGACCGATAATGCAAAATCGGTTGGTGAAATGTCATTAGCTTGATTAAGTGAAACTAGTATTTTATATGTTTTTTCAAGTTCACCATGTTGGCTTGAAAAAATCGCTAAATCCACATTATTATTTTCTATGAGCTCTAAAGCAACTTCAACAGCAAGGCGTGAAGAAATGCTCATTCTTCTTGCTTGCATCATAGGCAGTTTATTGAGTTTGGGTATGTGTAAATCCCAATTGTGATTAATCTGTTTTGACCATAATTGCCAGTCAGATTTGGAGGATAAACCAGCAGATAAAGCAAACCAATTTTCGATTGAAAAAGAAAGTCTCATATTAATATTTTTTAATTAATTCTTTACTTAGCAACTTTTTGTAATATTATTAATTCGATAATACTGAAAAAATCTGATTTATTTATACAATACAGTAAAACAATAAAAAGGCAATACATTGACTGGACAAGAAAACATCAAGTATGGATTCAATAAGGAAATTTATACAGCATTAGAAGCAATTACTGAAGCTCAAAAAATTGCCTTTGCTCCTATATTATTCCAAGCCATAATGTGCATGAAAAACAAAGGAATTTTATCTTCTATTGATCAATCTGGTAAAATTGGTATTAATTTAGAGGATTTAACTAAAAAAGTTTCTTTATCACCTTATGCACTTGAACTTCTGCTGGATGTTGCACTTAGTATGCGTGTTATTTATCAGCAAGACTCCAACTATATTTTAGGTAAAATTGGTCATTTTTTATTGCATGATAAAATGACAGAAGTTAACCTTAATTTTTCCCAAGATATCTGCTACCAAAGTATGTTTTTTCTTCAAGAAGCACTTGAAAAAGGCGAACCGAGTGGCCTCAAAGTTTTTGGTGATGGTAAAACGATTTACCCCATGTTGCAGTCTCTGCCTGAACAAGCAAAAAAAAGTTGGTTTGATTTCGACCATTTTTATTCAGATCACGCTTTTCCTGCTGTTTTACCTCACATCATGAAATTGAACCCTAAACATGTTTATGATATAGGTGGTAATACAGGTAAATGGGCAATTTTTTTAGCTAAACATTTGCCTGAAACTCAAGTGACAATCTTAGATTTACCTGAACAAATCTCAGTTGCAAAAGAAAATATTAAAAAATCGGGCTTTGAAGATCGTATCGATGGTATTGGTGTAAATGTACTGGAAACTGATATTTTCCCTAACCAAGCTGATATCTGGTGGATGAGCCAGTTTTTAGATTGTTTTAGTTCAGATCAAATTGTCCATATTTTGAAAACAATACACCGTAGTATGAATGATGATGCTTCTGTTTGTATTATGGATCTTTTTTGGGATCGCCAAAACTTTGAGGCAGGAGCATTAAGTTTAAATGCTTCTTCTCTCTATTTTACTTGTTTAGCAAATGGTAATAGCCGTTTTTACCATTCAAAAGTATTTTATCAATGTCTAAATGAAGCAGGGTTTCACGTTGAGGAAGATATTGATGGGATTGGATTTGGACACACTTTATTAATATGTAAAAAACGTTAATTAAAATTATCCTTAAGGAGTAAACAATGAGATTTTTTAAATATATTGCAGCATTCTTTTTAGTTTCAATATTATTCGGTTGTGCAAGTAAATATCAAGCGCCAAATAGTATTAGTACCCCAGTTAATGGTTTGACTAAAGCACAAGTTAAACAAGCTATTTTAGATAGTGGTACTAAAGGTAGAGCAGCATTTGGTACTTGGAAAATGCAAGCATTAAATAATGATACTATCCGAGGTCAATTATTCAATCGTAAATTTGAAGTTGTTGTTGATATCCCTTACTCTGCAACAGGGTATTCAATTAAGTATGTTTCAGTTAGTTCAAACTTACAAGGTAGTAATGGAAAAGTTCATCGCAACTACAATCGTTGGATAAACAATCTTGATGCTAAAATTAGAGAAAATATTTTCAGAGCAAAATAACGCTTTGAACTTAATGAAATTTATTTTTTAATTAAACCACCTTTAAGCCCAAAAATTGTTTGGGCTTCTTTTTAAGAACAATTTATAGATATTGTAATATGACAATATGTTACTTTTTTAATAATCTGTTATCTCCTAACAATAGTATTAATCGTTAAAATTAACTATCTATTCTTTGCATTGAAGTTTAATATATAACAGTATTCATAAAATGTGATGAATATTAAAGTTCAAGTTCCAATCTTTTCTTTTCTATCTTTTTCTATTTCATAAATTTTAGCACTTGAGGACAATTATTATGTTTCAATGGCTTTCAAATTGGATTTTAGATGGACTTAAACATTCACCAGAAATACTTTTATTTCTCTCACTGAGCTTAGGGTATTTGATTGGTGGTATTCGAATTGGTAAATTTCAATTAGGTGGAGTGGCTGGTTCCCTACTAGTTGCTGTCGCATTAAGCGTGTTTGGTGTTACGGTTGATGCTGGTGTCAAAGCTGTACTTTTTGCTTTATTTATTTATGCAGTAGGGTTCGAAAGTGGACCACAATTCTTTCGTTCATTGGGGGTTAAAACCCTTCGTGAAATCTTTTTAGCACTATTTATTGCCGTTGCTGGCTTTGTTACGGTGCTCGTTTTAGCCAAATTATTCCATTTAGATAAAGGTCTTGCTGCTGGTTTAGCTGCAGGAGGATTAACCCAATCAGCAATAATGGGGACGGCATCAGATGCTCTTACTCAGTTAGGTTTAAGCCCTGAAGAGTTAAGCCGATTACAAGGTAATGTGACTATTGGATATGCCGTAACTTATATTTTTGGTTCACTCGGAGCCATAATTGTCTGTGTTAATATTTTACCTAAAATTATGGGTCGCGAAATTAACGATGATGCAATTCAGGCAGAAGCAGAACAATTACATGGTTCACTTTTATTAGGTAGTGGTCAGAACTTTGCCTTATCAGATGTAACTGGTCGTTTATATCGTATTACCAATAAAGTTAATCAGACCGTTGAAAGTTTAGAAAAGGTGATTAACGGTATAAGCATTGAACGAATCAAACGTGGTAATCGTATTATTGAAGCTGGACCAGAAACTTTATTAAAGGCCAAAGATATTATTTTAGTTGTCGGCCATCGTGATGCCATGATTAAAGCCACTGATTTATTAGGTGAAGAGGTGAATTCGGCACAGGGTATGGATGTGGTTATGAATACTCAAGATGTCGAAATGCGTAATACACGTTATGTTGGTCAAAACTTAACGCAAGTACTTTCATCTGATGAAGTAATGAAACTAAAACATGGTATTTATTTAATTGCTGTCCATCGCGATGGGCAACCATTGCCATTAAATAATGATATGGTGTTCAAATTAGGTGACATTATTACGGTTTATGGTACTGATGGTGACTTAAGGCGAGTAGTTGATAAAATTGGTGCTCCGATAACAAAGAGCGAAAAAACTGACTGGATATTCCATGGTTTAGGTCTTGTCGTTGGCCTTATTATTGGTCTTATTGTAATTCGTGTTAGTGGTATTCCAATTACCTTAGGTGCTGGTGGTGGTGCTTTGTTATCAGGCTTATTATTTGGATGGTATCGATCTTTACATCAAACTGTTGGAAACATCCCAACGGGTGCGGTGCAATTACTTAAAGATTTTGGTCTAGCTGGCTTCGTAGCCGTAGTTGGTTTAAGCTCTGGATTGCAAGCTATTGATACCATTAAAGATCAAGGTATTTCTTTATTTCTAATTGGCGTTGTAGTTACTTTATTGCCTATGTTGCTTGGTATTTACTTTGGTAAGTATGTGCTGGGTTATAAAAATTCTGCAGTATTCGCTGGTGCTTTGGCGGGTTCTCGTAGTGCAAATCCAGCTTTTGGTGAAGTACTAAATAAAGCGGGTAACTCAACACCTACTAACTCTTTTGCTATTACCTATGCTTTAGCTAATGTTTTCCTAACTTTATTAGGGCCATTAGTTGTTGCTTTTGTTTAATTGACATCTCAAATTAAGGATACATGGTTATGAAAAGTAATAATGAATATGCAAAATATGCGAATTTAAGTCCTTTTGAATTGAAAGATAATTTAATTAAACTAGCACAAAGCCATACTGACCGTGTAATGTTAAATGCGGGGCGTGGTAATCCTAATTTCTTGGCAACATGGCCACGACAAGCTTTTTTCCAACTTGGTGTTTTTGCTTTGCAAGAGTCTGAAATGTCTTTTTCATATATGAATGAAGGCATAGGAGGAATGCCAATTAAGGCTGGTTTAACAGGTCGTTTTGAACATTTTGTCCGTCAAAATTATCAAACTCCTGGCGTGTCATTTTTAGGTAAAGCGTTTTCATATATTCGCGATCAACTAGGTCTAGATGAAAATGCCTTCTTACAAGAGATGGTAGAAGGTATTTTGGGCTGTAACTATCCAGTACCTGATAGAATGCTGCATTTTAGTGAAGAGGTGGTTAAAGCCTATGTTCTTTCTCAAATGGGTGCGCAATATTTAAGACGAGATGATCTTGATCTATTTGCTGTTGAAGGTGGTACAGCTGCAATGGCTTATATTTTCAATTCAATGAAAGAAAATAACTTAATCCAAAAAGGTGATAAAATTGCAATTGGTGCACCTATTTTTACGCCGTATTTGGAAATTCCAGAGCTTAATGATTATCAATTGGTTGAAGTGTTAGTTAATTCTGATCCTGATAAAAATTGGCAATATCCTGAAGCCGAATTGCGCAAATTAGAAGATCCTTCCATCAAAGCATTTTATTTAGTTAACCCATCTAATCCGCCATCAGTAAAAATTGATGATAAAAGTTTGAAAATCATTGCTGATATTGTGAAAAAACGTCCAGATTTAATTATTTTAACTGATGATGTTTACGGTACATTTGCTGATGATTTCCAATCCTTATTTGCTATTTGCCCTAAAAATACGATTTTAGTTTATTCATTCTCTAAGTATTTTGGTGCAACAGGTTGGCGTTTAGGTGTGATTGCAATAGCACACGATAATATTTTAGATAACAAAATTAAAGCATTACCAAGCAAGGCTAGACAGATTTTAGATAAACGTTACAGCTCAATTGTGACCGATCCTGAAAATCTTAAATTTATCGATCGTTTAGTAGCAGATAGCCGTGCGGTTGCGTTAAATCACACTGCTGGTCTATCTACGCCACAACAGGTTCAAATGGTGTTATTTGCATTGTGTGAAATGATGGATACTGATCAAAGTTATAAAGCCGCATTAAAATCATTAATTCGTCGTCGAGCAGCATCATTGTATCAACATTTAGGACTTGAACATCATACTGATGAAAATAGTGTCGATTATTATACCTTAATTGATCTAGAACATATTTGTCGTGAACTTTATGATGATAAGTTTGCTAAATGGATCTTAAAAAATAAAAATCCATCTGAAATGTTATTTAGAATTGCTGATGAAGCTGGTGTAGTTTTATTACCAGGTAAAGGGTTTGCAGTGCAACATCCATCTGCTCGGGCTTCATTAGCTAACTTAAATGAATATCAATATGCAGCGATTGGTTTATCTATGCGTAAACTTGCACAAGAGTATTATGCAGAGTATCAAGGTAAAGCTAATAAAAAATAGATAATCATACTGATTAACTTATCAACTTTACTATCAAACCCTAGTTTATCTAGGGTTTTTTATTGTGGTTTTATTTAATAATTTAAGAATAGTGTATTGGTTTTTATTATTAATTTATGCTAGTAACACAATAAAAAGCTTAAGGAATTTTCTGGATAAATTTATGATCTAAGGTTAATAAAAATAGAAACTATCGTTAGTTTAAGTTATCAATAATGTATAAGGATGTATTATGAATACTAACCATCTATCAGCAGCAATGTCTAAAAGTATCAATCACGTCAATCAAGAAGCTATAGAAAACAAAAGAATCGTTGGTTCTGTTGTTATAGTGGCTAAAAATGGAGAAATTATCTATCAGCAAGCTTGTGGTTATGCTAATCGTGAACAAAAAATACCTATGCATACTGACTCGCTATTTTTATTGTCATCTGTTACGAAGCCAATAGTGACAGCTGCTGCATTATGTTTAGTAGAAAAAGGATTACTTAATTTACAATCGCCGGTTACCGATTATCTTCCTAGCTTCACTCCTAAGCTTGACAGTGGTGAGCAACCGATTATAACTTTACATCATTTACTGACTCATAGTGCTGGGTTGAAGTATCGATTTGATGAACCTAATGGTAAAGGTAATTATAATTCTTTGCAGATTTCTGATGGTTTTGATCAAATTGCTATCAGCTTGGAAGAGAATCTTAAGCGCTTATCTCAAACTACACTTATTTACCAACCAGGGACGAGTTGGTGTTATTCATTAGCACTAGATGTATTAGGAGCAGTAATAGAAGCGGCCACAAAGCAATCATTAGCAAGTGTCATCAAAACTCTAATAACCGAACCTTTAAACATGCCACACACTGGTTTTACTATATCTGAAAGCAGTCAATTGGTAACTCATTATTATGATGCCGCTCCAGAGCCCTTACCAATGCCAAGTCCATATTTTATGCATTTAGGTGCGGAATGGAATAATGGAATTTTATCTTATGATCCTAAACGGATATACAATAATAATGCTTACCAATCTGGTGGCGCAGGTATGGTTGGCAATGCGTGTGAGTTTATACAATTTTTGTTAGCATTAACCGCAAAAAATAACCCAATAAGCGAACAAAAATTAATGGATAAAATGGCTAAATGCTATATTAGTAGTGACTTTGCTACTCAAGGTCCAGGTTGGGGATTTGGTTATGGCGGTGCGGTACTTGATAATCCAGCTATAGCTCAAACATCTCAAGGTGAAGGCACAATAGAGTGGGTTGGTGTGTACGGACATGATTGGTTTTACGACCCTCAACAAGATTTAGCAGTTGTTATTTTTACTAATACAGCGATAGAAGGAATGTCAGGCCTATACCCCAAAAAAATCAAAGAGGCGATATATCGTTGTATTTAAAGTAATAGCTAACAAAATCGATAACTACATTTATTATTTTAAGTTAATATAATATTAAAAGTTCTGTTCTATCGTAATGAATTGATTAATAAATTGTTCTTATTGAGATTAGCTATAGTATCGTTTCTAACATTAGCTAACAAAAGCACGTGTACGTTGTTAATGGTGAGTTATATTCTTTGGAAACAGAAGATCTGATTATCATCGACACTAAAATCGATGTCTCATATCAATTTTAGAATGTAACAGAGCATGATGTTACTGAAACTATTTCCTTCACCTGTTTCAAATGTACAAAGTGAAAGTGATTTTGCCTATCCGACGATCTGCTTAATAATTTTTAAGTTTGGTTAATGGTATAAATATTAAACCTAACAGTCACCACAGCATTAATGTCATATGGCGTTACACGACGAATATTCCTAAACACTTCGACTTTCAGTAGCCATTGATTTAAAACAAGCAATGCTACGACTTGCCTAAACAATTTAGTTATATTTTTACAATTGGTACCAACTGATTAATACTGATTGGATAAATTACATCAACTATTGAAAGAGATACAGGTGAATTGATTTTCCCTTGTTGAGAATTATTTATACAAAAATCAATGAAAATCGATACCCAATTATCAGACAAATAAGGTAGTGCAATTAATTTGTTAATTTAGCATTAGTATTTTCTCGTTGTTGATAACGACAAGATGAGTTAACTTGATAGTATCGATCAATTTAAAACTTGATTATAAACATATAAATAATTTGCCATTCACTATTATTGTCATAATAATATGAAAATATAAAATAGCTGAAAATATATAAAATATGCGAATTTTTATTACAATTTTGCTCTCAATTGAATACCTTTTAATTTTTTTTCGACTTGGTCAAAATAGAAACCTTATACTTAGCGATCAAAATGTAACTACAGGTTTAATTATCATTTTATTTATTTTTAATGCTATTATCGGGTTATGTTACTTACTAATCAAATCCAATAAAAAGACAAGTGACTACATAACAATTACAATGTTATTTACAATTATCTTTTTTATCCCGATAAATAACTTGATCATAGAAAATAAAAAGCAAAATTATAGACAGCAAAAAAAAGCACTTGAAGAGAAATTACTTGGCGATACTTTAAAACCTTTTTATAAAGATAAAGGAACATTAGATGAAAGACGGATTCAAAATCTAAGAGAGAATTTCGCTAAAGGTTATGCAACAAACGGTGGTAAATTTTATTATGGTAGTGCTAATTATGACAAACCAATTTGTCATAAATTTAAACACTCTTTTGTTACCGATGACCAAATGTACATTATTTTAAGTTGTCAAAATCCGGATAACAGCATGTTAAGTTATGCGCTAGCTACTCAAAAAGGTAATTCCTCATTTGTTAATCCTTGGAATGGTGGAAGACTAGATCACTATGAAGAATATTTAGTTTCAGAATATCCTTATATCAATTTACTCGATGATAATGATTATACTATTATCTATAAAGATCCTGTTGATGGAACTAGATATGGCAAATATTATGACCAACTATATGTTCTACCAATGTTAGATAAGAATGAAAATGAACTAAAATCCTATATTAGTGATCGTATTATTGAATTTCAAAAACATCTTGATACGATTCAAAAATTCCGATTTTGTTTAATCCGTTATTCCGATAAAAGCACTACCAGTCATTGTGTATATCGAGAGAGAGGAAAAATCAAATACGAATCATTTTCGCAATCGTAAATTGAATCGGTGTCTGGGTCGGTTAGTATGTAAATTGTTTTGTGTAGTTTATTGTGATCATGTTATGAAAGATTAGTTAGTTTTATTCATCATAACTAATATTTTTCTGGAGTGTGAATTGAAGTGAAAAGTTGGAAAGCGGATCGCAGAAATTTGCTAAAAATGGTATGAGTTTTACCCCAGCAAAAAAATTGATGATGATTTTCACTGTACGTAAAACAGGTATTTTAGGGAAAATAGATATATTCTAAGTTAATTCTAAGTGATATATTTTGGAAGAGAGTTATTTATTGAGTTTTGAATTGTAACTATTTGATTAATCTCTAGGAAAGATGGCGGAAGCGCAGAGATTCGAACTCTGGGAGGGTCGCCCCTCGCCGGTTTTCAAGACCGGTGCTTTCAACCGCTCAGCCACACTTCCGCAATGGCTGTGAATATTAAAGGAGACGGACTTATTTGTAAATAGCTAATTTAATATTTTTCATCAACTGCTCTAATTTTCGCCAAATTCGGGTCAATTTAGGTAAATTGATATGGTTTACTTACCAAAATTAGTGTTGGAATCTTATTATTTGAGTATAATACACCGCAAATATCAAACCATGTTTTGAAAAATGTTAAATCAAATAGAAACCGATGAAAAAGGCTATTTAAAGAATTGGCAGGATTGGTCTGTTGATTTGGTGCCTGAATTAGCTATTAAAGAGTCTATTGAATTAACTGATGCTCACTGGGAAGTCATTTTATTCGTTCGTGATTTTTATTTAGAATATAAAACATCACCAGCAATCCGTGCGTTAGTTAAAGCAATGGAGAAAAAATTTGGTCCAGAAAAAGGTAATAGTCGCTATTTATATAAATTATTTCCTGACGGACCAGCTAAACAAGCAACTAAACTTGCAGGCTTACCTAAACCTGTGAAATGTATTTAAGTTAAGAGAACAATTATACTCATGATTAGATGGAAACTCCCATTTATATTACTTCTTGTATTAGGGTATTTGCAGTACTCATTATGGTATGGTAAAAATAATTTTTATGATTACCAAGAAAATGTGCAAATGCTTGAAAACCTACATCAAGAGAATGATAAGTTAAAAGCTCGCAACGAACAGATGTTTGCTGAAGTTGAAGATTTACAAAAAGGTTATGAAGCAATAGAAGAACGAGCTCGAAGTCATTTGGGTATGGTTAAACCTAATGAGTATTTTTATCGAATAATTATTGATTCCAACTCACAACAATAAGGTATTACGTGGCAAATAATAGTGATATTATCGCAATCGTTCCTGCCGCAGGAATTGGTTGTCGCATGGATAGTCAATTACCTAAACAATATTTAAAAATTGGTCAAATGACCATTTTAGAACACACCCTACAAAAATTATTAACCCACCCTAAAATCAGTCAAGTAGTAGTTGTGATAAACCAAGAAGATAAGCTTTTTAAAACACTTGATGTCGCATCAAAAGTTAAAGTGACTTATGGTGGTGAAACTCGTGCTGACTCTGTTTTAGCAGGCTTAAACTTAGTTGCTGAAAATCAATGGGCATTAGTCCATGATGCCGCAAGGCCTTGTGTTACTCATGAAGATATCACTAAATTAATAAATCGAGTTTTACATGAAAACAAAGGTGGAATATTGGCAACCC
This sequence comes from Gilliamella sp. B2785, assembly GCF_026537005.1. Classification (NCBI taxonomy): domain Bacteria; kingdom Pseudomonadati; phylum Pseudomonadota; class Gammaproteobacteria; order Orbales; family Orbaceae; genus Gilliamella; species Gilliamella sp. B2785. Next base: position 27,418 of record NZ_JAFNNC010000002.1, on the reverse strand, counting down.
CACTCAGTGATACGATCAAGCAAGCTTATACAGATGATGCCAATATCATTAGCCACTCTGTGGATCGTACATATTTATGGGGTGCTGCTACACCTCAGTTGTTTAATGCTGGTGAACTTAAAGCATGTTTGAGTAAGGCTTTAAATAATCATGTCGCCATCACTGATGAAGCATCAGCGATAGAGTATTGTGGTGGTCATCCATTATTAATTGAGTGTCGTCGAGATAATATAAAAATCACTCGCCCAGAAGATTTAAGCTTGGCTACGTTTTATTTAACTAATCAAATTTAATATAGGTAGATTATGCGAATAGGTCATGGATTTGATGTACACAAGTTTGGTGGGGAAGGACCAATTATCCTAGGTGGAGTAACAATTCCTTATCAATATGGACTTATTGCTCATTCTGATGGCGATGTAGTTTTACATGCTATCACTGACGCTTTAATTGGCGCATTAGCTTTGGGCGATATTGGTAAACTATTTCCTGATAATGATCCCAAATACAAAAATATAAACAGCCGATTGTTATTACAAGAAGTTTACCAAATTATTCAATCTAAAGGTTATGAATTAGTTAATTTAGATACAACTATTATTGCCCAAGAACCTAAAATGAGACCTCATGTAGATCAAATGCGCGTTAATATTGCTGAAGATTTGAATGTACATTTTGATCAAATTAGTGTTAAAGCAACCACCACCGAACAACTAGGTTTTACAGGCCGTAAAGAAGGGATAGCTTGTGAGGCAGTAGTATTATTAGCAAAAAAAACAAATACAAAATAAACGATAGGCAAAATAAGTGTTAGCAGAACTTAATTATTTTTATGGTAAACCGACAACTCATGGTTTATATAAACAGCAATTTGAAGATTTCATCGTTATTGAAGAGCTTGGTTTTGAGCTTACTGGTGAAGGTGAACATGTTTTAGTTTATCTTGAAAAGAAAGATTGCAATACGGTCTTTGTCGCCGAACAATTAGCTAAATATGTCGGTATTTCAGCTAAAAATGTCAGTTATGCTGGCCTTAAAGACCGTCAAGCAGTTACCCAGCAATGGTTTAGCTTACATATGCCAGGTAAAGAAACACCTGATTTTTCAAAATTTGATTTAACGGGCTGTCGAATATTGCAGATTACTCGTCATAATAAAAAATTAAAAATAGGGGCTTTAAAAGGTAATCGCTTTAAAATTATTTTAAGAAACTTAACCGATAATATTGAGCCTAAATTAAACACAATTAAACAATATGGTATCCCTAATTATTTTGGTGAGCAAAGATTTGGACGAGATCAAAATAACATAACCCAAGCAATAAAATGGGCAACTGGCGAAATTTCAGTTAAAGATCGTAAAAAAAGAGGTTTTTATCTTTCTGCTGCTCGTAGTGCTATTTTCAATGATATTGTCAGTCAAAGAATTAAACAAAATATTCAGCAAACGGTGCTCGATGGTGATATATTACAACTATCTAAAAGTAATAGTTGGTTTTTGTCTAAAACTGATGAATTATCACTTTTACAACAACGTTTGCAAAATGGCGAAATTAATATTACTGCACCAATGGTTGGTGATTCGCCATTGGGCACAACATCAGTTGCATTAGAATTTGAAACAAATTGTTTAAAACATTGGTCTTGCTTTGAGGAATTATTCAAGAAAGAACGAATGGAAACAATCAGGCGCTCAATATTATTGCGCCCCGAGCAACTTGAATGGCAATGGATAGGCGAAAATGATATTGAAATCAATTTCTACTTACCTTCTGGTTGCTATGCTACAAGTGTTTTACGCGAATTGATAATTGGAAATGAGTAATGCAAAATTCAAAAATGCAGGCTATGATTAATTTATTGCGCCAGCAGGGAATAAAAGATGATCGTGTTTTAGATGCTATAGCTTCAATACCGCGTGAAAATTTTGTTGATGAAGCGCTTTCTCATCAAGCTTATGATGACCGATCATTACCAATAGGTAGCGGTCAAACCATTTCTCAGCCATATATCGTTGCCAAAATGACTGAATTACTAAGGTTAACTCCGACAGCCAAAGTGCTTGAAATTGGTACAGGTTCAGGATATCAAACCGCAGTACTAGCCAAGCTGGTTGATCATGTCTGCTCAGTAGAAAGAATAAAAAGTTTACAATGGAATACAAAACGGCGATTAAAGCAACTTGATATTCATAACATCTCAACTCGTCATGGTAATGGTTGGCAAGGTTGGCCTGAACGAGGTCCATTTGACGGCATAATCGTTACTGCCGCAGCATCAGAAGTTCCTCAAAGCCTTCTAGAACAGCTTGCTGACAAAGGGCGCTTAGTTTTACCTGTTGGTAAAAACAAACAAACGTTACAATTAATTGAGCGTGATGGAGACAATTTTATAACTACAAATATTGGGGAAGTAAAATTTGTACCGCTTGTTGATGGGGATGTTGAATAAATCGCAAAAAATAGAAAATAATCAATTATTTTCTATTTTTTGATTGAATGTTCTCTATAATTTATTTTCTTTTGCTTTTTCTTCTGAAAGCTTCCATTCACAAATACCGTATAATGCATTAAATAGGTAAATTAAATATTGAGTTGCAATAACAATATTGTCAGTATAAATATTCAAACCGATCACTAATACATTTAACAACACCCACAAATACCAATTGAAGGCGTATCTCATCATTAATAATAGTTGCGCAACTACACCTAAGCCAAATATAAAGCAATTTGTAATGAGTTGATATGAAGTATTGCTCGCACCGATTTCGTTAGTTAAATAGATATTAAAAAATGCTGCAACAATTAAAAATATCAACGCATATAAAAATGCACTTTCATTTAAGGAACGAACTTTAACATTTTTATTCTGATCGAGATTTTTTTGCCAAGTAAATAATCCATAAATATGTGAACCAAAATAGTAAAAAGTAGGTAAGCCAGCCCCAATATTGCCACCAAGAAAATTGGCACAACACTCAGCTACTACAGCAAGCATTCCCAGCACATTTCCTAAGTTTTTTCGTTTAGCTAATAAAATGACACACAATAATCCCAAAAATGCACCAGCATACGATACGGCATAGCGTAAATTGAAATTATTAAATGGATCAGTATACAAAAATGCAAGGGTGACGCAGATAATACAAAATAGTGGATAAAACTTGTTTCGTCCAATAGCGATGATAACATCTCTTAAATTATTCATAATTAATACTCTTATCATTAATAAGTTGATTGACTAGTTCAATACAGCGTAAATAACGTTCATCATAGTCAGATGAGTCGATTTGAACATAGCTGATATGGTTCTTTTTCAATAATGAGATTAGTAGTTGTTGAAAATCTTTCCGTTGTTTTGGACTTCCCAAACTACGTAAGCCATCAGCAACCCAAGGCGTGTTATTACCTAACAAAATAACCAAATCAAAGCGATAGTTATTGATCATGGCTTGTAAAAAAGGATGCTCTTTGCCTTCGTACTTTTTGCAAAATGCTTGCGTGGTAATAAAATCAGTATCAATGAACGACACTTTATTCGCATGTTTGATAGCAAAATCGATATATTGTGCATGTCCTAATGCAATTTTATCGTAATCAGCATATTGCAATGCTCGTTCATCGCCACCAAGTTGAGAAAACACATAATCACGACCATATTCCCAAGCGCTAGTGGTATTAAACATATTGGCTAACTTATTAACTAATGTTGATTTACCACTCGATTCACCACCAAGAATAGCAACAGTTCGTACAAAAAACGGTCTAACTTCAGTTGGAATATATTGCCAATTTTTTAAAGGCGCTTGACGAATTTGTGTACCACTAACTTGCATAAATCGGCGGGTAGGATCAATAAGCACAGTATCTAAATCGAATAAATCTTTATACATCGCTACATCTTGTGGTTCACTCGAATAAACGCAACTAGGATTGATGCCTTTTTCCTTGAATAACTTTTTAACGCGATCGCTCCACTCATTCCAACCATTTGGATATGAAGGAATACCGTCTTCTTCTAAAAGTTCAATATGGATATTTTTTTGATATTTAAACGTTTGTAATAACCAACGAATCCTATCGTTAATTGTTGGTTGGCGTGACATTGCGCTTTCTTTAAATAGTGCCATATCTCGCATCGTATCTGAACAAAGAATCACATAAAGTTCGTCAACTTGGCTAATCGCTCTTTGAATAAGATAAATATGTCCGGTATGTAATGGATAAAACTTACCAAAAATGACACCTACCTTTTTATGTTTACTGTTGGGATCAATTTGCAAATAACGGTGTAGTGATTGTAATTTTTGAGCACTAGGATTTTTGATTTTATCATTAATTAATTGGCTCAAATAACCTTTGGTCATTTGGCAGGCATCAGCAACTGTCTGTAACGATAAATTTTTGCGTTTTATGGCAGTTTTTAAATAACTAAAACCATTCATATCGCCTCCTTACCTTTTGTTTTTTATCTGGAACTAAATTTACATCATTTTTAATAAATGTTCAATATATTAAACAAGGAAAATAATTTTACCTAATCAATTTAAATCTAATAGTAATTAAATATAAAATAGGAGATACTTTTATAATCTTAAAAATAGGCAATCTTCATTTTAAGTAAAATCTATAATTTAATAATTAAAATCAGAATGATATAAGGAAATAATTCAATGAAAAAAATTGCATTAGCAATAGCATTAATTTCAGGTAGTGCTTTGGCAGATAATAACGTTAAATTAAATAAAGTGACATTATTTATTCAGGGAGCAGAATTACAAGGTCAGTCAACTGTTTCATTAACTAAAGGTGAAAGTGAAATAGTATTAACTGGTATTGCTAATGATGTTAAACCAAATACAATCAATGTAGGTTTTGGTAATAATAGTGACGTCCGAGTATTATCTACATCATTTAGTGATAACTATCTGGCTAATATTCGTAACGGCGAAGATACTCTATTAACTGTTAAAAAAATGAATAAGTTACAAGAAGATCGCGATACATTAGAAATCGAACTCAAAGCTGTTAATGAACAAATTATGCTTTTACAAGGTAACCGTTTAGATACTTTAGCTAAAAAAGGACCTGATGACTTAACAGCAATGAAAAATGTATTAGATTTTGTGAAAACCAATTTGACCACTGCGTTAAATGAACAAAATCGATTACAAAAAGAAATCGATGAGTTAGACAGGCAGATAAGCGAATATGAGAAAAAACTAGATGAAAATCAGACTAACAATGGAAAATTACACAATGCCGTTATAGTCAAAGTTGCTTCTGACAAAGATATAACGCTACCTATCACGCTTTCATATATCACAACTAAAGCAGGTTGGGAACCAGCTTATGATGTGCGAGTAGCGGATATCAATTCACCACTCCAATTAACATATAAAGCAGAAATCCACCAAAACACGGGTTTAGATTGGCAAAATGTTGATTTTAGTTTATCGACATCTAATCCGAGCATAGATATTACTCCACCAGATTTTAATCCCTGGTATATTGACGTTTATAATGAAAAAAGCGGTTTATTTTTTTCCAAATCTGATAAAGAAGATTATTATGAACGCGATGCCAAATCGCAATTGGTTAATCCTAGTCAAATTGGCAATGTTAATACATTAGGTATCAATACCCATTTTGATATCAAATTACCTTATACAATCAAAAATGATAGTAAAAGTAACATAATCACATTACAAACTAAAGATGTTAAAGCAAATTACCAATATGTTTCCATACCAAAATTTGATAGTAGCGTATACTTACTAGCGCAAATAAATGATTGGGATAAGCTGAATTTATTATCAGGAAAAGCCAATATCTTTTTCAGTGGTGATTTTATGGGGGAAACTATCATTTCAACTAAAAATACTAAAGGCTCATTGGATTTTTCATTAGGGCGTGATAAAAATATCTTAGTTTCTCGAAATCGTAATATAAAAGAGACCTCGACTCCTACACTATTTGGTAATGATGTTTCAGAAAAATATGCTTATACTATTGATGTCAAAAATACCAAAGCGTTGCCAATAAATATTGTTGTGAAGGATCAACTACCTGTTATCTTAAATAAAGCGGTAACACTTGATGATGCCAAATATGATGGCGCAGTATATGACAAACAAACCGGATTATTAACGTGGCAATTCAACTTAAACCCAAGTGAAACTAAAAACCTTAATCTAAGTTTTAAAATCACTTATCCAGATGGTAAAGAACGAGATATATATGGTTTATAAACCTAATAAAACAAAGAATAAAGTATGTTAATTACGTGGTTAGAACAATTTAAGCAAAATAGTCAGATCAGTTTATTAGATCTTCATTTGGCTCAATTTTTGGTTAATAAAATTGATTGTGAAGATGAAGTCATTGCTAAACGTTTTGCTTTTTTAGTTTTATCCTTAAGTATGGAAGTAAGAGCAGGGCACGTGTGCCTTGATCTTACTCGATTAGAAAATATTGAGCCACAAATCTGGTCAGAACTTAATTTACCGACGAATGACGATTGGGTTAATGTACTTAAGTTAGCATCTAATAAACATGTTGTCAGTTTTGGTGAACAACTCGCACCTTTAGTTTTTATTGAAAACAAACTCTATTTTCAACGCATGTGGTTAGATGAACGTTTTGTTGCGCAATATTTCAATCAAACTCAATTGGATATTACGTCGAGTATCGACTTAAAAAAAATACTCGACCAACTCTTTACTCACAACAGCGCAAGTATTGACTGGCAAAAAATTGCTGTTGCTGTTGCATTAACACGGAAAGTTGCCATCATCTCTGGTGGGCCGGGAACAGGTAAAACAACTACCGTAGCTAAAATTCTAGCTGGAATCGTATTAAACAACCCAGCAACACGAATCGTAGCAGCTGCGCCAACCGGCAAAGCTGCATCACGATTAACTGAATCATTAGGGCGAGCAATTGAACAGCTATCTTTTGAATCATTAAATATTAAAACCGAAGCGGTAACACTTCATCGACTATTGGGCGCAAAGACTGATAATCGCTCTTTTAGTTATAACAAGAACAACCAATTACATATCGATGTTCTTGTAATTGATGAAGCCTCAATGGTTGATCTCAATATGATGGCGAGAATTATTGAAGCCTTACCAACTTCTGCCCGATTAATTTTATTAGGTGACAAAGACCAACTTTCATCGGTTGAGGCTGGAGCGGTCTTTGGAGACTTATGTCACTTTATTTCAAATGGTTATAGCCAATCAAGAGCTGATGAGCTAAGCAAGTTAACCGGCTATACCATCCCAATCATGAACCAACCAGTAACAACAATCGCTGATAGCATCTGTTTACTGAAAAAAAGTTATCGATTTAACGAATCATCCGGTATTGGATTGTTAGCAAATGCAGTAAAAGAAGGGCAGTATCATAATGTTAAAAAGCTACTTGCTGATAATACATTACAAGATGTCAGTTATTATGAACTTTCATCAAATCAAACATACCAAGCGCTTTTAGAAGACTGTGTTGAACACTATAAAGATTACTTAAATGCCATTAGACATCACGCTAATAATGATATCGCTACAGTTTTAGCTAAATTCGCTCAATGCCGTTTATTATGTGCTGTGCGTGAAGGAAAATTTGGCGTAGAAGGATTAAATAAACAAATTGAACTGCTACTAGCCAAACATAAATTGATCAAATTAAATCAACGTGAACAATGGTATATCGGTCGACCAGTTATGATTTTACGTAACAGCACATCGTTAGGTTTATACAACGGTGATATAGGAATTACACTAACAGCTGAACATGATAGTTCAAAATTGCGAGTCTATTTTCCATTTTCGGATGGAGTCATTAAAGGTTTTTCACCTTATCGACTACCTGAACATGAAACAGCCTATGCAATGACAATACACAAATCACAAGGTTCTGAATTTGATCATGTAAATATAATACTACCCACTGAATTCTCTCCGTTACTTAATCGCTCTCTACTCTATACGGCAATCACTAGGGCGAAAAAGTCCGTATCCATTTACGCTGATGCCAAAATATTAGAGCGCGTGGTTAAAAGTCAAATACATCGGGAAAGTGGATTAGTTGAGCAAATAGCAAATTATTCGCAAAAGAATTAAAGAAAAGATTAAGCAAGCACCAACTAATAATAGCTGGTGCTTTTTATATATTAATGGATGATCTTCGCTAAAAAGTCTTTAGCACGATCAGATTGTGGATTAGTAAAGAACTGTTCTTTAGAAGTATCTTCAATGATCTCACCGGCATCCATAAAAATAACGCGATGCGCAACTTTGCGAGCAAAGCCCATTTCATGGGTCACAACCATCATTGTCATCCCTTCATAGGCTAATTCAACCATAACGTCTAACACTTCGTTAACCATTTCTGGATCAAGTGCTGAAGTTGGTTCATCAAATAACATAACAATCGGATCCATACAAAGTGCACGAGCAATCGCAACACGTTGTTGTTGCCCACCAGAAAGTTGAGCAGGGAATTTATCGGCATGTGCTAACAAACCCACACGATCTAAAAGAGAAAGGGCTTTTTCACGTGCTTCTTCATTTGATCGGCCAAGCACTTTAACTTGAGCTAGTGTCAGATTCTTCAAAATTGTCAGATGTGGGAAAAGCTCAAAATGCTGAAACACCATACCCACTTTAGAACGTAGTTTTGCTAAATTAGTCGATGGATCAGTAATCTCAGTACCATCAATCGTAATTTTACCTTTCTGAATAGGCTCTAAACCATTAACGGTTTTAATTAATGTTGATTTACCAGAACCTGATGGTCCACAGACAACAACAACTTCGCCTTTACCTACTTTAGTAGTACAGTTTTTTAATACTTGAAATTTTCCGTACCATTTTGATACATTTTCTAAGGAGATCATCTACTTATCCCTTTCTTGAAATAATTAACTAAACGAGAAGCAGTATAACAAATTATAAAGTAACTTATTGCTGCAAAAATAATCATTGAATACTTAACTGTGCCACCTTGAACGACACCAATTTGTGTCACACTTGCACCAAATAAATCAATTAAACTCATCACATAAACTAAAGATGTATCTTGGAACAAGATAATACCTTGGGTTAATAACAATGGTACCATTGATCTAAATGCTTGCGGTAATATTATCAAACGCATTGCCTGGCCTTTAGTCATACCCAACGCATAAGCGGCATGATACTGACCTTTAGCAACGGCATTAATACCAGCACGAATGATTTCTGAATAATAGGCTGCTTCAAATAAAGCAAACGCAATCATTGCTGAAACAACCCTAACATCAGCATATGGTGGCAAATTAAATACATGCTTAATAACTTGTGGTAATGCTAAATAGAACCATAACAACACTAATAGTAATGGAATGGAACGGAATAAATTGACATAACATTTAGCAAAAATATTTAAAATTTTATTGTTTGATAAACGCATTAAAGCTAGCACAGTTCCCCAAATAATACCGAATACAACAGCGGTAAAGGTGATCTTAGTTGTTAGCCATAATCCAGATAACAATAAATGATAATTGTTTAAAACCAATGAAGGTATATCTGCAATCCAACTTAAAATTTGCATATTAACCTCCATGACTCATATTAGGTAAGCGTGTATGTTTTTCAACAAAACGCATAATCGTTAACACAGCATAGTTTATCAACATAAACGCAATGGTAACGCCACATAATATTTCAATAATACTATTAGTTGCATCATTAATACGATCGATTTGACCGATCAAATCAATAAGCCCAATGGTCGAAGCCACTGATGAGTTTTTAATGATGTTGGTCATTTCAGATGTTAATGGTGGAATAATACGACGATAAGCATTAGGTAATAAAACATACATATAAGCTTGTCGATTGGTTAAACCAAGCGCAATTGCCGCATAACGTTGGCCTTTAGGTAGAGTTTGAATACCTGTTCTAACTTGTTCTGCAATACGTGCAGAAGTAAACAAACCTAAAGCGATTGCCGCAGTAATAAATGCGCTGACATTAGGAGAAATGCCAGAAATAAACCATGTTTTTAAGCTACCAGATAAAATTTCTGGAAAAAGCATATACCATAAAAACATCTGAACAAGTAATGGGATATTACGGAAAAGCTGGATATAACCGGCAGCAAAGCTATTTAGAAATTTATTTTCTAAAGTTCTGCAAATCCCTACTAGTGATCCTAGTATGAATGCAATAATCCAAGCTGTTACTGCTAATGAAACGGTAACGATAATACCGTCAAAAAGCCAGTTTAAGTAAATTCCATCACCATAAGGGGTGGATTCAAAAAATAGTGTCCAATTGAAACTCATAATATATTTATTTCACTAAATTAGATTATGTACTAAATGCAAAAACATTTAGTACATTGGATTAGAAAGATATGAAAAGTATTAATCTAATGCTTTATCATTTGGATTTGCAAAAAGCTCAACCATTTTAGGTGAAATTTCAAGAGCCATATTCGCACCTTTAGGTGGAACTGGTTGAGTAAACCATTTGTTATAAGACTCTAATGCTTTACCAGATTTTTGTGCATCAGCAATAGCTTTATCCATCAATTGTTTAAATTGGGTATCGCCTTTTCTTAACATACAACCATAGGATTCGTAAGATAATGGCTCGCCAACAATTTTCCATTCAGCTGGATTGATAGCGCGTGAACGTTCACCAGCTAAAAGTGCATCATCCATTAAAAATGCAGCAGCACGACCTGTTTCAAGGGCATTAAATGCATCACCATGATCTTTAGGCGTAATAATACGAATACCTAAATTATCTTTATTATTAATTTGATTTAATCGGACTTCAGAGGTAGTACCCGCAGTAGTTACCACATTTTTACCTTTTAAATCTTCGATACTATTAATATTGCTGTCTGCTTTCACTAAGAATCGAGTACCAACAATAAAAATGCTATCAGAAAAGCTTACTGTCTTTTGGCGCTCAAGATTGTTAGTAGTAGAACCGCATTCAAAATCATAAGTATAGTTATTAAGTAATTGAATACGCGTTTTAGAAGTAACCGGTAAATATTTAACTTTAAGATCTGGCATATTCAACTCTTTTTTAACTGCATCGACAATTAAATTAGAATAATCTTGTGAATAGCCAATAACTTCTTGTTTTTCACCATAGTAGGAAAATGGAATAGAAGATTCACGATGACCAACAACAATCACACCACTATCTTTAATTTTGGCTAATGTACCACTTAATTCTTCAGCAACAGCGGCACCACTCATTAGTCCAAGCATTGCTAATGATAACACTAATTTGGTTAATTTTGTCTTTTTGTTCATACTCATCTCCTACTGTTTAATTTGTATCATATTAAATAAATTTAATATTTTTACAAAGGGCGTATATTATAACTTATTTTTCATCATAAAAGTACTTTTTACTGTATATTTATCGATTAAAAGGACAAGCTACAACCTAGGTTTATCTAGATTTTCACAAAAATTTAACTCAGACAATTTTTTGAATTTCAATAATATACAAGCAATATTTATGCCAAAAAATTGATTATCGACGTTTTTTTACAAAAACCAAGATAAATAGCAAAGAAAGAATAAGATAATAAGCTAGATCGCCAAATCTAGCATAAGGAGTCAAACCAACAGTTGGAGATAACGTATAATTTAAAACATTGGTTTGAAATTGCGGTAATTGCTCAATAATATAACCATGATGGTCAATAATTGCTGTAATACCGGTATTGGTACTACGAATCATTGGTCGACCAAACTCTAACGCTCTAGCTTGTGCCATTTGCAAATGTTGTTTTGGCCCAATACTATCACCAAACCAAGCATCATTTGAAACGGTCAATAAAAAATCTGTATCAGGTGCAAAATTCTTCCACATCAAATTTGATAAAATTACCTCATAACAAATTGCAGTAGTAAACTTAAATCCCTTCATTGTAAGCTGAGGTTGCTTTTCTGCTCCCGCTTGCATTGACGACATAGGGATATCAAGGATATCTGCAATAGGATCTAACAACGATTGGAGTGGTGTAAACTCGCCAAAAGGTACCAAATGATGTTTTTGATATCGATTTGCGGTAGGGTATTGATATGGGGTATGTTCACCTAAAACGAGTAAAGTATTATAAATATCTGGATTTGCTTGATAACCATTATTACCAATACGATAATCAATAATACCAACTGCAATTTCACTGCCATTTGCTCTGGCTTCATTATCTAAAAACTGTAAATAAGGTTGCTGATTTATCTCGTAATCAGTAACACTGGCCTCTGACCAAATAATAATTTTATCTTTACCGAAATTCTTTTCGGTTAATGAAGCGTAGGTTTGTAAAGTGTTATCTAACTGCTCTCTGCTCCAACGTAGTGATTGTAAAATATTTCCTTGAATTAAGCTGAAATTAGCTGTCCGGGAATGATCAATGGTTGTCCAATTAATTGAATTGAGTGAAACTGGTGCAAAAATGATCGCAAATAGTGCGACAATTGCACCAAATGTGTGCTTTATAAAGGCTGATTGCTTGAAATGGTACAAATAATAAACACCCAATCCACAGCATATAGTAAAGAGTAACGTTACCCCATTAATTCCAACGATTGGGAAATAATTTCGTAAAGGGCTATCAAGTTGACTATAACCTAATTCTAACCAAGCGAATCCTGTTAAAATATAGCCTCGTAAAAATTCGGTAACTTGCCACAAAATTGGTGCCAGTAAAACCAATTGTTTCATTGAACACTTAGTTGCAAAACGGTCACAGGCTCTCAATAACCAAGCAAATAGCATTGGATAGAGCGCTAAATAGCTAACTAACAGCCCCAAAATAATAATCGCAACTGACGTTGGCACTTCACCATATTGTTTAATACTGATATAAACCCAGTGAACACCAGCTAAAAAGTAGCCAACACCCCAACTAAAGCCAACTAGTACAGCTTGCTTTTTTGTTTTATCAGCAACTAGCCATAAAAGCCCAGCAAAAGACACAAAGGCAATTGGCCAAAAATGGAAGGGCGCGTAACTAAATACGGCAATGGCGCCTAAAAAAAGGCTCAATAGAATATGCTTAAGCATTTTGCTCTAAATTAGGAACTACTGCATCTTCAGGAATTGTGACATGCAATTGAATAATTCGTCTACGGTCAACAATGGTTACCTTAAATTGATAGCCATCAATAGTAATTGTCTCGCCACGAATTGGTAAACGCCCAAAATGTTGCATCACCAAACCGCCGATAGTATCCATCTCCTCATCACTAAAAGAGGTGCCAAAGATCTCATTAAAATCTTCAACTGGCGTAAGCGCACGAACGGAGTACATAGTTGGTGATAAACGACGAATATCTCGATCTTCAACCTCATCGTATTCATCCTCAATATCGCCAACAATAAGTTCTAAAATATCCTCGATAGTCACTAAACCTGAAACGCCACCAAACTCATCAATGGCCATCGCCATATGGTAGCGCTGCATACGAAACTCTTTTAACATATGATCAACGCGTTTACTTTCAGGAACAACAACAGTCGGTCTAAGGATCTTCTTCAAGTCAAAATCATTAACACCTTGTCGAATATAAATAAGTAAATCCTTAGCTAAAAGTACTCCCTCAATATGGTCTCTATCTTCACTAATAACCGGGTAGCGTGAATGACCGTGTTCAGAAATAATATCTAAACATTCATCAAGGGAAAAATTATCTTTGATTGTTACAATTTGAGAGCGGGGGATCATGATATCGCGAACGCGCTGATCAGCTATATCCATTACACCTTCTATCATATCAAGGGTATCTGGATCAATAAGTTCGTTTTCTTCAGCTTCACGAATCACTTCAATAAGTTCATCTTTATCTTTTGGTTCTGAATTGAATAATTGACTTAACCATAATGTAAACCCTTTTTTGGGTCTCCGGTGATTATCATCACTCATTTGCTCTCTTCCTTTCATATATCAAATGTGTTTTGAGTTATAATTTTATATTAAACAGACTATTAAAAATTAGTCATCTAATCAATTAATAAATAAGGATTATCAAATCCTAACTGTGCCATTATATCGATTTCGATATTTTCCATTTCTTCGGCTTCTTCGTCAAGGATATGATCATATCCTAATAAATGCAAACAGCCATGAACAATCATATGCGCCCAATGTGATGTTAACGACTTATGTTGCTCAATTGCTTCAGCTTCAACCACTTGCTTACAAATCACCAAATCGCCAAGTAATGGAACATCAATTTCAACCGGCGATTCAAACGGAAACGACAAAACATTGGTTGGCTTATCTTTATTGCGATAAGTATGATTAAGGTGTTGACTCTCTTCCTTATCGACAATCCGAATAGTGATTTCAGCATTCTCCACAAACTGCGGTAAAATTACCTGTAACCACTGCATAATTTGTTGCTCACTTGGCAGATTATCTCGTTGCTCTGTGGCAATTTGCAAATCTAAAATATTCATTCAAATACCCAACCTATTCACGATGATAAGGATGATTAGCCGTTAAACTCCAAGCACGGTAAAGGCTTTCAGATACAATCACTCTAACTAGTGGATGTGGTAGCGTTAAAGGTGATAGCGACCAACTCTGCTCAGCAGCAGCTTTACAAGCGGGAGACAGTCCCTCAGGTCCACCAATTAACAAACTAACATCACGCCCATCTGCTTTCCAACGTTCAAGTTGCTTAGCTAAATCATGAGTGGTATAAGGTTTACCGGGAATATCTAGCGTCACGATGCGATTACCTTTACTACAAGAAGCCAGCATCTGCTCACCTTCTTTATCTAAAATACGCGCAATATCGGCATTTTTAGTCCGTTTTCCTGCGGGGATTTCAATGAGTTCTAAAGGCATATCTTTGGGGAATCGAGATTGGTAATCATCAAAAGCGGTGGTTACCCAATTTGGCATCTTGTTGCCAACAGCAATAAGCTGTAGTTTCACGTAACTAACTCCAAAGCTTCTCGAGTTCGTATAATTGTCGGCTCTCTTCTTGCATTATATGAACGATCACCGAATCCATATCAACGACTACCCAATCCGCATCATTTTGGCCTTCACTGCCTAATACCACATGTCCTTGCTTTTTAGCTTCATCAAGTAGATGCCCTGCAATTGACGAAACATGACGATTTGAAGTTCCAGTACAAATAATCATATAGTCGGTGATACTTGACTTACCACGCACATCAAGGGTAACAATATCCTTGCCTTTTAAATCATCAATTTTATCAATAATAAAGTCTTGTAATGATTGTTGCAAAATATACTCTCTACTAATATACATAAAGCGCTAGTATAGCATATTTTTTCAAAATCGCCTTGAAAATAGCACATCTCAATCAGTACAAATCAAAAAATGTGAGGAGCGCACTTTTTAAAATAAATAAAGTTGAGGAACGGGGTTTTTGACACCCCAAATCTTACAACTCAACCACCTGATCAAACAATGGATTATCCGTTAATCTATGTGTAACCATCAGCAAAGTTTTATCGTAGTTTTTGATAAGTTCAATTATCTGCAGTTCAGTTTGTTGGTCAAGACTTTCGGTAGGCTCATCCATCAACATTAATGGTGAATTATGTAGTAATGCCCGAGCAATACCGATACGTCGAGTTTCACCACCTGATAATGATCGTCCTCCTTGCCCTAATGGCAAATCTAAACCCTGATCGGTTGAGATCAATTTGGAAAGCCCAACTTGATGTAAAATATCCATTAACTGTTGATCAGAAGCGTTTGGATTACCGATTAACAAATTTTGTCTAAGCGAGTCACTAAAAATAGTAATCACTTGAGGAACCACAGCAATCGCCTGACGTAAAGTTGGCTCGTCAAGTTGATTAATCGGTATATCGTTGATAAAGATATTACCTGAAGTGGGTTCCCACGCGCGTGTGACTAAATTAAGTAATGTGGATTTGCCACAACCGGTTTTACCAATTAAGCCAATATGTTTGCCGGCTTCAACTGTCAATGAAAAATGGCTTAAAACTGCAAAAGGTTGATTTGGGTAGCTAAAGCAAACATCTTCAAACCGCAGTTTTGCGGTAGTCAAATCTATCGATCTGCCTTGCTCGACAAACTGGATATCTGGTGTTTGATCAAATAAAGCGGTTGTTCGTTTGGCTGACGCTAATACTTGCCCTAAAAAGATAAATGCAGTAGGGATTGGTGCTAAAATTTCACTACTAGCAAGGCAGACAAACACAAATAGGGCAACTAAAGGCGATAATGTATATTGAGTGATAAGCCAAAGCACTAACAAAGTCAAAAAGCCAGCAATTAATACCACAAGAGCACTCGAGAGCGCCATTAAAGTAGACTGCTTTTGTTGATGATAAAGCCAATCTGATTCAAGTTTGTCGAGTTTTGAGCGATAACGATCTTGCGCATTAAATAAAGTCAGTTCAGCTTGGCCTTGTAGATAATTAACCAACAATGCGCGATACTCACTTTGCTGTTTAGCCAGTATTTCACCCAATTGTTTACCTGCATAATAAAAGATCACCGGTATAGCAAGTAGAGTAGTAGTTAGTACCATGCTGATAATTAATGCAATAGGAAAGTTGATATAACTTAATCCGACAAACAAGAGCACAATAATTACCAGTGCCGTTACAATAGGTGAAAAGAGTTTTAGATAGAGATGATCAAGGGCATCAATATCCACAATAAAACGATTAAGAAGATCGGCTTTTTGATATTGGGATAACTGGTTAGCGCTTAAAGGAAGGATTTTTTTAAATGCTAATGTTCTTAAATACGCTAATATTTTAAAGGTGGTATTGTGATCAACCAAACGCTCAGCATAACGGGATGCCGTTCGCATAATGGCAGCAGCCCTTACGCCCGCGGCAGGTAACATATAATTAAACGTATATAAACCCGCCACACCGACTACCGCGGTAGAAGCTAAAAACCATCCAGATAAAGAAAGTAAAAAAACACTGGCAAATAATGTAAGAATAGCTAAACCTAATCCAATAACAATTTGCCAAAAGTAGTGCTTATAAAGTGCAATATAGGGACGTAATAGCGCTAGCATAAGCTCTCCTTGATGGCGTTAAGTTGTCCTTTCGACAATTTCCATACTTGGTCAAATTCATGCATATCATCATGTTGATGAGTGATAGTGATACTATTTGTCGCAATATCATAGGGTGCCAACTGCTGAACTGTCTGCTTATCTAAACTTGCGGTCGGTTCATCAAGTATCAGTAATTGGCAAGGTTTCAGCATTGCTCTAGCAAGGGCGATGCGCTGAGCTTGTCCAACTGATAATCTAACCGCATCTTCACCAACTTGGGTATCGACGCCTTCTGGTAATTGATCGATAACATCAGATAATTGCGCTTTTGCAATAACCTCGTCAATTTCATTGGCGCTCGCCATGGGTTTACCCAGTAGAATATTTTCACGAATCGAACCATTAATCAAATAAGGATTTTGCCCAATCCAACTGATTTGATGTTGCCAACTTACTAAATCAAGCTGATTAAATTCAATCCCATTAATTTTTAGCGAACCCTGATAAGGTAAAAAGCCAAGCAATACTTGCATAATAGAACTTTTACCTTCACCACTAGTACCAATTAGCGCTAATTTAAATGGCGCTTGTAATGAAAAGCTAAGTGGGCCAACAATAGGCAAACCTTCGTTAGATAACACGATAAGATCTTTCGCTTCAATTGTTTTTAAAACATTTATTTCAGAAGGAATGGTTGATGATGATTGATTAGACTCGTTTTTTTTCTCAACGCTATCAAGTGGCAATTTTTTATTTAAAAAAGTTTCAATATTATCAGCTGCGGCAATGGCTTCTGCTTTGGCATGATAATAGACGCCCAAATCACGTAGCGGTTGAAAATATTCAGGTGCTAAAATCAAGGCAAAAAAACCAGCAAATAACGTGACTGTGCCATTATAAGCACCAAAATCAAACTCCCCTAAATACGAAAAACCAAAATAGACCGCTACAATTGCAATCGAAATCGACGTAAAAAATTCCAAAACTGCTGATGACAAAAACGCCATCTTTAATACTTGCATCGTTTTAATTCGAAAATCTTCAGACGCCTTGGCAATTTGCTCGGTTTGCTGTTTGCCTTGATTAAATAAGCGAATAGTACTCAGTCCTTTAAGGCGATCTAAAAAGTGCCCACTTAAATAAGAGAGTGCTTTAAAATGACGGCGATTAATATCCGCGGCTCCCATTCCCACTAAAATCATAAAAATAGGAATTAGCGGAGCAGTACAAAGCAAAATAACGGCCGCGGCCCAGTTAAAAGGGAAAATAGCAATACAAATTAATATTGGCACCATACTTGCCAGGCGCATTTGCGGTAAATAGCGAGCAAAAAAATCATGCAAATTATCGACCTGCTCAATAACTAAGGTACTCCAAGCTCCTGTAGTAATTTGACTTAAATATGCAGGGCCGAACAATTCAAACTGATCGATAATTTTTTGCCGAATTTGTTGGCGGATTTTTTGGCCTAAAGCAAAATTAATCTTTTCACGGAAGTAAATAAGCAAGCCACGCGCCAATAGGATGACAACTAAAGATAAAAAATAAGGGAAAACGGTGGTAAAAGGAGTCTGATCGATGATCAACTTCTGCAAAATAATCGCCAATAAAGCAGCTTGGCCGATCATTAATAGACTCAACAAAAAACCGAATAAAACTGAAGCACGCAAATCTGGTTTATGCATTTTTGTGTGCTGTTTTAACCAGCTAAGTAAATAATTTTGACGTTTTTTATCTAGTGTCATTTTAATTTATCTAAATAATGTTCAGCATCTAACGCAGCCATACAGCCTGTTCCTGCCGAGGTAATGGCTTGTCGATAAATATGATCCATAACATCGCCCGCAGCAAAAATTCCTTCTACGCTAGTTTGTGTTGCATTACCTTCAGTACCTGATTTCACCTTGATATAACCATTATCAAGTTCAAGTTGGCCTTCAAAAATTGCGGTATTGGGTTTATGACCAATAGCAATAAATACCCCCATTACTGATAACTCTTCGGTTAGAGCAGAATCGATAGTACTTCGTAATCTTATACCCGTTACGCCCATATTATCGCCAAGAATTTCATCGACGATTTGATGAGTATGCAAAATGACTTTACCTTCTTGCACTTTTTCAGCTAAACGATTCATTAAGATTTTTTCAGCCCTAAAACTATCGCGACGGTGGATTAAATGGACTTCATTGGCAATATTAGCCAAGTAAAGGGTCTCTTCAATCGCAGTATTACCGCCACCAACAACAGCCACTTTCTGATTACGATAAAAGAAACCGTCACATGTAGCACAGGCTGACACACCTTTGCTTTTAAAGGCTTCTTCAGAAGGCAACCCGAGATATTGTGCGGAGGCACCAGTTGCAATGATTAACGCATCACAACTATATTCCGTATCGCTACCAAATAGTTTGAAGGGCTTTTGGCTAAAATCAACGCTATCGATATGATCGATAATAATTTCGGTATCAAATCGTTCGGCATGTTGTTGCATTTTCACCATAAGTTCAGGACCTGTTAATTCTGGATTTGCTGCTGGCCAGTTTTCGATCTCGGTCGTGGTGGTAAGTTGTCCACCTTGTTGAGTGCCAGTTATTAATACTGGAGAGAGATTTGCTCGCGCGGCATAAACCGCTGCGGTATAGCCAGCAGGGCCTGACCCTAAAATTAATAAACGGGCATGTTTGGTTTTCATTTTGTATCCTTCCTATTATTCTGGCTAAATAAAATATGATTAGCGCAATTTATAGATGATAAGTCTAACATTATCAACTATTTTCTTGTAAAAAAAATGTTTATTACAGCAATAGGTGAAGGTGATAAATAACACGGGGTAACGTTACTTTTCCTTATATTTTCAAATTGTTAAATTAACTTATGTTTTTAACAAATTGATTTTATTTATTTAAAGTTTTTATAAGTTTTAAATAAATAACTATTACTGTTTTAATAACTAGACGATAACGCCTTCACTCGAAATACGACAAGCCACCATTCAAAAAAAATGGAAATGTAATCAGCTAAAATTACGTGGGTAAAAGAAATTTTAAACTCAACTCAGCAGAATATTAACGATCCAAAAATCGCAAATATATTATTGGGTGTTGAATTTATTTTAGATTCACTATTAGCAGATGCGCAAACGCTTAATAACACGTTTGAATAATTGTTAAAAAAAGAGTTAATGCCGCCAGTTGGCGACATAAGACTAATAGCAATTAAGATAAGAAAGTGGTGACATCTTCAAGTGACCAACGAATATGAGGTGGTTGCTCATCAATACGATAACCAAACGCTAAACACAGCCCAACACCAAATACCTCACGACTAAATGTTGGAATATGTTTTTCTAAAATATTAATCACCTTATCATATTGGAATCCGCCAAGCGCACAAGAATCTATGCCATGATAAGCCGCTGTAGTCATCATATTTGCAGCAGCAATATAACCTTGCATTTCTGACCAGCTATCAGCATTTAAACCTTCCCGTAAACCATAAGCAATATAGTTAAGAAAATCTTGGCTAGCTTTATCAATTGCCGTTTGATCGTTCTGATCTGGCAATGTTCTTCCTATAGCTTGACGTAAATATGGACTTTGCAAAGTAAAATTATTCGCTTTACGGTAAAGTAAAATCACAAAATGTGAACAGCTAGTAACTTGTTCTTGGTCATAACAAGCAGCACGCAATTCAGCTTTGATATCTGCATTATCGACAACGACAAAATGCCAAGGCTCAAAACCAAACGAAGAAGGCGATAAACGACCCGCGTCTAAAATAATTTCAACATCGCTATGACTAATCTTTTTTGATTCATCAAACCGTTTACAAGCATGTCTAAACTCCAAAGCTAACGATAGTTTGTCCATAATGTCTCCTAAGATTTCTTATTCCATGGTGCCACTTTCAATAGTAACACCATGCCGGGTATTGCTAATAGCGTACATAAACCAAAAAAGTTGGTCCATCCTAAATATTCAACCATAATTCCTGTTGTTGAATTAATCAATGTTCGAGGAATAGAAGCGATGCTGCTAAATAACGCAAACTGTGTTGCAGTATATAATGGATTCGTGGTTTTGGCTATAAAAGCAACAAAAGCTGCCGAACCAAGACCAACCCCCAAGGATTCAACACTGATCACTATCGCTAACATTATTTTTTCACTGACACCAATATCATTAAAAGGGCCTTCAATTGATAACCAGGCAAAACCTAAAATAGAAAAGACTTGAACAAAACCAAAGTACCATAAAGCCCGATTAATCCCTATTTTTATCATCAAAATGCCGCCCATAATCCCGCCTAATATCCCTGGCCATAATTGCGCATTTTTAGCGATCAAACCAATGTCAGGTAGGCTGAATCCCATTTTCATATAAAAAGTAGTCGCTAACGATGTCGCCATGCTATCGCCTAACTTATATAAAAATATAAAGGCCAAAATGATCATCGCGGATTTAACGCCTTTTCTTTTAATAAATTCTAAAAAAGGATTGATAATAATATCTTCAAAATTATGGGATTTTGGTATTGGTTTATTAATTGGCTCTTTTATCAACAAGGTAATAATTATCACGGGCAACATAAATAGCGCCGTGACCATAAAAACGCTACTCCAAGGTAAAAAATGAGATAAGATTAGCGATAATGAACCGGGCACCAAACTGGCAAGACGATAAACGTTAATATGAATACTGTTCCCTAATCCAAGTTCAGTATCAGAAAGAATTTCTTGGCGAAATGCATCTAAAGCGATATCTTGCGTGGCTGAAAACAGCGCAATAATGAAACAGAGTGTAGCAATAATCCAAATATTCAGAGTCGGTGAAAAACACCCCAATATAGCAATAAAAAAGAGCAATATTATTTGCGACAGAAACATCCATCCCCGTCGACGCCCCATCCCAAACAGTGAAATATTGTCCATAAATGGCGCCCAAACAAATTTAAAAATATAGGGCAGTTGAGTTAATGAAAATGCACCAATAGCTTTTATATTCAGCCCTTCACTGGTTAACCAAGCAGGTAAAAGTTGAATTAACAAATAAAAAGGAAGACCGGAAGCCAAACCAGTAAAAATACAAATAAGCATTTTAGTGGAAAAGATAGTCCTAAGAAGAGAAACTTGTTTTTTATTCATTAGTTAACATTATCGGTCAGTTATATAGCAAAGTGCTATCATAGCATATTAATAAAAAAAATAATTGCTAAAGCTAACATAAAGCGTTTTACTATACAGGTTAATTTTTAACTCAACTTTCAAAAGTAAGCATTTAATCAACATTCGCCAAAAAAATATCAAGTAAACAATGCGTTTCAATCATCACTAAAACTTAAAAGATGCATTAGTTAAACGCCTATAAGGGGGATTGCAGTATGAAAGAAACAGTCAAAGTCGCTGTTTTTAGCAGTAAGCATTACGACAAAGAACATCTCGAAATCGCCAACAAACACTTTGGTTTTGATATCGAATATTATGAGCATAAATTAAGCCATAAAACGGTTGTCACCGCACAAGGTTATGATGCTGTTTGTGTATTTGTTAACGACGAAGTTGATAAATTAGTTCTACAAAAATTAGCCCATTATGGTATTAAAATCTTAGCATTACGCTGTGCGGGTTTTGATAATGTTGATCTCGATGAAGCAAAAAAATTAGGGATCACCGTTGTTCGTGTGCCAGCTTATTCTCCTGAAGCGGTGGCTGAACATGCAGTTGCATTGATGATGACACTAAACCGCAGAACCCACAAAGCTTACCAACGTACTCGCGACGCTAACTTCTCGTTAGACGGCTTAACTGGTTTTAACATGCATAATCGTACAGCAGGTGTGATTGGAACGGGTAAAATTGGTCAAGCAGTGATCCGCATCTTAAAAGGATTTGGCATGAATATCCTTGCTTATGATCCTTATCCAAATGATATTGCTGTTGAATTAGGTGCGCAATATGTTCAATTAGACGAACTCTATGCCAAATCAGATGTTATCACCTTACATTGCCCAATGTCTCCTGAAAATTATCATCTACTAAATAAAGAGTCATTCAACAAAATGAAAAATGGTGTGATGATTATCAACACAAGCCGAGGTGGTTTATTGGATGCAACCGCTGCAATCGAAGCGTTAAAACAGACCAAAATCGGTGCACTAGGTATGGATGTTTATGAAAACGAACGAGACCTATTTTTTGAAGATAAATCTAATGATGTCATATTAGATGACGTTTTCCGTCGATTATCAGCCTGCCATAACGTGATTTTTACTGGTCATCAAGCGTTTTTAACCCAAGAAGCACTATTAAATATCTCTGACACAACCTTAAATAATATAGCGCAAATAGCAGCAGGGAAAGAGTGTCAAAATATTGTTAAATAACAATAAATAATTTAATATGTCGCCGTTTTTTAACTAAATGAATATGGATGATTTATGCAACGTATCGTTATTTGTGTCATGATGGTTTTATGGCTCACTGCTTGTTCGAGTGGGGGATCATCGAAATCGCCAATGCAGCAGCATCGAGGACATTCGAATGTAAAGGGTGGCGTTTATCTAGAAAAACAACACGAAGAACCAAAAGCCAATAGTGCCCCTTTATCGGTCGATAAAGAAAAATTCATCACAATGATGGTAAATAAACATGGCTTTAATCGCCAACAACTTCGCAATGTTTTAGAACAAACCAACAAACTTGATTGGGTTATTGGTTTAATGGACAAACAAGCACCAAAATCAGGAACGTCAAACGTACCTAATGGCGCATGGATTCGTTATAAAAATAAATTCATCACCCCAGGTAACTTACCTAAAGGTGTCGAATTTTGGAATAAATATGACAAAGATCTACAACGTGCTTACAAAGAGTACGGTGTACCACCTGAAATTATCGTCGGAATTATAGGCGTTGAAACCGGGTGGGGAAGAGTAATGGGCAAAACCAAAATTATCGACGCATTATCAACCCTAGCATTTTATTACCCAAGACGATCACAATACTTTGCTAAGGAACTTGAAGACTTCTTAATTATGTGTCGTGATGAAGGTGTTGATCCGTTTGATTTAAATGGATCATTTGCTGGCGCAATGGGCTACGGACAATTTATGCCATCAGCCTTTAGAAATCATGCTATCGACTTCAACCATGACGGTCATACCGACTTATGGGATCCAGTTGATGCAATCGGCAGTGTAGCAAACTATTTCAAAGCTCACGGCTGGCAACGAAACAAAAAAGTTGCAGTGGTTGCTGATGGCCAAGCACTCGACCTCGATACAGGCTTTAGCACCAAATATACAATTGAACATCTAGCTAAAGCAGGATTAAAACCCAAAAGCTCAATCGACGGTCATAAAGAAGTCAGCTTATTACGTTTAGACATGGGTGATAATTACCAATTTTGGTATGGACTACCTAACTTCTACGTCATCACCCGCTACAACCATAGCACACATTATGCAATGGCAGTATGGCAATTGGGATTAGCCGTTAAACAAGCTAGATAAAATTAACCTTAAAAGCAAAAGGTCGCAGTTGCGACCTTTTTTATTAATCCTAATAAACTCTCTAAAAAGTTGAGGAGTGGGGTTTTTGGGGTTCTAAATTTTGTTTTGAAATATTGTCCCAAATAAATAATTCCGCTTTAACTGTGGCGCTTTTTAGTAACCCTGTTTTTCCATCAAAAAAAGTTGAGGAGCGGGGTTTTTGGGGTTAAAAAATTTTTTTTGAAATATTGTCTCAAATAAGTAATTCCGCTTTAAACTATGACGCTTTTTAGAAACCCTTTTTCCCACCAAAAAAGTTGAGGAGTGGGTTTTTTGAGGTTTTAAATGTCACTTAAAAATTATTAAATGATCCAAATCACTAAATTTCTAATCCAAAGCCCTAAAATAAAATTTCTGAGGATCAATTGCTCTAATTTTAAAGATTTGTAATTGAAATATATTCAATTAAAACAATAGTTACCAATTATAATTTAGATCCATTTTAGATCTTATTTACAAAAGTTAACGTAAATGAGCGAAAAAAAGTGTTGCATCGTGTTTTTCCAATCACTATACTTTTTACACGGTTTTAGCTACAAGGCTAAAATTTGATATAAAAGTATAAAATTACAAATAAATCAAAAAATTACTTGACAAGGTAGTCTAAAATGCATTATAATTTTCAACAGGCAACAGGCAACAGGCAACCTGGCCAACCTATCTTTTAAATTCGTCTAAGTCCAACACCCAGTTTAAATTTTTCACTAAAACTTATTTTTCCACGCAATCAAGTGAAATTCTGCGAATTTTCGCGCGATCGCTCCCGCGATCCTCTTCTCGATCTTTTTTCCGATCGTTTTCCGGATCCTCTTTCAGATCCTGTTTTCGATCCTTTTTCCAATTATCCCGGCAGATTGTTTTTTTTGTGGCTTTTTTTCTTCCTTTTTCGGGTCACGCATTGACATCACAGACAACAGCAAATCAGATACAGGGTACTCCGCCTTATCTGACTTTCGACGGTGGTCGTACACGTGCGGTTGATGTTAACGGTCTGCTTGGGATTACACTATCTGATGGTACACAATATACGCCTTTAACCAATACTTCATCTGATTCAAGACCTATCGTCTTGCCGGTTGCGGGTCAGAGTTTTGCTGATATAAGTATGTTCGTTCCTACTGATACTAATTCAGTCGCTTTGAGTTCTCTTATCGGTCCACCTAATAATTATTGGGGAGATGATGATGGTGATTCTGGCGTTACTGCTACTGGTCGTTTAAGTTTATCTATCGTTGATAAAAACAATCGGCCTGTATCACGTGATACAGTGTTAACGACATGTACTGATTCTGCACCTTATCGTGTTACGTTATCTAGTACTGACGGTACATTATCTACTCGTTACGGTTTTCCTAATCGTAGTACTTTCAGTGCCCGTAATGTGACTTATTACGTCAATCCTAAGGCTGCGGTTTGTTTTGCTCGGCCTAATTTAAAGAATGGTAAGCTAGGTGATGATATATCTACTACATGGGATTTTGCTGGTCCTGCTTCAATGTGGGATCCTGCTAATGGCTTTATCCCTCAGTCAAATGGCCCATCCTCTTACGGTTTAAACTTTCCTACAACTGGTGCTAATGGATTGTACTTTGATTTACTCATTGGTGGTGTAAATCAACCTTTGTCTTGGTCTCCAGTTTCTCTGGGTGGTATCACTGCTACTATGTCTAATCCTACTGCTACAAGCGTTCGTGTTACTTTAACTGGTCCTTACGCTACTCCATCCCAGATTAGTTCAGCCAATCCTGGTCCTCTTTCCACTATTTCTTTGCCTCAGACCTTCGAGTTGGTCGGTCGAGACAATAATGGTAATCCAGTTATTAAATATGGTTTTACTTTGAAGCAGTGGTTCGTCAACCGTGGTTCTAAGACGGAGATGTATCCTCAAACCTTATCTTGGTGTAATAGTCTTGGTTATCGTCTGCCTCGCGCAAGAGATTTATCCAATGCATCTTGTCGTAATTCTAATCCAGATTATGTATGTCATGGTTCAGTCGGTGCCCTCCCTTCCTCGCCTGATGATCATTACATGCGCCATATAGGTTCAGGTTTTTTCACGGAGTGGGGTCGTATGTATGATTACTCTGGCGTTGGCTTCTACTCCGATTGGTACTGGACTAGTGATCCGTATGATGGTAGGCGCCAGTTTGTCGTGGACACATTCGCCGGTAGCATAGATCGGTACGACAATACCATCTACTACGTGCTTTGTGCCTATCCTTAGTTTTTATTCCTTCGTCCTTAATCCTTAGGGTGGGGGTTGGAGTGATAAAAAATAGTATTAAGTGATTAAAAGTAAGCTGACTCAAGGAGACAACGTCGTTTAGCCATAAAAAGCGATTTTTCGGCTAAGCGACGTTTGAATTACCCGCCTAGGCGGGTTTATTTTTGAGGTGTTTTATCGCAAAAAAAGTTGAGGAGCGGGGTTTTTGGGGTTCAAAATTTTTTTTTGAAATATTGTCTCAAATAAGTAATTCCGCTTTAAACTATGACGCTTTTTAGAAACCCTTTTTCCCACCAAAAAAGTTGAGGAGTGAGGTTTTTGAAGTTTTAAATGTCACTTAAAAATTATTAAATGATCAAAATCACTAAATTTCTAATCCAAAGCCCTAAAATAAAATTTTTGAGGATCAATCGCTCTAATTTTAAAGATTTGTAACTTTGATATATTCAATTAAAACAATAGTTAAATAATTATAATTTAGATCCTTTTTAGATCCGATTTACAAAAGTTAACGTAAATGAGCGAAAAAAAGTGTTGCATCGTGTTTTTCCAATCACTATACTTTTTACACGGTTTTAGCTA
>NZ_JAFNNC010000019.1:0-1530 GCF_026537005.1 Gilliamella sp. B2785 | reverse complement strand
GCGGACCAATAAGTTTTTTTAAAGCGATTAAATCGACATTCGTTGGAAAGATCATATCTATATCAGCAAAACTTTGACCTGCAACCGGTAACTCAATGGGGTTTGAAGGTGATGAAGTATTCGTTTTAGTCGTGTACTGTTTTCCGTCAGAGAGTGTAATACCGAGCAAAGCTTCAATATTAAGCGCGCGTGTTCTACCACCATCGAAAGTTAAATAAGGCTCATTTCCCTGAATTGTATTCGAGGTTTTAACGGTTAATGCATGGCTGGAATAAAAAGGTATTAGTAACAGTCCAAGCGGTAAAAAGATCTTTCGGCGTAATTTAGATCCGAGAGATGATCGGAATGATGATCGGCGTGACGATCTAATGCGTGATCTTAAATTTTCGTCGATTAATAAGCTAGAGTGAAAAAAAAAAAACTGAGAGTTTAAATTAGGCAAATTTAAATTATAGGTTGCCCTAGGCTTTTGCAAATTGTGATACATATTCGACTACCCTGTCAAGTAAATATTTGATTTATTTACCAATTTATATTTATTAGTTGAATTTTAGCTATTCAGCTAAAATGATTTGAGAGTATAATAACTGGAAAAATATGGCGCAATAAATTTTTCATTTTATATCGTTAATCTTTGTAAAGCCCTTCAGAAAAAGAACTAAATAATTATTAATTAAATTATGTTTTAATTGATAAATATCAAATTTACAAACCCTTAAAAATCATAATTTTTAATTCTAGAAAAATTTTATTTTTTTGGAATTTTTTTCAATTTATTGATTTTAGGGAGTGAATGCCAAAAACCCCGTTTCTCAACTTTTTTGATAGGAAAAACACAGCTAAAGCGCCACAGTTTAAAGCGGAATTACTTATTTGAGGCAACATTGCAAAGCAGAATTTAGAACCCCAAAAACCCCGCTCCTCAACTTTTTTTGATGGAAAAACACAGCTAAAGCGCCATAGTTAGAGCGGAATTATTTATTTAAGGCAACATTACAAGGTGGGATTTTAAACGCTGAAACGACTACTGCTCAAAAAATCCCCCCCCGATTGAGGGATGATGATGTCCGGGGGAGGCTAAACTATAAAATCGCGTTTTATTTGACAACTATCTTGACTCTTAAGGTCAACCATTCCTTGATGATTTAACGCCACCTTTCCCCCCAAGCTTTAAAGCTTAAGGGAGAAGAAATAGATACTAAGGATAAGTGCAAAGCCCTACCGATTTATCATACGAGGGCTCAGCCCAATGTACATGACCATCTTTAGGAAAAACAACGAACCGACTTAAACCTTTTATATCACTGGTCCAGTACCATTGGACGGCGTCAAAGTTGGCTCGATTATATTTGCCTATATTACCCCACTCAGCGAGCAAGCCTGCACCAATTGTACGCATATAATAATCACCTGATGATGAAGGTGTACCTCCAGTAATTTCATAGCGTTTTGCATTAGTTAAATCCTTAACTTTAGGCAGGCGATAACCAATACTGTTACACCAGGATTCCATGCTAGGATAGCTGTAAT
>NZ_JAFNNC010000018.1:0-1597 GCF_026537005.1 Gilliamella sp. B2785 | reverse complement strand
GTATAGTGATTGGAAAAACACGATGCAACACTTTTTTTCGCTCATTTACGTTAACTTTTGTAAATAAGATCTAAAAAGGATCTAACCGATATTTGATTAACTTATGTTTTAATTAAAGATATTGCAATTACAAATCTTTTAAATTATAGCGATTGATCCTTAAAAATTTTATTTTAAGGCTTTGGATTAGAAATTTAGTGATTTTGATATTTGAATAATTTTTTAAGTGAAATTTAAAGCCTCAAAAACCCCGCTCCTCAACTTTTTTTGCGATAAAATACCTAAAAAATAAACCCGCCGAAGCGGGTAATTGAAGCATCGCTTAGCCGCAAAATCGCTTTTTATGGCTAAACGACGTTGACTCCTTGAGTCAGCTTGCTTTTAATCACCTAATACTATTTTTTATCACCCCCGCCCCCGCCCTAAGGATTAAGGACGAAGAAATAAGAACTAAGGATGGGAGCAAAGTCCGTAGTAGTCGAGGTAGGTGTCGCTCCAACTCACGTCACCGTCGAGTATGTCCACGATAAACTGGGAACTACCGCGCGGGTCACTAGTCCAGTACCAATGGTTGAGGAAGCCAACGCCTGAATAATCATACAGACGACCCCACTCAGTGACAAAACCTGAACCTATATGACGCATATAATGATCACCCGGCGAGGAAGGGGTGGCGCCTAAGCCTAAATTATCAAAATCATAATTTGAATTTGTTAAATCCTTTACCTTAGGAAGGCGATAACCAATACTATTACACCAAGATAATGTACTAGAATAATAGTCCCGCTTAGAACCTCGGTGGACGAACCACTGCTTCAAAGTAAAACCATATTTGACGACAGGAGCACCATTACTATCACGACCGACCAACTCGAAGGTCTGAGGCAAAGAGATAGTGGGAAGAGGACCAGGATTGGCTGAATTATGCTGGGATGGAGTAGCGTAAGGACCCGTTAAAGTAACGCGAACGCTTGTAGCAGTAGGATTAGACATTGTGACTGTGATACCACCCCGAGAAACTGGAGACCAAGACAATGGCTGACTTACACCACTAATGAGTAAATCAAAGTACAATCCATTAGCGCCAGTTGTAGGAAAGTTTCTACCGTAAGAGGATGGGCCAGTTGACTGAGGGATAAAACCATTATCAGGGTCCCACATTGAAGCTGGGCCAGCATAATCATCTCTACCAAAAGTCAAATTAGGTCTGGCAAAACAAACCACAGGCGAAGCCTTAGGATTAACATAATAAGTCACATAACTAGCACGGAAATCACTATGATTAGGAACCCCATAACGTGTGGATAATGTACCGTTAGTACTGGATAAGGTAACCCTATAAGGTGCCTTACAAATCTCTAGCTCTGTATTACGTGATACAACTTGATTGTTTTTATCAACGATAGATAAACTCAAAGAACCAGTAACAGTAACGTCAGCATCACCATCATCATCTCCCCAATAATTATTAGGAGGACCGATAAGTGTACTCAAAGCGACTGAATTAGTATCAGTAGGAACGAACATACGAATATCAGCAAAACTCTGACCCTCAACCGGCAAGACGATTGGGGTTGTAGATGATGAATTGTTAGAA
>NZ_JAFNNC010000017.1:0-1967 GCF_026537005.1 Gilliamella sp. B2785 | reverse complement strand
TTAGTATCAGTGGGAACCAGCATACCAATATCAGCAAAACTCTCACCGGCAGTAGGCAACTCAATTGGTCTTGAAGAAGATGAAGGGTTGTTTGAAGGTGTGTATTTTGAGCCATTAGATAAAGTAATCCCAAGCAAACCGTTTGTTGTGCTTATTATACGTGTGTATCCTGCGTCTAAGGTTAAATACGGCGCACTACCCTCAATATGATTTGTTGTAGTCTGTGAAGTCAATGCATGACTGGAAAAAGGAAACGAAACAACTAAACCTAAATGAATCCACCGAAATAAATGGCAAGAAGAAGAGAATCGAAAAAACGATCGCGCAAAAATTTGCAGAATTCCACTTAATTGCATAAAAGAATAAGCGATAGTGAAAAATATACGCTGGGAGCCGGACTTCGACGAATTTAAATTATAATCACCTATTAGCTCATCCCCCTTTAAATTAGGGCTGGCATTGGAATAGAGTTTAGTAGTAGCACTGGTAGGAAATCGTCCGCTAATGATAATTTGGTCTATTTTTTTTATATACCTTGCCTTTAAGTTTAAACCCAATAATTGCTCAATCATAGATAATGATTGATGATAACGCTTTAAAAAATTACCTTCAGCAATAAACTGAACCGAGGTTTTACTTAACGCTATTTTGTCTTCAATACTCATTTTATATTACGCCTTTAAAATTAAAATCTTGAACCATCGCACTCGGTGCTCCGTATTGCTAAGCCACAAAATCGCTTTTTTATAGCTCAGCAACATTGAGAGTCAGCTTACTTTTAGTAACTTAATATTATCTTTCCCCACCCTACCCTAAGAATTAAGGTCGAAGAAATAAATACTAAGGATAGGCACAAAGCCCGTAGTCGTTGTTGCTCGACCTCGCATCACCGTAGATTGTACGCACGCTAAACTGGTGACCACTATTATACTGGTCGCTAGTCAAGTAATAACCATCGAGGAAGCCAGCACCAGAATACTGGGGCATAGTGCCCCACTCCGTAAAAAAGCCAGAACCTATATGACGCATAATATGATTACCAGGTGAGGAAGGAGTGGCGCCAGGGATAACTACACTAGATGAAAGAGAAGCGTTGGTTAAATCCTTTACCTTAACAAGACGATAACCAATACTATCACACCAAGATAAAATATTAGAATAATTGTCCCTCTTCGCACCACGATGAACAAACCACTGCTTCAAAGTAAAACCATATTTAATAACTGGATTACCATTATTGTCACGACCAACCAACTCGAATGTCTGAGGCAGAGAAGGAGTAGAAACACTGTCAGGACTAGATGAACTATGCTGGGATGTAGTAGCGTAAGGACCAATTAAAGTAACGCGTACGCTTGTAGCAGTAGAATTAGTCATGGTAGCAGTGATACCACCACGAGAAACAAGAGACCAATACAAAGGTTGATTAACACCACCAATGAGTAAATCAAAGTACAGATTGTTAGCACCAGTAGTAGGAAAGTTTCTACCGTAAGAGGATGGACCAGTTGACTGAGGAATAAAACCATCATAAGGGTCCCACATCGAGGCCGGCCCAGCATAAGGACCTGAAGCGAACACCGTATTAGGTCTGGCAAAACAAACCACAGGTGTAACCTTAGGATTAATGTAATAATTCACAATACCACCACTGAAATCACTACGATTAGGAACCCCATAACGAGTAGTTAATGTACCGATAGTACTGGATAATCTAACACGATAAGGTGCGTTACAAACCGTTAGCACAGTACTACGTGATACAGCTTGATTGTATTTATCAACGATAGATAAACTTAAAGAACCTGTAGCTGTAACACCAGAATCACCATCATCATCCCCCCAATAATTATAAGGAGGACCGATAAGAGAACTTAAAGCGACTGAATTAGTATCAGTGGGAACCAGCATACCAATATCAGCAAAACTCTCACCGGCAGTAGGCAACTCAATTGGTCTTGAAGAAG
>NZ_JAFNNC010000016.1:0-2386 GCF_026537005.1 Gilliamella sp. B2785 | reverse complement strand
GACCTTATTTATAGCCTTTTTTCTATCAGCGGATTTAATAAATCCGATAGCGCCATCAGGCACAGTGTGCTCTGCTATTAATGCAATTCACTAAAATAATTCTTCAACGCCTGTATAAACGCACTATCTACCATAGCAGGATATTTATTTGCCTGCCATGATTGTAAAAATAATAGATGCTGAACCGTTAAGGGTTTATTCATATCGCGAAATTCGTTTAACTGTTCGTTTACCTCTTGAGATGTTGTGAGAAGGGATTGTGGTGTTTTCTGCTTCGGTATTTGGCAATGCTTTTGGTACCATAATTCATAACCACTTAAATCATAATCACCCAATAACTCATAACCCGTTAAATTAGGGCTGGCATTGGGGTAGCGTTTAGTAATAGAACTGGTAGGAAATCCACCGCAAACGATAATTTGGTCTATCTTTTTTATAAACTTTGCCGTTACCTTTAAGTTAAAACCCAATAATTGCTCAACCACATATAATGATTGATTATAAAGCTTTAAAAAATTACCTTCAGCAATAAACTGAACCGGCCTTTTACTTAACGCTATTTTTTCTTCAATATTCATTTTATATTACTCCTTTAATATCAATATTTTTAACCACCACCTCGGTGCCCAGCATTTTTGCCGCTTAGCCGCAAAATCGCTTTTTTTATGGCTAAACGACGTTGACTCCTTGAGTCAGCTTACTTTTAATCACTTAATACTATTTTTTATCACTTCCCCCCCGGTCTAAGGATTAAGGACGAAGAAATAAGAACTAAGGATGGGAGCAAAGTCCGTAGAAGGTGTTGTACAAAGCCACAACACCGCAGCTTGCGTCCACGCCAAACTGGCCACTACCACGCGGGTCACTAGTCCAGTACCAATGGTTGAGGAAGCCAACGCCTGAATAATCATTCATACGACCCCACTCCGTGAAAAAACCAGAACCTATATGACGCATGTAATGATTATTAGAAGAAGAAGGAGTGGCGCCGACTGAACCACTACAGTTATAACTGGAGCCTGACGGACAAGATGCATTGGTTAAATCCTTTACGCTAGGAAGGCGATAACCAAGACTATTACACCAAGATAAAGCAGGAGAATAATTGCGCTCTTTCACACTACCACGGTGGACGAACCACTGCTTCAAAGTAAAACCATATTTGACGACTGGAGTACCATTACTATCACGACCGACCAACTCGAAAGTCTGAGGCAAAGAAATAGTGGGAAGACGACCAGGATTGGATGATTCCATCTGGGATTGAGTAGCGTAAGGACCAGTTAAAGTAACACGAACGCTTGTAGCAGTAGAACGAGACATTGTGACGGTGATACCACCCAGAGAAACAGGAGACCAAAACAATGGCTGACTTACACCACTAATGAGTAAATCAAAGTACAGTTTGTTAGCACCAGTTGTAGGAAAGTTTCTACCGTAAAGTGACGGGTCTGTTTCTTGAGTGAGAAAACCCTTAGCAGGGTCCCACATTGAAGCTGGGCCAGCAGAATCCCAAGATGGGTAACTAGGATTATCACCACGCTTACCAAACCTTAAGCTAGGCCTAGCAAAACAAACCACCGGCGCAGCCTTAGGATTGACGTAATAAGTCTCACTACGGGCACTGAAAGTACTACGATTAGGAAATCCGTAACGAGTAGATAATGTACCGTCAGTACTAGATAACGTAACCTTATAAGGTGCGTTACAAATTGTTAGCACTGAATTACGTGATACTGCTTGATTGTTTTTATCGACGATAGATAAACTCAAAGAACCAGTAGCAGTAACGCCAGAATCACCATCATCATCCCCCCAATAATTATTAGGAGAACCGATAAGAGTACTTAAAGCGACTGAATTAGTATCAGTAGGAACGAACATTCGAATATCAGCAAAACTCTGACCCGCAACCGGCAAGACGATTGGAGTTGTAGATGATAAATTGGTAGAAGGCGTATAATGTGCACCATCAGATAGTGTAATCCCAAGCAGACCGTTAGCATCGACCGCACGTGTACGACCACCGTCGAAAGTCAGATAAGGTGCACTACCCTGTATCGCATTCCTAGTTGTCTGTGATGTTAATGCATGACTGGAAAAAGGAAGGAAAAGAACCACAAAAAAAACAATCTGCCGGGATAATTGGGAAAAGGATCGAAAACCGGATCTGAAACAGGATCCGGAAAACGATCGGAAAAAGAAACGAAAAGAGGATCGCGGAAGCGATCGCGCGAAATTTCGCAGAATTTCACTTGATTGCGTGAAAAAATAAGTTTCAGTGAAAAAATTAAACTGGGAGCTGGACTTAGACGAATTTAAAAGATAGGTTGGCCAGGTTGCCTGTTGCCTGTTGCCTGTTGAAAATTATAATGCATTTTAGACT
>NZ_JAFNNC010000015.1:0-3697 GCF_026537005.1 Gilliamella sp. B2785 | reverse complement strand
ATTGACATCACAGACAACTAGGAATGCGATACAGGGTAGTGCACCTTATCTGACTTTCGACGGTGGTCGTACTCGTGCAGTTGATACTAACGGTCTGCTTGGGATTACGTTATCTGATGGTACGCAATATATGCCATCAACCAATACTTCATCTTCTTCAGCACCAATCTCTTTGCCGGTTGAGGGTCAGAGTTTTGCTGATATTCGTATGTTCGTCCCAACTAATACTAATTCAGTCAATTTAAGTACTCTTATCGGTCCTCCTAATAATTATTGGGGGGATGATGATGGAGATAGTGACGTTACTGCTACTGGTCGTTTAAGTTTATCTATCGTCGATAAAAACAATCAATCTGTATCACGTAATTCCGTGCTAACAATTTGTAACGCACCTTATAGGATTAAGTTATCTAGTACAGACGGTACATTATCAACTCGTTACGGATTTCCTAATCGTAGTACTTTCAGTGCCCGTAGTGTGACTTATTATGTCAATCCTAAGGCTTCGCCGGTGGTTTGTTTTGCTCGGCCTAACTTATTGTATGGTAAGCGTGGTGATGATCGTTATAACCCATCTTGGAATTTTGCTGGTCCTGCTTCGATTTGGAGCCCTAATAAAGGTTTTCTCACTCAAGAAACAGACCCGTCACTTTACGGTAGAAACTTTCCGACTACTGGCGCTAATGGATTGTACTTTGATTTACTCATTAATGGTGTAAGTCAGCCATTGTCTTGGTCTCCTGTTTCTCAGGGTGGTATCACAGTCACAATGTCTAATCCTACAGCTACAAGCGTACGCGTTACTTTAACTGGTCCTTACGCTACCCAATCCCAACAGAAATCATCCAGCCCTGATCGTCTTTCCACTCTTTCTCTGCCTCAGACATTCGAGTTGGTCGGTCGTGCTACTAATGGTACTTCTGTCGTCAAATATGGTTTTACTTTGAAGCAGTGGTTCGTCGGCCGTGGTTCTTGGTATGGCGCTTATTCTCTTGCTTTATCTTGGTGTAATAGTCTTGGTTATCGAGTGCCTCGCGTAAGGGATTTAACCAATGCATCTTGTCGAGGTTCAAATACAGGCAATAAGTGTCGTGGTTCAGTCGGCGCCACCCCTTCCTCGCCGGGTAATTATTACCAACGTAGAATTGGTTCTGGTCTTGTCACTGAGTGGGGTAATATGGTTGGTTATTCAGGCGTTGGCTTATCCAGCACTTACTGGACTCGTGACTCGGATGGTAGTAACCAGTTTATCGTGAGCACAGACCACGGTCCCGTACATTGGGACTACAACGGCTACGGCCACCACGGCCTTTGCTCCTATCCTTAGTTTTTATTTCTTCGTCCTTAATCCTTAGGGCGGGGGCGGGGGTGATAAAAAATAGTATTAGGTGATTAAAAGTAAGCTGACTCAAGGAGTCAACGTCGTTTAGCCATAAAAAGCGATTTTGCGGCTAAGCGACGTTTGAATTACCCACTTAGGCGGGTTTATTTTTGAGGTGTTTTTTAGCAAAAAAAGTTGAGGAGTGGGGTTTTTGGGGTTCAAAATTTTGTTTTGCAATGTTGCCTCAAATAAATAATTTCGCTCTAACTGTGTCGCTTTTTAGTAGCTGTATTTTTCCATTAAAAAAAGTTGAGGAGTGGGGTTTTTGAAGTTTTAAATTTCACTTAAAAATTATTAAATGATCAAAATCACTAAATTTCTAATTTAAAGCCCTAAATTAAAATTTTCGAGGATCAATCGTTCTAATTTTAAAGATTTGTAATTGCAATATCTCTAATTAAAACATTAATTAATCAATTATAATTTAGATCCTTTTTAGATCTTATTTACAAAAGTTAACGTAAATGAGTGAAAAAAAGTGTTGCATCGTGTTTTTCCAATCACTATACTTTTTACACGGTTTTAGCTCAAAGGCTAAAATTTAGCAGAAAAGTATAAAATTGTAAATTAATCAAAAAATTACTTGACAGGATTGTCACATATGCATTATAATTTTCAACAGGCAACAGGCAACAGGCAACCTGGCCAACCTATCTTTTAAATTCGTCTAAGTCCAGCACCCAGTTTAAATTTTTCACTGAAGCTTATTTTTCTACTCAATCAAGTGAAATTCTGCGAATTTTCGCGCGATCGCTTCCGCGATCCTCTTCTCGATCTTTTTTCCGGTCGTTTTCCGGATCCTGTTTCAGATCCGGTTTTCGATCTTTTTCCCAATTATCCCGGCAGATTGTTTTTTCCGTGGTCTTTTTCCTTCCTTTTTCGGGTCACGCATTGACATCACAGACAACTAGGAATGCGATACAGGGTAGTGCACCTTATCTGACTTTCGACGGTGGTCGTACACGTGCAGTTGATACTAATGGTCTGCTTGGGATTACGCTATCTAACGGAGCTAATTACACGCCTTCTAACAATTCATCATCTACAACCCCAATCGTCTTGCCGGTTGAGGGTCAGAGTTTTGCTGATATTCGTATGTTCGTTCCTACTAATGCTACTTCAGTCAATTTAAGTACACTTATTGGTCCTCCTAATAATTATTGGGGTGATGATGATGGAGATTCTGGCGTTAGTGCTACAGGTTCTTTAAGTTTATCTATCGTCGATAAAAACAATCAGTCAGTATCACGTAATTCCGTGTTAACGACTTGTAACGCACCTTATAGGATTAAGTTATCTAGTACTGACGGTACATTATCTACTCGTTACGGATTTCCTAATCGTAGTACTTTCAGTGCCAGTAATGTGACTTATTACGTCAATCCAAAGGCTTCGCCTGTGGTTTGTTTTGCTCGGCCTAACTTATTTGCTGGTAAGCTTGGTGATTTGTATGATTGGGATTTTGCTGGTCCATCTTCAATGTGGGACCCAGCTAATGGTTTTCTCACTCAAGAAACAGACCCGTCACGTTACGGTAGAAACTTTCCTACAACTGGTGCTAATGGATTGTACTTTGATTTAGTCATTAGTGGTAGTAGTCAGCCATTGTCTTGGTCTCCTGTTTCTCATGGAGGTATCACTGCTACTATGTCTAATCCTACTGCTACAAGCGTACGCGTTACTTTAACTGGTCCTTACGCTACCACATCCCAGCATAATTCAGACAGCCCTAGTCCTATATCTAAACCTACTTTGCCTCAGACATTCGAGTTGGTCGGTCGTGATAGTAATGGTGCTCCTGTCGTCAAATATGGATTTACTTTGAAGCAGTGGTTCGTCCACCGTGGTAATGTGGAGAAAAATTATTCTAATACATTATCTTGGTGTAATAGTCTTGGTTATCGCCTTCCTAAGGTAAAGGATTTAACCAACGCGGTTCGTACATACTCTCCTGCTATCTCTGGCGCCACCCCATCCTCACCTGATAATTATTACCAACGTAGAATTGGTTCTGGTTTTTTCACTGAGTGGGGTCGTCTGTCTGGTTATTCAGGCGTTGGCTTCACCTACTATTGGTACTGGGCTAGTGACCCGGGTGGTAGTGACCAGTTTATCGTGGGCGCACACTACGGTAACGTGGGTTGGGACTTCACCTACAGCAACCACTACGGCCTTTGCTCCCATCCTTAGTTCTTATTTCTTCGTCCTTAATCCTTAGGGCGGGGGTTGGAGTGATAAAAAATAGTATTAGGTGATTAAAAGTAAGCTGACTCAAGGAGTCAACGTCGTTTAGCCATAAAAAAAGCGATTTTGCGG
>NZ_JAFNNC010000014.1:3202-4575 GCF_026537005.1 Gilliamella sp. B2785 | reverse complement strand
CGGGCCATGCGCCATTTGATGAACCCATATGGGATTAGCTAGTTGGTGAGGTAAAGGCTTACCAAGGCGACGATCTCTAGCTGGTCTGAGAGGATGACCAGCCACACTGGAACTGAGACACGGTCCAGACTCCTACGGGAGGCAGCAGTGGGGAATATTGCACAATGGGGGAAACCCTGATGCAGCCATGCCGCGTGTATGAAGAAGGCCTTCGGGTTGTAAAGTACTTTCGGTAATGAGGAAGGTGGTGTATCTAATAGGTGCATCAATTGACGTTAATTACAGAAGAAGCACCGGCTAACTCCGTGCCAGCAGCCGCGGTAATACGGAGGGTGCGAGCGTTAATCGGAATGACTGGGCGTAAAGGGCATGTAGGCGGATAATTAAGTTAGGTGTGAAAGCCCTGGGCTCAACCTAGGAATTGCACTTAAAACTGGTTAACTAGAGTATTGTAGAGGAAGGTAGAATTCCACGTGTAGCGGTGAAATGCGTAGAGATGTGGAGGAATACCGGTGGCGAAGGCGGCCTTCTGGACAGATACTGACGCTGAGATGCGAAAGCGTGGGGAGCAAACAGGATTAGATACCCTGGTAGTCCACGCTGTAAACGATGTCGATTTGGAGTTTGTTGCCCTGAGTGATGGGCTCCGAAGCTAACGCGATAAATCGACCGCCTGGGGAGTACGGCCGCAAGGTTAAAACTCAAATGAATTGACGGGGGCCCGCACAAGCGGTGGAGCATGTGGTTTAATTCGATGCAACGCGAAGAACCTTACCTGGTCTTGACATCCACAGAATCTTGCAGAGATGCGAGAGTGCCTTCGGGAACTGTGAGACAGGTGCTGCATGGCTGTCGTCAGCTCGTGTTGTGAAATGTTGGGTTAAGTCCCGCAACGAGCGCAACCCTTATCCTTTGTTGCCAGCGATTCGGTCGGGAACTCAAAGGAGACTGCCGTTGATAAAGCGGAGGAAGGTGGGGACGACGTCAAGTCATCATGGCCCTTACGACCAGGGCTACACACGTGCTACAATGGCGTATACAAAGGGAGGCGACCTCGCGAGAGCAAGCGGACCTCATAAAGTACGTCTAAGTCCGGATTGGAGTCTGCAACTCGACTCCATGAAGTCGGAATCGCTAGTAATCGTGAATCAGAATGTCACGGTGAATACGTTCCCGGGCCTTGTACACACCGCCCGTCACACCATGGGAGTGGGTTGCACCAGAAGTAGATAGCTTAACCTTCGGGAGGGCGTTTACCACGGTGTGATTCATGACTGGGGTGAAGTCGTAACAAGGTAACCGTAGGGGAACCTGCGGTTGGATCACCTCCTTACGAAGAGCTCGTAAGTGTTCACACAGATTGTTTGTTTAGA
>NZ_JAFNNC010000014.1:0-3105 GCF_026537005.1 Gilliamella sp. B2785 | reverse complement strand
CAAAATTATTTTTGTATTTATTTGATATTCGAATGAATAGAAAGATAAAGCTCTTTAACAATTAGGAACAAGCTGAAAGAAACGAGTTCTCGTTTTTACGGAAGGCATTTGTATGAAAGTATGAATGTGAAGAAGTAGAAAAGAGAAAAAAGCGTAATTGAAACCAAGACAACTGTGAGTTGTAAGGTTAAGAAATTAAGCGTACACGGTGGATGCCTAGGCAATCAGAGGCGATGAAGGACGTGTTAATCTGCGAAAAGCGACGGTGAGCCGATAAAAGGCGCTATAGCCGTTGATGTCCGAATGGGGAAACCCAGTGCAGGTGACTGCACTATCATCTGATGAATACATAGTCAGATGAGGCGAACCGGGAGAACTGAAACATCTAAGTACCCCGAGGAAAAGAAATCAACCGAGATTCCCAAAGTAGCGGCGAGCGAAATGGGAGTAGCCCAAGCGGGTAGCATAATGTATTAGTGGAAGCGTCTGGAAAGTCGCACGATAGAGGGTGAAAGTCCCGTACATGAAAGTGCATTATGTGGAAGCTTATAGAGTAGGGCGGGACACGTGATATCCTGTCTGAAGATGGGGGGACCATCCTCCAAGGCTAAATACTCCTGATTGACCGATAGTGAACCAGTACCGTGAGGGAAAGGCGAAAAGAACCCCGGGAGGGGAGTGAAATAGACCCTGAAACCGTGTACGTACAATCAGTGGGAGCATGTACCGTTGGGTATGTGTGACTGCGTACCTTTTGTATAATGGGTCAGCGACTTATATTCTGTAGCAAGGTTAACCGAATAGGGGAGCCGAAGGGAAACCGAGTATTAACTGTGCGTTAAGTTGCAGGGTATAGACCCGAAACCCGGTGATCTAGCCATGGGCAGGTTGAAGGTTGGTTAACACTAACTGGAGGACCGAACCGACTAATGTTGAAAAATTAGCGGATGACCTGTGGCTGGGGGTGAAAGGCCAATCAAACCGGGAGATAGCTGGTTCTCCCCGAAAGCTATTTAGGTAGCGCCTCATGTATAACTGTTGGGGGTAGAGCACTGTTTCGGCTAGGGGGCCATCCCGGCTTACCAACCCGATGCAAACTCCGAATACTGACAAGTTTAATCATGGGAGACACACGGCGGGTGCTAACGTTCGTCGTGAAGAGGGAAACAACCCAGACCGCCAGCTAAGGTCCCCAAGTCATAGTTAAGTGGGAAACGAAGTGGGAAGGCTTAGACAGCTAGGATGTTGGCTTAGAAGCAGCCATCATTTAAAGAAAGCGTAATAGCTCACTAGTCGAGTCGGCCTGCGCGGAAGATGTAACGGGGCTAAAACTATGCACCGAAGCTGCGGCAGTGCACGCAAGTGTATTGGGTAGGGGAGCGTTCTGTAAGCCGTAGAAGGTGTGTTGTGAGGCATGCTGGAGGTATCAGAAGTGCGAATGCTGACATAAGTAACGATAAAGCGGGTGAAAAGCCCGCTCGCCGGAAGACCAAGGGTTCCTGTCCAACGTTAATCGGGGCAGGGTGAGTCGACCCCTAAGGAGAGGCCGAAGGGCGTATCTGATGGGAAACGGGTTAATATTCCCGTACTGGCTATAACTGCGATGGGGGGACGAAGAAGGCTAGGTTTACCACCTATTGGATGGTGGGTTAAGCGTGTAGGGGTGTGATTAGGCAAATCCGGTCACTGAGACCCTGAGGCGTGATGACGAGCTACTAAGGTAGTGAAGTAATTGATGCCCTGCTTCCAGGAAAATCCTCTAAGCTTCAGGTTATAGTTAATCGTACCCGAAACCGACACAGGTGGTCAGGTAGAGAATACTCAGGCGCTTGAGAGAACTCGGGTGAAGGAACTAGGCAAAATGGTGCCGTAACTTCGGGAGAAGGCACGCTGACGGTAATTGAAGTCCCATGCGGATGGAGGTGAAATCAGTCGAAGATACCAGCTGGCTGCAACTGTTTAATAAAAACACAGCACTGTGCAAACACGAAAGTGGACGTATACGGTGTGACGCCTGCCCGGTGCTGGAAGGTTAATTGATGGGGTTATGCGTAAGCAGAAGCTCTTGATCGAAGCCCCAGTAAACGGCGGCCGTAACTATAACGGTCCTAAGGTAGCGAAATTCCTTGTCGGGTAAGTTCCGACCTGCACGAATGGCGTAATGATGGCCAGGCTGTCTCCACCCGAGACTCAGTGAAATTGAAATTGCCGTGAAGATGCGGTGTACCCGTGGCAAGACGGAAAGACCCCGTGAACCTTTACTATAGCTTGACAGTGAACATTGAGCCTTAATGTGTAGG
The DNA here is from genome assembly GCF_026537005.1 of Gilliamella sp. B2785. Lineage (NCBI taxonomy): Bacteria > Pseudomonadati > Pseudomonadota > Gammaproteobacteria > Orbales > Orbaceae > Gilliamella > Gilliamella sp. B2785. Next base: position 805 of record NZ_JAFNNC010000014.1, on the reverse strand, counting down.
ATAGGTGGGAGACTTTGAAGTGTGTACGCCAGTATGCATGGAGTCGACCTTGAAATACCACCCTTTAATGTTTGATGTTCTAACCTATACTTCTGAATCGAGGTAAGGGACACTGTCTGGTGGGTAGTTTGACTGGGGCGGTCTCCTCCCAAAGAGTAACGGAGGAGCACGAAGGTTAGCTAATCCTGGTCGGACATCAGGAGGTTAGTGCAATGGCAAAAGCTAGCTTGACTGCGAGAGTGACGGCTCGAGCAGGTACGAAAGTAGGTCATAGTGATCCGGTGGTTCTGAATGGAAGGGCCATCGCTCAACGGATAAAAGGTACTCCGGGGATAACAGGCTGATACCGCCCAAGAGTTCATATCGACGGCGGTGTTTGGCACCTCGATGTCGGCTCATCACATCCTGGGGCTGAAGTAGGTCCCAAGGGTACGGCTGTTCGCCGTTTAAAGTGGTACGCGAGCTGGGTTTAGAACGTCGTGAGACAGTTCGGTCCCTATCTGCCATGGGCGTAGGAAAATTGAGAGGGTTTGCTTCTAGTACGAGAGGACCGAAGTGAACGCACCGCTGGTGTTCGGGTTGTGATGCCAATTGCATTGCCCGGTAGCTACGTGCGGAATAGATAAGTGCTGAAAGCATCTAAGCACGAAACTAGCCTCGAGATGAGTTTTCCCTGAAGAGATTCAGTAAGGTCCGTTTGAGACTAAGACGTAGATAGGTCAGGTGTGTAAGTGTAGTGATACATTGAGCTAACTGATACTAATGAACCGAGAGTCTTAACCTTACAACTCGGAGTTGTTTTGGG
>NZ_JAFNNC010000013.1:0-25504 GCF_026537005.1 Gilliamella sp. B2785 | reverse complement strand
GTATTAGGTGATTAAAAGTAAGCTGACTCAAGGAGTCAACGTCGTTTAGCCATAAAAAAAGCGATTTTGCGGCTAAGCGACGTTTGAATTACCCGCCTCGGCGGGTTTATTTTTGAGGCGATTTTATTGCAAAAAAAGTTGAGGAGCGGGGTTTTTGAGGTTCTAAATTTCACTTAAAAATTATTAAAATATCAAAATAACTAAATTTCTAATTCAAAGCCCTAAAATAAAATTTTTAAGGATCAATTGCTCTAATTCTAAAGATTTGTAATCGAGATATATTTAATTAAAACAATAGTTAATAAATTATAAATTAGATCCTTTTTAGATCTTATTTACAAAAGTTAACGTAAATGAGTGAAAAAAAGTGTTGCATCGTGTTTTTCCAATCACTATACTTTTTACACGGTTTTAGCTACTAGGCTAAAATTTGACAAAAAAGTATAAAATCGCAAATAAATCAAAAAATTACTTGACAGGATAGTCTAAAATGCATTATAATTTTCAACAGGCAACAGGCAACAGGCAACCTGGCCAACCTATCTTTTAAATTCGTCTAAGTCCAGCACCCAGTTTAAATTTTTCACTGAAACTTATTTTTCCACGCAATCAAGTGAAATTCTGCGAAATTTCGCGCGATCGCTTCCGCGATCCTCTTCTCGATCTTTTTTACGGTCGTTTTCCGGATCCTCTTTCAGATCCTGTTTTCGATCTTTTCCCAAATTATCCCGGCAGATTGTTTTTTTCGTGGCTTTTTTTCTTCCTTTTTCGGGTCACGCATTGACATCACAGACAACTAGGAATGCGATACAGGGTAGTGCACCGTATCTGACTTTCGATGACGGTCGTACGCGTGTTGTTGATGCTAACGGTCTGCTTGGGATTACGCTATCTAACGGAACTAAATATACACCTTCAACCAATTCTTCATCTTCTTCAAGACCAATCGTCTTGCCGGTTGCGGGTCAGAGTTTTGCTGATATTCGTATGTTCGTTCCTACTGGTACTAATTCAGTCGCTTTGAGTTCTCTTATCGGTCCACCTAATAATTATTGGGGGGATGATGATGGTGATGCTGACGTTACTGCTACTGGTTCTTTAAGTTTATCTATCGTCGATAAAAACAATCAGTCTGTATCACGTAATTCCGTGTTAACGACTTGTAATTCTCCTTATAAGGTTACGTTATCTAGTTCTGACGGTACATTATCTACTCGTTATGGTTTTCCTAATCGTAGTACTTTCAGTGCTAGTAATGTGACTTATTACGTCAATCCTAAGGCTTCGCCTGTGGTTTGTTTTGCAAGACCTAATTTAATGTATGGTAAGCTTAATGAGGGTGGTATTTCTCACGATTTCCGCGGCCCGTCTTCGATGTGGGACCCTGCTAATGGTTTTCTCACACAAAAAACAGACCCTCTCTATTATGGTCAAAACTTTCCTACAACTGGTGCTAATGGATTGTACTTTGATTTACTCATTACTGGTAGTAGTCAGCCATTGTCTTGGTCTCCTGTTTCTCGTGGAGGTATCATTGCTACTATGTCTAATTCTACTACTACAAGCGTGCGTGTTACTTTAACTGGTCCTTACGCTACCGAATCCCAACAGAACTCATCCAGTCCTGGTCGTCTTACCTCTCTTTCTTTGCCTCTGACCTTCGAGTTGGTCGGTCGTAATACTAATGGTACTCCAGTTGTTAAATATGGTTTTACTTTGAAGCAGTGGTTCGTCAACCGTGGTAATGTGACTGAGTCCGATTATTCTCGTGTTTTATCTTGGTGTAATAGTCTTGGTTATCGTGTACCTCGCGTAAGGGATTTAACTAATGCATCTTGTCGAGGTGAAGGTTCAGACCGTTTCTGTAACGGTTTAGTCGGCGCCCACCCTTCCTCACCTAATAATTATTACCAACGTAGAATTGGTTCAGGATTTTTCACGGAGTGGGGCGCTATGAGCAATTACTCTGGCATTGGCTTCAACAATGGGTACTGGACTAGTGACTCGAGTCGTAACTACCTGTTTCGGGTGACCTCAAACACAGGTTTTGGGGGGTGGACGGCGAAGTCCCACTCCTCCTACTTCCGCTACTACATCCTTTGCTCCCATCCTTAGCTCTTATTCCTTCGTCCTTAATCCTTAGGCCGGGGGTGGGGGTGATAAAAAATAGTGTTGAGTGATTAAAAGTAAGCTGACTCAAGGAGTCAACGTCGTTTAGCTATAAAAAGCGATTTTGCGGCTAAGCGACGTTTGAATTACCCGCCTCGGCGGGTTTATTTTTGCGGTTTTTATCTCAAAAAAAGTTGAGGAGTGGGGGTTTTGGGGTTCAAAATCCTGCTTTGAAATATTGTCTTAAATAAATAATTCCGCTTTAAACTATGGCGTTTTTTAGTAACTCTGTTTTACATCAAAAAAAGTTGAGGAACGGGGTTTTTGAAGTTTTAAATTTCACGTAAAAAGTTTTAAATGATCAAACTTACTAAATTTCTAATTCAAAGTCCTAAAATAAAAATTTTCGAGGATCTTTAATTATCTTTTTAAAGATTTGCAATGGTAATATATTTAATTAAAACAACGGTTAATAAATTATAATTTAGATCCTTTTTAGATCCTATTTACAAAAGTTAACGTAATTGAGCGAAAAAAAGTGTTGCATCGTGTTTTTCCAATCACTATACTTTTTACACGGTTTTAGCTAATAGGCTAAAATTTGACAGAAAAGTATAAAATTATAAATAAATCAAAAAATTACTTGACAGGACAGTCTAAAATGCATTATAATTTTCAACAGCCAACAGCCAACAGCCAACCTGCCAAACCTATCTTTTAAATTCGTCTAAGTCCAGCACCCAGTTTAAATTTTTCACTGAAACTTATTTTTCCACTCAATCAAGTGAAATTCTGCGAATTTTCGCGCACTCCTCTTCTCGATCTTTTTTCCGGTGGTTTTTCGGATCCTGTTTTCGATCCTTTTCCCAATTATCCCGGAAGATTGTTTTTTTCGTGGTTCTTTTTCTTCCTTTTTCGGGGCACGCATTAACTTCACAGACAACTAGGAATGCGATACAGGGTAGTGCACCTTATCTGACTTTCGACGGTGGTCGTACACGTGCGGTTGATGCTAACGGTCTGCTTGGGATTACTTTATCTGACGGAACTAGGTACACGCCTTCTACCAATACTTCATCTTCTTCAGCACCAATCTCATTGCCGGTTGTGGGTCAGAGTTTTGCTGATATTCGTATGTTCGTTCCGACTAATACAAATTCAGTCGCTTTGAGTACACTTATCGGTCCTCCTAATAATTATTGGGGTGATGATGATGGTGATGCTAACGTTACTGCTACAGGTTCTTTAAGTTTATCTATCGTCGATAAAAACAATCGGCCTGTATCACGTAATACAGTGTTAACGACATGTACTGATTCTGCACCTTATAAGGTTACGTTATCCAGTACTAACGGTACATTATCAACTCGTTACGGATTTCCTAATCGTAGTACTTTCAGTGCTAGTAATGTGACTTATTACGTTAATCCTAAGGCTGGGCCTGTGGTTTGTTTTGCTCGACCTAATTTGAATTACGGTACAGGTAATTATGCTGGCCCTTCTTCAATGTGGGACCCTGCTAATGGTTTTATCCCTCAGTCAACAGGCCCATCATCTTACGGAAGAAACTTTCCTACAACTGGTGCTAATGGATTGTACTTTGATTTACTCATTAGTGGTAGTAGTCAGCCATTGTCTTGGTCTCCTGTTTCTCTGGGTGGTATTACAGTCACAATGTCTAATCCTACTGCTACAAGCGTACGTGTTACTTTAACTGGTCCTTACGCTACCACATCCCAGCATAATTCAAACAGTCCTAGTCCTATTTCTAAACCTACTTTGCCTCAGACATTCGAGTTGGTCGGTCGTGATAATAATGGTAATCCAGTTGCTAGATATGGTTTTACTTTGAAGCAGTGGTTCGTCAACCGTGGTAATAAGCATGACACTTATTCTAATACTTTATCTTGGTGTAGTCGAATTGGTTATCGAATGCCTCACGTAAAGGATTTAACCAATGCATCTTGTCGTGGTATTAATTCAGAACTTAGGTGTAATGGTTCAGTCGGCGCCACACCTTCTTCTCCTAATAATCTTTACATGCGTTATATAGGTTCTGGCTTTTTCACGGAGTGGGGTCGTATGGAAAAGTACTCTGGCGTTGGCTTCAGATTTTGGTACTGGACTAGTGAACCGCGTTTTTGCGTGTCCACGCGCAGCGGTTTTGTGAGTTTGGAGCACCAATACAACTATGGGCTTTGTGCCTATCCTTAGTTCTTATTTCTTCGTCCTTAATCCTTAGGGAGGGGGGGGATAAAAAATAGTATTAAGCAATTAAAAGTAAGCTGAGAGTCAACGTCGTTTAGCCATAAAAAGCGATTTTGCGGCTTAGCGACGCTTCAATTACCCGCCTAGGCGGGTTTATTTTTGAGGTGTTTTATCGAAAAAAAGTTGAGGGGCGGTTTTTTTGATTTTTTGGGCTAAAAAATATTTATCTTTAAATAGCGGTTCCTTTTTTGGGGACAAAAAAATCTTTTATATCAACTTGTTCATGTTCTAACAACCACACCTTTTTATCAATTCCGCCTGCATAACCTGTTAAGTTGCCATTTGTGCCTACTACGCGGTGACAAGGAATAATGATGGAAAGGGGGTTGTGGCCGACGGCACCGCCGACTGCTTGACTGGACATGTTGGTGCTGATTTGTTTAGCAATATCACCATAGGTAATCACCTTACCATAAGGGATTTGTACCAATATATCCCACACTTTATGCCTAAATTCGCTACCTTGTGGTGCTAGAGCCAATTTTGTGATAGCCGGTTTTTTGCCGGCAAAGTAGTCATCCAACCATTTTTTGGTTTGATTAAATATGGCTAAATTTGGCGCCTCTTCTTTTTGGGCGCTTAGCATTTGGCCAAAATATTTTTGTCCTTCAATCCAAACACCCACTAATTTATTGTGCTGACTTGCTAGGGTGATTTGCCCCAGTGGTGATGAATAATGACTGATGTAATACATATAAAATCCTTTTTAGTCGGTTATATTATTATAGCGAGTTCTTATATTGAGAATAGGGATATTACTTTTTTTATTTATAATGGTAAACGGGTTGTTAACAACTATAATATTTGCACTTATTTAAAAATAAAATAATTTTGGAATGAATGATGAATACTAAACCAGCCAATTCAATGTCGAACGTAGCGTTAGCTAGTTTTATCGGCACTGCAATTGAATTTTATGATTTTTATATTTACGCCACCGCTGCTGCGCTAGTGATTGGGCCGGTATTTTTTCCTGATAGTTCGCCATCGGCTCAAGCGTTGCAATCATTTGCAACGTTCGGTATAGCTTTTGTTGCAAGGCCTATTGGGGCGATTTTGTTTGGTCATTTTGGTGATCGCATTGGTCGAAAGTCCACCCTAGTTGTATCGCTTATTTTGATGGGCGTGGCTACGGCGTTAATTGGTTTGTTACCTGGGTATAGTGTGATTGGCTTTTGGGCGCCATTTTTGTTGTGTATTTTACGATTAGCACAAGGCTTAGGTCTTGGTGGTGAGTGGGGTGGTGCAGCATTATTGGCGACGGAAAACGCGCCAAAAAATAAACGCGCTCTGTTTGGGATGTTTCCTCAGTTAGGCCCTTCGATTGGGTTTTTATTATCTAATGGGGTATTTTTATGTGTTACGCTTTCGCTGAGTAATGAGCAGTTTTTAGATTGGGGTTGGCGTATTCCTTTTGTTCTTAGTGCGGTTCTTGTGGTTATTGGTTTGTATGTTCGATTAAAATTAGTTGAAAGCCCCATTTTCACTCAAGCTTTAGCCAATAAAAAACAAGTTAAAATGCCAGTAATGAATATGTTTGTTCACCATTGGAAAGCGTTGACGTTAGGCTCATTTTCGATGGTAGGTTGTTATACGCTTTTTTATATAACCACAGCCTTTTTATTGCAATATGGCACTAAATACTTGGGCATTGAAAAAGGTCATTTTTTAGGATTTTTGTGTGTAGCGATTGTATTTATGGCGATCGCTACCCCGATTTCTGCCCGACTTAGCGATAAATACGGACGTAAGCCGGTCTTAATTGTTGGCTTAATGCTTGTTGCGCTATCTGGTCTGTTGATGACTCAATTTATGGCTAGTGGTAGTGAATTATTGGTGATGACCTATTTATGCTTATCACTATTTTTGATGGGGATTATTTTTGCACCTATGGGGGCATTTTTACCCGAGATTTTTCCGACTAATATTCGTTATACCGGGTCGTCAGCAGCGTATAGTATTGGTGGGATTTTAGGGGCATCAATTGCGCCAATTATTGCTAATTATTTAGTGGCACATGGTAGTTTGACGTGGGTAGGCTATTATGTGGCGGTGGCGTCAATCATTAGTATCATCGCAACATGGTTGATTAAAGAGACATTAAATAGTGATTTTTCAAAGTAAAAAGTTAAAAGGCTCACTTCGGTGAGCCTTTTTTATCGATTATTTTGCTGCTTTGCCTTTTTCGACATAGCTCATGTCACCTAATGATTCAACAATGAATTTGCCATCATCAGTGTAACGAATTTTAGTGACGCTCGCGTTACCTAGTCCACTTGTGATTGGTTTATCTAACATTTCTTCAACCATAGCCATAATTGCCATGCCGTGAGAAACAACAAGAACATTACCGCCACCTTGTTCTTGGGCTGATTTTGCAATTGCTCTTAATGATGCTTGCATACGTGTTTTAACGGCATTGTAGTCTTCTGCTTCGCCTGATTTTTCAACGGCTTTAATCGCGTCCATCATTTTTTTAAGGGTGACTTTACCTTTAGCTAAATCAGCCATTAATGCTTTGTCAGACTCATAACCTAGGTGCTGTGCTGCGGGGTTCCACATGTTGGGATCAAGATCGCCTTCAAAATCACCAAAACAGGTTTCTCGTAATCCTTCCATTTCGTTGATGCTTAATTTTGTATCACCTTTAGATTCAAGAACAATGCGCGCAGTTTGTCTTGCTCGGCCTGAATCGCTTGAATAGACCGAAATAAAGTCGATACCTTTTAAGCCACGACCAAGTTGCTGTGCCACTTCAATTCCCGGTTTTGTTAGTGGCGTGTCTGACCATCCTTGAGCACGATGGACGTTGTTGAACATGGTTTTACCATGACGGGTAAAATAGATATTCACTTCGGCAGCAAATGATTGTGCAATTGATGCGGTAAGGATAGCGGTTAATCCAATAAGTTTAATGAGTTTTTTCATAGTTTCTTCCTTTTCTATAATAAGTTGAATCGATAATCAATAACGGTTTCGGCTGACAGTGTTGGTGAACGTTGAGCTTTGCCGTCTCTTAATTTTGGCGTAATGTCTTTACTGCTTAAGGTTTTATAAGACCAACCATAACCAAATTTTGACAAAATAGATAGATTTTTAAATGTACCACTTGTTGGTTTAAAGATGTTAAACACGTTGATTTCGCCATTTTTTAAGGTTTCATGTTTGTAGTTAAATTCACCGTAGTTGAGATATAAACCTGTGGTATTGTCTTTAAAGAAGTCGTAAGTCAATATGCTTGAAAATACCAGTTCGCCATCACGCATATAGTCGGCTGCAGCTGCTGCCATACCGTTAAAACGTCCACGATTGTTTTTACCAATATGACGACCATAGTAACCGATAGCACCTTTGCGGTTAGCGTCAGTATAGGCGATACCGAATTTAGCACTCCAGTCGGCTTCTTTCCATTCAATGTCAGTGGCGTAATGCCATGCTGAATCATCAAAATCACGGACATTAGCTTTCATTTTGTCATGGTTTTTAAGTGCGGTACTACCGTAAATTTGTGAACCAAGAATAAGTTTATCCATCGGTTTATAAGAGAACTCGATAGCATGACGTTTGATGTAGTCTTTAGCAACGCCATAGGAGTAATCAAGTTTTACTATTTTGTCATTATACGCAATACCGGCTGTTTTGATATTATCAATGACGTGTTTTCTATCTAAGCTATAAAAATGCACTTTTTTCGATGATTCACGCGGGAAGGCGCTGTCGATGTAAGCAAGTTGTAGCGCTAAGTTTGAGTATTTTAATACGCCACTGTATCCCAAATAACTATAACGAGTTAAATGTTGTGATGAACTCATTACCCCCGTATCTTTTAAGCTATGCCATCCGACTTTACCATTAAAGTTGATATTTTTATCACCGAGTTTGACTTTGGCATAACGTTGAGTAAATTTGTTAAAACCATGCGCATTGTGTTTGTTTGTTTTTTTGCCTGAGTTATAGAGTAAGTTACGAGTTGCAAAGTAGTCACTAGCACCAAGTTTTATAACGTTATCATAGGTGAAATCAAAACCTAGGGTATCGAATAAATAACCTGATTTATAATTGAGCGTAAATGCTTGCCCCCATGCACTATGGACTTCTTTAGGTTGGGATGCGTTTTCTTTTAAATACTTCCAATGGTTACGTGTTGAAAATTCAAATTTAGTATCTTTGAAAAAGGCATTATTCAAAAAGCCATTTTCACTATTGATTGAATTTGACTCAGCGGCAATAGCTGAAAAACACATGATGTTAAGTAATGCTAAGGAGACGTACTTTATTTTCATTATTATTTCCTATTTTTATAAATTTTTTTTCCAAAAAAAAACCTAAACACAACCCAAGCTATCAAGCTTGAGTCATATTTAGGTTTTGCCTGCAAAAGCAGTAACAATCCTATTCGACTAAATTTTACTAATTGTTTCTAATTTTGACGATTTTCACCGATATTTAATGATGATTTACCCTCATTAACATAGTCCATACTGCCAATTTCAACGACCTTATATTTACCATTTTGGTAAACAATTTTGACGACAGTTGCATTCGCAAATGGTCTGTTTTTAACAGGATTATCAGTTAAGTCATAAATCATTGCTTGAATCGACATGCCTGATGAGATCACCAATATATTTTTTTGATGCTTAGCCAGTGCGGTTTCTACAATAGTGTGGAGTGCGTTTTGAGTGCGCTCTTTAACTTGGGTAAAGTTTTCCGCTTCATGCTTAGGATCACTTTTGGCAATCGCTTCGGTTAACGTTGTTACTGGGATTTGCCCTTGTACATAACTTTTATAAAAGGCATCAACCGACTTGTAACCCAGTGATTTCATAGCTGCGGATACCATTTTTCCATTAGTACCGCCTTCAAATCCGCCGTAAAAAACTTCGCGTAGGCCTTTTAACTCTTGTATTTTGTAATGTTTTACCCCTTTTTGAGCTAACAACACTTGCATGGTTTCGCGTTGACGACCTGAATCGCTGGTGTAATAAGCATCAAATCTGATGTATTTCTTTTTAAAGCCTTCACCTAAATAACGCGCCGTTTCTATTCCTTTGTCGGTTAAGGGTGAATCGGCCCAGCCTTGTACTAGGTCATAGGTATTGAATAACGTTTTACCATGCCTTGCAAAATAGATGGTAACCACATCATCACGATTAGCATTAAACCTACTGCTTGGTTGATTACTACATCCAGTCGAGAGTAGTGCGGTCAACAACAGTAAACTGGTGGTGATTTTAATTATTTTATTTATCATCTTTATCCTCGTAATCTGCTCAGTACATTTGCAGGTAATGCCAAGCAGACATTACCAGCATGATCATTATTTTAAAGTTGCACCTTTGGATGAAATCACAGACTGATACCAATAAAAGCTTTTCTTTTTATAGCGTTTTAATGAGCCTGAGCCATCTTGGTTTAGATCAACATAGATAAAACCATAACGTTTGGTGACTTCTGCTTTTGATGCACTAATGAGGTCAATTGGTCCCCAACTGGTGTATCCCATTACTTCAACGCCATCGTTAATAGCTTCGCGAATTTGCACTAAGTGATCGTTCATATAGTTTATACGATAATCATCATTAACCGTGCCATCTGCTTCAAGTTTGTCTTTGGCGCCTAAACCATTTTCAACAATAAACAGTGGTTTTTGAAAACGCTCATAAAGTAGGTTTAATAAGTAACGAATACCAACCGGATCAATCTGCCAGCCCCATTCAGATGCTTTAAGGTGAGGATTTGGGACCATATCAAGAATATTACCTTTTTGACGGAGTGAATCGTCCGCTGTGCCACAACAACTCATATAGTAACTAAATGAGATAAAGTCGATGGTTTCTTTTAAATCTTCACGATCTTGATCGGTAATGGTTAGCTCAATATTGTTCTCTTTAAAGTAACGATTCATATAAGTTGGGTAGTAACCACGAGCCTGAACATCCCCAAAGAATAACCAACCATGATTTTCTACATGTGTCGCCCAAACATCTTCTGGTTTTGGCGTAAGCGGGTAGGCGATAGCGCCAAGTAGCATATTACCGATTTTGGCATCAGGAATGATTTGATGACACAATTTTACCGCACGACCACTGGCAACTAATTGATGATGAATCGCTTGATAGATTTCGGCTTTAGTACTGTTACGATCTAAGCCAACGCCAGTAAAAGGTTCGTGGAGTGACATATTAATTTCATTGAAAGTTAACCAATATTTCACTTTATTTTTATAGCGTTCAAATACTGTTTTGGCATAACGAGTAAAAAATTCGATGACTTTACGATTTCCCCATCCACCATATTGTGTGACAAGGTAGTAGGGCATTTCATAATGCGATAAGGTGACAAGTGGCGTAATGTTGTGTTTTAACATTTCGTCAAATAGTTTGTCATAAAACGCCAGGCCTTTTTCATTTGGTTGCTCTTCATCACCATTTGGAAAGATTCGGGTCCAAGCGATAGATGTTCTTAAACAGGTGAATCCCATCTCAGCAAACAGGGCAACATCTTCTGGATAGCGATGATAAAAGTCGATTGCCCGATCTTTAATACTGGTAATATCGACTTTATTGCGATCGACAATATCACCAAATAGACCATTAGGCGTGCAGTCAGATGTTGATAGCCCTTTGCCATCTTCACGATATGCACCTTCAACTTGATTGGCAGCAATAGCGCCACCCCATAAAAAATCACTAGGAAATGTATTTGCCATGTTTTACTCCTTTTTTGCACTTAACGCTAATAGCGCGTCACCTTGTTGAACGTCATCTTGTTTAAATATACACTGCACATCGATATAGTCATCACTATTGGTAATAATAATTGGTGTGGTGACTTCAAAGCCGGCTTGTTTAATCGCTTCGATATCAAAGCTAACAAGTCTATCACCTTTTTTCACCTTTTGGCCGGCTTCAACATGCGCTTCAAAATGTTGCCCATCTAATTTAACCGTATCGATACCAATGTGAATAAGGATTTCCGCCCCTGATTGAGTTTGAAATCCGATAGCGTGTTTAGTTCTAAATAGCGAAACAACTTCACCATCTTCAGGCGCGACAGTTTCGCCAATGGTTGGAATAATTGCGGCACCTTTACCCATCAATCCGCTGGCAAAAGTTGGATCATTGACTTGATTTAAATCAATAAGTTTGCCGGTCATTGGACTTGAGATAGTATCGATCTGCGTTTGACTGTTTATTGGCGATTGTTCTGCATTATCCGCTTTTTTATCTTTAGGAATACCAAATAGATAAGTTACCACCAATGCAATTATAAATGAGACTATCGAACCGATTATGGCAGCAAAGAATTTATCATCCAAACCATCGCTTGGAATCATTTGTAAAAATGCAAAGATACTGGTGAAGCTAAATGAGAAGATAACCGATTTGAAATAACCAATAATCGCACCGCCAGCCATGGCTGAGAGACAACCGATCACAAATGGGCGTTTTAATGGTAAGTTAACGCCATAAATTGCTGGTTCTGTTACCCCAAATACACCTGAGAGTGCTGACGAACTTGCCAACGCTTTAACTTGCGGATCTTTACTGCGCATCATCACCGCCAATACCGCACCGACTTGGGCAAATACCGCTGGGAATAAGATTGGCAACATAAAGTCTTGTTGATATACGGTAATATTATTTATCGCAAAAGGTACCAAGCCCCAATGGATACCAAACACAACCATTATTTGCCAAAGTCCTGCTAAAATCATACTGGCAATAACAGAATTAAGTTCATAAACATAAATAATGCCACTAGCAACAATGTTACATAAAAATGCAACGACTGGACCAATAAGCGCAAACGTTAATGGCACAGTAATGATAATACCGAGTAGGGGCGAAATGAATTTTTTAAATGAGTCATGCATGATTTTGTTGAAGTTACGTTCAAGCAATGAATAAAACCATGCTGCTAAAATTACCGGGAAGACTGAGGATTTATAAGGAATTAATTTAATGGGGATATTGAAAAATTCAGTTTGTAATTCAATTGCTTTTCCTAGCATCTCGGTAATATCCGGATAGACTAACGCGCCACCGATCGCCATTCCAACATAAGGATTACCACCAAATTTTTTAACCGCTGAAAAACCTAAAATGATCGGTAAATAATAAAATGGCGCATCAGCAATAGCGTTTAAAAAAGTAAATGTTGGCGTTTTTTCCTGAACAATGTCACATACTTGTAATAGAGACACAATCCCTTTTAAAATACCGCCAGCAACCAGTACCACTAAAACTGGAATAAAAATACTTGATACTAAATCAATCAGTCGTGACACAATCCCTTTTTTCGGTCCCGCTTCTTGAGGGGCGGGGGTGTTATTAAGGCTAGTGATATCCATAATTGCATTAAATACGTCAGCAACATTATTGCCGATAACGACTTGGAATTGTCCACCACTTTGAACGACAGTAATGACGCCAGTTTGTTTTTTAATTATTTCGGCATCTGCTTTTGATTCATCTTTCAATACAAAGCGAAGTCTGGTCGCACAGTGTACTAGACTGACGATGTTATCTTGACCACCTACGTTCTCAATAATTGATTCAGCAAGTTGTTTATTTTTCATAGCTTATCCTTATTTAAGCGCAAAAAAAAACCTAAACCCCAATAAACACGGGATTTAGGTTTTGCTTGCATCGATAAAATTAACCAATGCAATAACAATCCAAAAAAAGATTCCTTATTAAATTAACATAAAATAAATTAGCTTGTTGACAATTCATTCGTTAATTTGTGATGTATATCACATAATTATTTTTTTAATTCCGACCTCAATCGTTCAATATGAATAGTGAGATATAAACTTTCATCATCAGATAGCGGGTGTTGATATTGTTGGATTAAATGGAGATCTATCTGTTTAGTGCAAAGATAAGCTTGTTCATATTTTTCACGGATAATCTCATACAACGAGGTATCTTGTTGTGCGGATTTACCTTTACTTAAAATGCGGTGCGCAAAAAACTTTAAATGGGTAACAAATCGTTGATAAGAAAGGCTGTTTTCGTCATATTCGAACCGAAAATGATATTTTACGATATTTAAAATTTCACGCATGATTTTGGTCATATTAACAATATTGGGCATGGTATCGTTAAGCTCAGCATTGACAATATGAAATGTAATAAATCCTGCTTCATCTTCATGAAGCTCAACACCCAACCGTTTTTTAATCACATCTAAAGCGTACACACCGATTTCATACTCTTTAGGGTAGAATTTTTTTATCTCCCAGATAAAGTTATTCGGAATATCAAATCCTTGCTTATGCCGTTCAATGGCAAAATAGATATGGTCAGTTAATGAAATATAGATACTATCTTGTAATTTACTGCCTAAAAATTGTTTGGCATGATTGATAATAATATCGGATGTGGTGTGAACTTCGATTGGAATTTCAGAAAGCAGTTCAGCAAATTTGGGTAATATTTCTTGGTTATTTAAAGAAAACTGTTTTTCGATAAGTTTCGGGTCGATCTCATCACCTTCCCGTTTTTTAAATCCTACTCCTCGACCCGTAACAATCAATTCATTCCCTTTGGAATCCAAAGTCACTACAACATTATTATTTAATATTTTATGAACTTTCATCTGACTCTGTCTAAATTTTAAGATTAATTTATTATCTATCGCAAAACGAAAATGGAAAGGAGGAATATAAAAAAGTGTGACTGACTTCATAATTTTGAGAAAAATAAATTGATTTTTCTCAAAAAAATAAACCCGATAGGCGAGCCATATCGGGTTTGGGTGAATAAATTAATTATTGTGCAAGTAGTTTATTCATTGTTTGAATAAATTTGCTTGGATCATTTAATGATCCTTTTTCAGCTAGTAACGCTTGATCTAATAGCAATTCAATCCAATCACTAAATGCGGTTTCGTCTTGCGTATCAGCAACACGTTTAACCAATTGATGATCAGGATTGATTTCAAAGGTATATTTTATCTCTGGTGCTTTTTGTCCTGCTGCTGCAAAGAGTTTTGCCATTTGCGTAGACATCTCGTCGGCAGCGGTAGTGACAATTGCTGGCGTATCAGTTAAACGATGTGTTAATTTAACTTCTTTAACTTTATCGCCTAATACTTTTTTAACACGTTCGATAAATGGCTCAAGTTCTTTTTCGACTTGTTTTTGCTCATCACTATTTTGATCAGCTAACTTCTCGATTGACTCGTCAGATTTACTGATTGATTGGAACTGTTTACCATCAAATTCAGTTAAATTGCTCATCATCCACTCGTCAATACGATCAGATAATAATAAGACTTCAATACCTTTTTTGCGGAATAGCTCAAGGTGAGGACTATTTTTCGCTGCGCCATAACTATCAGCAGTGATGTAATAGATCTTCTCTTGGCCTTCTTGCATACGGCTGATGTAATCGTCTAATGATACAGTTTGCGCCTCGCTATCACTTTGTGTTGTTGTAAAGCGTAATAATTTCATAATCGCTTCACGGTTAGCATAGTCTTCACCAGTACCTTCTTTTAAGACTAAACCAAATTCACTCCAAAATTGTTGATATTGTTCTTTATCATCTTTGGCAAGTTTATCTAGCATTTGTAAAACACGTTTAGTACATGCATTACGAAGGTTTTGTGTCACTTTATTATCTTGTAATATTTCGCGTGATACATTTAATGGCAAATCATTTGAATCAATTAAGCCTTTTACAAAACGTAAATAATTAGGCATAAATTGTTCAGCATCATCCATAATAAACACACGTTGTACATAGAGTTTTAAACCGTGTTTATTGTCACGATTCCACATATCCCAAGGTGCTTTAGATGGAATATAGAGCAAACTAGTGTACTCTTGTTTACCTTCAACACGGTTGTGGCTCCAGCTTAGTGGATCGGCAAAATCATGTGAAATATGTTTATAAAATTCTTTATACTCTTCATCACTCACTTCTGATTTGCTTCGTGTCCAAAGTGCTTGGGCTTTGTTGACTTTTTCCCACTTAACTTCATTTTCTTCAGTAGTTTGGACTTCAACCGGTAATGAGATGTGATCTGAATATTTGCTAATAATTGAACGTAGACGCCAATCATCTAAAAACTCTTTTTCATCTTCTTTTAAATGTAAAATGATTTCAGTACCGCGACTCTCTTTTTCTGTATCAGAAATCGTGTATTCACCTTCACCAGCTGATTCCCACATCACTGCTTCATCGGCTTTAGCTGTTGCAGCACGGGTTTTTACTGTCACTTTATCGGCAACAATAAAGGCAGAATAGAATCCAACACCAAATTGACCAATTAATTGGCTGTCTTTCGCTTGGTCACTACCAATGGATTCTAAAAAGGCTTTGGTTCCTGATTTGGCAATCGTACCTAAATTTTCAATGACTTCATCACGAGTCATCCCAATACCATTATCTGCAATGGTTAATGTGCCAGCTTCTTTATTTGTTGAAATGCGAACACCAAGCTCAGCATCACCCGCATATAAATCTGCATTTTCAAGTGCTTTAAAACGGAGCTTGTCGGCTGCGTCAGATGCATTTGAAATAAGTTCTCTTAAAAAAATCTCTTTGTTTGAATACAAAGAGTGAATCATTAAATGCAGAATTTGTTTAACTTCGGATTGAAATCCACGCGTTTCTGTTCCTTGCTTACTCATTGACTAATACCTCAACTATTTTTAGCAATTAAAAGTGATCGATACATTTTAATTGATTAACTTTGACATAATGTTTTGATTAATTGTTGTATTGCTATATGGGAATTAAAAAAAGAATTTCAAGAGGAGAGGTTATGATAAACCATTGATTGGTGATTTTTTAATTGATTAAAAAAAAGCCCTGATAATGTATCAGGGCTATTGATGATAATTTAATTATCGAGTTTCTGGTAAAAAGCCACAAACTAAAATAAGAACAACGGCAACCGGAATAATTACGCGAGTTAAAATCGTCCAAACGCCAAACCAGAAGCTATTTAAGTTAAGCTCTTTACGAATGACTTTTTGGTTCATCATCCAAGCACCAAAGATAACAGTACCTAATCCTGTCACAGGTAACATAATCTTACTTGTGAGGTAATCAAGCAGATCGAAAATATTTTTATCAAATAGTTTCAGGTCTGCCCATTCATTGAATGATAAAATACAAGCGATACCTAATGCCCAAATTAATACACTACTAACCACTGTTGCGGTTTTACGACCCATGTGCGTTTTTTCTTCTAATAACTCTACCGTAGGCTCAAGTAATGATATTGATGAGGTTAACGCAGCAAAAGTTAGGAAGATAAAGAATAAACAACCTAAAATTGAACCTGCTGCCATATTACCAAAAGCAATAGGTAACGTTACAAAGATCAGACCAGGACCAGAACCTGCTTCTAAACCATTAGCAAATACTAATGGGAAGATCGCCATACCTGACAACATCGCAACGATAACATCTAAGATAACAACGGTGCGAGCAGTAGAGATTAAGTTCACATCTTTACCAAGATATGAACCGTAAGCCATCATAATCCCCATACCTAATGATAAGCTGAAGAATGCATGACCTAAAGCCGCTAAAATGGCAGTACCATTTAATGCTGACCAGTTTGGTGTGAATAAAAAGTCAAACGCTTGACCAAATGATGATCCACTAACGATGGCTGCATAAGCAACTAAAACCAATAATAAAATACCAAGGCCAGGCATCATTACCTTACAAGCACGCTCTAAACCAGCGCCAACTCCCATCGCAACAATAATGGTATTGGCTGCCATAAACACCGTATGCCAAATCAACAAGCTAGAGGTATTACCAAGAAAACCTTTGAAGATTTGCGCCGTTACGGCACCATTCGCACCATTAAATGTACCATTGATAGCTAAAAAGATATAATCGGTAGCCCAACCGCCAATTACACTATAAAACGAGAGAATTAAAAATGAGCCAAGTACGCCGATAATACCAACCCAGCGCCACAATTTTGAGCGACCTTCTGAAACAGCAACATCTTCCATGGTATGGATTGGATTTTTTTGCCCGCGACGGCCAATTAACCACTCTAAAACTAGAATAGGCAGACCAATAACAAACATAAATAGCAAATAGGTAAGTACGAATGCTGAACCACCCATTTCTCCAGCCATGTATGGAAATTTCCAAATGTTACCTAAACCCACAGCAGAACCCGCAGCTGCAAGCATGAATCCCATGCGAGAGCTCCACTGTGAATGACTTTTCTTCATAGTACCTGTACTCATGAATATATTTTCCCTTGAGTTTTTGATTAAATATTTAATTTCTAGCATCAGCCTAGGCTGAACTATTTTTTTATTAGATAAATTAAGCGCTAAATCATGCCATGAATTAAGCCCATAGACAAGAAAACATTACCATTTATAGTTATAGCCAATGAAAAAATTAAACCTATATCGCTAAGTAAAACAGAGTTTTTAAGTGGTTTAGTATAGAAATTATGAGTAATAAAAAAAGTTGAGGAGCGGGGTTTTTAAAACGGTTTGATATTGCTAATCATCAACTCATCGCATATATTACATCAATTCCCCTTTTTGATAAGAATACCCATGACACAAAACATCGATTTAAACGAGATAGATAAGTTTGCCAAGTTAGCTGCACAATGGTGGGATCCAAATGGCCAATGCAAACCATTGCATATCATCAATCCATTGCGAGTTGATTACATTAAATCAAACGATTTGAATCAAAAAAATGTATTAGATGTTGGTTGTGGTGGGGGAATATTGTCTGAAAGTTTAGCCAAGTTAGGTGCAAATGTAACCGCTATCGATCTGGCTGATGAATCATTAGCGGTAGCAAAATTACATGCCGAGCAAAATGGTCTTTCTATCAACTACCAAAAACAAACCGTTGAAGAGCACGCCACACAGTATCCATCACACTATGATGTGATAACTTGTATGGAGATGTTAGAGCATGTGCCTGACCCATTTTCTATTATTGATGCCTGCGCAAAACTGCTCAAACCGAACGGAAAACTCTACTTATCGACCATCAACCGTAACCATAAAGCAAAACTTATGTTGATTTATGGCGCTGAATATATAGCGCGCTTAGTGCCAAAAGGGACTCATGATTTTAATCGTTTTATCCGTCCTTCTGAATTAATGACTTGGGTTGAACAAGCGCATTTAACGGTTAAAGATATTATTGGAATGGAATATCACTTACTCAGCAATCAATTCCGATTAGGTCGTAATGTTGATGTAAATTATATTTTGATGGCTCAAAAAGACGAGCTCAATTAAAAGTGGGCGATTGATTATCGCCTAAAAATAAATATCAAATTCTACTAGTCTTTTATATCGAATGTGAGTAGAATACATCGGCAATATTTTATCAACAATCCAACTCAATGGTGAATATTGTCATGTCTCGTATAGTTAAAGAAGCCCTCACGTTCGATGATGTTTTATTAGTTCCAGCCCATTCAACTGTTTTACCTAATACTGCTGATATTACAACTCAACTGACGCAAACCATCAAATTAAATATTCCAATGCTATCTGCTGCCATGGATACGGTAACCGAAGCCGAACTGGCTATTGCCCTTGCTCAAGAAGGAGGCATTGGTTTTATCCATAAAAATATGCCAATTGAAGTTCAAGCTGAGCATGTAAAGCGTGTTAAAAAACATGAAAGCGGAATTGTTCAAGATCCAGTAACAGTACTACCAACAGCAACTATTCAACAAGTAATCGATCTTGCTAAAGAATATGGTTTTGCAGGGTTTCCGGTTGTGACAGAATCACAAGAGTTAGTCGGTATTATCACTGCTCGTGATGTTCGATTTGCAACTGACTTATCACTATCTGTAACTGCGGTAATGACACCTAAAGAGCGCTTAGTCACCGTTAAAGAGGGCGAATCTCGAGAAAGTGTACTGCAAAAAATGCATGAACATCGTGTTGAAAAGGTTTTAGTGGTTGATGATAGATTCCACTTAAAAGGCATGATAACCGTTAAAGATTACAATAAAGCAGAACAAAAACCTAATGCATGTAAAGACGAAAAAGGTCGCTTACGTGTTGGCGCAGCAGTAGGTGCGGGTACGGGTAACGAAGAGCGTATTGCTGCTTTGGTTGAAGCCGGCGTTGATGTTTTACTTATCGACTCATCACATGGCCATTCAGAAGGGGTACTTGAACGCATTCGCCAAGCAAGACAAGCCTATCCAAATTTACAAATTATAGGTGGCAACGTTGCTACGGGTGAAGGCGCAAAAGCGCTAATTGATGCAGGCGTGAGTGCGGTAAAAGTGGGTATTGGACCGGGTTCAATTTGTACCACGCGTATCGTCACTGGGGTAGGGGTACCGCAAATTAGTGCCATTATGGACGCTGTTGAAGTAGCTAAACAACACAATATTCCAGTTATTGCTGATGGTGGCATTCGTTTTTCAGGTGATATTGCCAAAGCTATTGCCGCTGGCGCATCTTGTGTTATGGTTGGTTCAATGTTTGCCGGAACCGAAGAAGCACCAGGCGAAATCGAACTATTCCAAGGTCGTGCTTATAAATCTTATCGCGGTATGGGTTCACTCGGTGCGATGGCAAAAGGATCATCGGATCGCTACTTCCAATCAGATAATGCTGCCGATAAGCTAGTGCCAGAAGGTATTGAAGGCCGAATTGCTTACAAAGGTTTATTAAAAGAGATCATCCACCAACAAATGGGTGGATTACGCTCATGTATGGGGCTAACGGGTTGTGGAACTATCGATGAGTTACGCACAAAATCGAAGTTCTACCGCATTACTGGCGCAGGTATGAAAGAGAGTCATGTTCATGACGTCCTAATCACTAAAGAGCCACCTAATTATCGAGCGGGTTAATCAATAAATATCAATAAAAAAGGATTCAGTGTAATCCTTTTTTTATGAGTAAAATTTGCTTTCTAAAAAAGTTGAGGAGCGGGGTTTTCTAAGCCTCAAAAAATATTATTTTTATAACCCTTTTTTTAATCAAAAAATAAAATAATTAAAAAATCATTATTTTAAAAAGATAATAAAAAAAGGGTTTTTAAAACGCCAAATGCCCTTTGCCTTTTTGCAAACAACGATTATAGTATGTCTTGTTCTAGGTTTATGCCGTGTAGGCAGTTAATAAAATATAATTTTCGAATCAATCAACATCAGTCAGTTTATTCAGTGCAGATAATATCCCGTTTCTTAAAAAGTTGAGGAGCGGGGTTTTTGAGGTTTTAAATTTCACTTAAAAATTATTAAATGATCAAAATCACTAAATTTCTAATTCAAAGCCCTAAATTAAAATTTTCGATGATCTTTAATCATATTTTCAAAGATTTGTAATGATAATATATCCAATTAAAACAATAGCTAATCAATTATAATTTAGATCCTTTTTAGATCTTATTTACAAAAGTTAACGTAAATGAGCGAAAAAAAGTGTTGCATCGTGTTTTTCCAATCACTATACTTTTTACACGGTTTTAGCTAATAGGCTAAAATTTGATAGAAAAGTATAAAATTGTAAATAAATCAAAAAATTACTTGACAAGGTAGTCTAAAATGCATTATAATTTTCAACAGGCAACAGGCAACAGGCAACCTGGCCAACCTATCTTTTAAATTCGTCTAAGTCCAGCACCCAGTTTAAATTTTTCACTAAAACTTATTTTTCCACGCAATCAAGTGAAATTCTGCGAATTTTCGCGCGATCGCTTCCGCGATCCTCTTCTCGATCTTTTTTCCGGTCGTTTTCCGGATCCATTTTCAGATCCTTTTCGCGATCCTTTTTCGGATCCAGTTTTCGATCCTTTTCCGAATTATCCCGGCAGATTGTTTTTTTCGTGGCTTTTTTTCTTCCTTTTTCGGGTCACGCATTGACATCACAGACAACTAGGAATGCGATACAGGGTAGTGCACCGTATTTGACTTTCGACGGTGGTCGTACACGTGCGGTTGATGCTAACGGTCTGCTTGGGATTACGCTATCTAACGGAGCTAATTACACGCCTTCTAACAATTCATCATCTACAACCCCAATCGTCTTGCCGGTTGAGGGTCAGAGTTTTGCTGATATTGGTATGTTCGTTCCTACTGATACAAATTCAGTCGCTTTGAGTACACTTATCGGTCCTCCTAATAATTATTGGGGAGATGATGATGGTGATTCTGGCGTTACTGCTACTGGTCGTTTAAGTTTATCTATCATCGATAAAAGCGGTCAAACGGTATCACGTAGTACCGTGCCAGAGATTTGTAAGGCACCTTATAAGGTTACCTTATCCGGTACTGACGGTACATTATCAACTCGTTACGGATTTCCTAATCGTAGTACTTTCAGTGCCCGTAGTGAGACTTATTACGTCAATCCTAAGGCTTCGCCTGTGGTTTGTTTCGCCAGACCTAATTTAACGTATGGTAAGCTTAATGAGCTTGGTATTTCTCACGATTTCCGCGGTCCGTCTTCGATTTGGGACCCTTATAAAGGTTTTATCCCTCAGTCAACAGGCCCATCCTCTTACGGTAGAAACTTTCCTACAACTGGTCTTAATGGATTGTACTTTGATTTACTCATTAGTGGTGTAAGTCAGCCATTGTATTGGTCTTCTGTTTCTCGGGGTGGTATCACAGCTACTATGTCTAATTCTACTGCTACAAGCGTACGCGTTACTTTAACGGGTCCTTACGCTCCTCAATCCCAGCATAATTCAAACAATCCTAGTCCTATTTCTAAACCTACTTTGCCTCAGACCTTCGAATTGGTCGGTCGTGATACTAATGGTACTCCTGTCGTTAAATATGGTTTTACTTTGAAACAGTGGTTCGTCCACCGTGGTGAGAAGAAGGACACTTATCCTAATACATTATCTTGGTGTAATAGTCTTGGTTATCGCCTTCCTAAGGTAAAGGATTTAACCAACGCATATTGTCCTACCAACCATTCTTTGTGTCGTGGTTCAGTCAGCGCCACCCCTTCCTCACCGGCTAATCATTATATGCGTCATATAGGTTCTGGTTTTTCCTCGGAGTGGGGCGCTTTGTACGATTATTCAGGCGTTGACTTCTACAACGATCATTTCTGGACTAGTGACCTACACTCGGATGGTAGTCGGTTTCTCGTGTACTTAGCCGTCGGTTTCATTACTATCCCCTACAAAAACTATAAATACTACGGGCTTTGCTCCCATCCTTAGTTTTTATTTCTTCGTCCTTAATCCTTAGGGCGGGGGCGGGGGTGATAAAAAATAGTATTAGGTGATTAAAAGTAAGCTGACTCAAGGAGTCAACGTCGTTTAGCCATAAAAAAAGCGATTTTGCGGCTAAGCGACGTTTGAATTACCCGCCTCGGCGGGTTTATTTTTGAGGTATTTTATCTCAAAAAAAGTTGAGGAGTGGGGTTTTTAGGGGTTCAAAATTCTGCAATGTTGCCTCAAGTAAATAATTCCGCTTTAACTGTGGCGCTTTTTAGTAGTTCTATTTTTCCATCAAAAAAGTTGAGGAACGGGGTTTTTGGGGTTTAAAATTCTGCTTTGCAATGTTGCCTCAAATAAATAATTCTGCCCTAACTATGGCGTTTTTTAGTAGCTGTGTTTTTCTATCAAAAAAAGTTGAGGAGCGGGGTTTTTGAAGTTTTAAATTTCACTTAAAAAGTTTTAAATGATCAAACTTACTAAATTTCTAATTCAAAGCCCTAAAATAAAATTTTCGATGATCTTTAATTATTTATTTAAAGATTTGTAATGGTAATATATTTAATTAAAACAATAGTTAATTAATTATAATTTAGATCCTTTTTAGATTCTATTTACAAAAGTTAACGTAAATGAGCGAAAAAAAGTGTTGCATCGTGTTTTTCCAATCACTATACTTTTTACACGGTTTTAGCTACAAGGCTAAAATTTGATAGAAAAGTATAAAATTACAAATAAATCAAAAAATTACTTGACAAGGTAGTCTAAAATGCATTATAATTTTCAACAGGCAACAGGCAACAGGCAACCTGGCCAACCTATCTTTTAAATTCGTCTAAGTCCAGCACCCAGTTTAAATTTTTCACTGAAACTTATTTTTCCACGCAATCAAGTGAAATTCTGCGAATTTTCGCGCGATCGCTTCCGCGATCCTCTTCTCGATCTTTTTTCCGGTCGTTTTTCGGATCCTCTTTCAGATCCGGTTTTCGATCCTTTTCCCAATTATCCCGGCAGATTGTTTTTTTCGTGGCTCTTTTCCTTCCTTTTTCGGGTCACGCATTGACATCACAGACAACTAGGAATGCGATACAGGGTAGTGCACCTTATCTGACTTTCGACGGTGGTCGTACTCGTGCAGTTGATGCTAACGGTCTGCTTGGGATTACGCTATCTAACGGAGCTAATTACACGCCTTCAACCAATACTTCATCTTCTTCAGCACCAATCTCCTTGCCCGTTGCGGGTCAGAGTTTTGCTGATATTCGTATGTTGGTTCCTACTGATACTAATTCAGTCGATTTAAGTACTCTTATCGGTCCTCCTAATAATTATTGGGGGGATGATGATGGTGATTCTGGCGTTACTGCTACAGGTTCTTTGAGTTTATCTATCGTCGATAAAAACAATCGGCCTGTATCACGTAATACGATGTTAACGACATGTAATGATTCTGCACCTTATAAGGTTACGTTATCTAGTACTAACGGTACATTATCAACTCGTTACGGATTTCCTAATCGTAGTATTTTCAGTGCTAGTAATGTGACTTATTACGTCAATCCTAAGGCTGGGCCTGTGGTTTGTTTTGCTCGGCCTAACTTAAGGTATGGTAAGCTTAATGAGGATGGTATTTCTCACGATTTCCGCGGCCCAGCTTTGATGTGGGACCCTGCTAAGGGTTTTCTCACACAAAAAACAGACCCGTCACTTTACGGTAGAAACTTTCCTACAACTGGTGCTAACAAACTGTACTTTGATTTACTCATTAGTGGTGTAAGTCAGCCATTGTTTTGGTCTCCTGTTTCTCTGGGTGGTATCACCGTCACAATGTCTCGTTCTACTGCTACAAGCGTTCGTGTTACTTTAACTGGTCCTTACGCTACCGAATTCCAGCATAATTCAGACAGTCCTAGTCCTATTTCTAAACCTACTTTGCCTCAGACTTTCGAGTTGGTCGGTCGTGATACTAATGGTAATCCTGTTGTCAAATATGGTTTTACTTTGAAGCAGTGGTTCGTCCACCGTGGTTCTGTGAAGAAAAATTATTCTAATACTTTATCTTGGTGTAATAGTATTGGTTATCGAATGCCTAGCGTAAGGGATTTAACCAATGCATCTTGTCGTGGTACTAATTCAGATTCTCACTGTCAGGGTTCAGTCGGCGCAACTCCTTCTTCACCTAATAATTATTACCAGCGTCATATTGGTTCTGGATTTTTCACTGAGTGGGGTCGTATGTGGGATTACTCTGGCGTTGTCTTCATCAACAGTTGGTACTGGACTAGTGACCCGCTTGGTAGTCACCAGTTGATCGTGGACGCAGACGACGGTGGCGTGAGTTGGGACAACTACGACAGCTACGGCCTTTGCTCCCATCCTTAGTTTTTATTCCTTCGTCCTTAATCCTTAGGGCGGGGGTGGGAGTGATAAAAAATAGTATTAGGTGATTAAAAGCAAGCTGACTCGAAGAGTCAACGTCGTTTAGCCATAAAAAAAGCGATTTTGCGGCTAAGCGACGTTTGAATTATCCGCTTAGGCGGGTTTATTTTTGATGTGTTTTTTAGCAAAAAAGTTGAGGAGTGGGGTTTTTGAGGTTCTAAATTCTGCTTTGCAATGTTGCCTCAAATAAATAATTCCGCTCTAACTATGGCACTCTTTAGTTGTCGTGTTTTTCCATCAAAAAAAGTTGAGGAGCGGGGTTTTTGAAGTTCTAAATTTCACTTAAAAATTATTAAATGCTCAAAATCACTAAATTTCTAATTCAAAGCCCTAAAATAAAATTTTCAAGGATCAATTGTTCTAATTTTAAAGATTTGTAATGACGATATGCTTAATTAAAACAATGATTAACCAATTAACTTTCAGATCCTTTTTAGATCCTATTTACAAAAGTTAACGTAAATGAGCGAAAAAAAGTGTTGCATCGTGTTTTTCCAATCACTATACTT
>NZ_JAFNNC010000012.1:0-40244 GCF_026537005.1 Gilliamella sp. B2785 | reverse complement strand
TCATGTTTTTAACATAGTCAGCATGGCCTGGGCAGTCTACGTGTGCGTAGTGACGAGTTGGTGTATCGTATTCAACGTGTGAAGTATTGATGGTGATACCACGTGCTTTTTCTTCTGGTGCATTATCGATTTGATCGAATGCGCGAGCTTGACCGCCGTATTTTTTAGAAAGTACAGAAGTAATAGCTGCTGTTAAAGTTGTTTTACCATGGTCAACGTGGCCGATTGTACCAACGTTAACGTGGGGTTTTGTACGTTCAAATTTTTCTTTAGACATCTTAATGTTCCTTTATTAAATCACTTCCCTAATTTTGTAGGGAAGTGTTACTTTATTTATATAAATAATTATTTCGCTTTACGAGCTTCAATAATTGCTGTTACGATGTTTGAAGGTGCTTCGTTATACTTCAAGAACTCCATAGAGTAAGAAGCACGACCTTGTGTTTGTGAACGAAGGTCTGTCGCATAACCAAACATTTCAGAAAGTGGAACTTGTGCTTTAACTGTTTTACCAGTTGCAGTATCTTCCATACCTTCGATCATACCACGACGACGGTTTAAGTCACCGATAACGTCACCCATATAATCTTCAGGGGTTTCAACTTCTACTTTCATAATTGGTTCTAAAAGCACAGGTTTAGCTTTCATGAAGCCTTCTTTAAATGCCATTGATGCGGCAAGTTTAAAGGCAATTTCGGATGAGTCGACATCATGGTAAGAACCAAAATGTAAACGCACACCAAGATCCACTACCGGATAGCCAGCTAAAGGACCTGATTTCAATTGCTCTTGGATACCTTTATCAACTGCTGGAATAAATTCACCAGGAATTACCCCACCTTTGATTTCGTTAACAAATTCGTAACCAGCACCACCCGCTTCTAATGGATACAAGTCGATAACAACATGACCGTATTGACCACGACCACCAGATTGTTTTGCATGTTTACCTTCGATATCTTTAACTGTTGTACGAATTGTTTCACGGTAAGCAACTTGTGGTTTACCGACATTCGCTTCAACGTTAAATTCACGTTTCATACGGTCTACGATGATTTCAAGATGTAATTCACCCATACCAGCAATGATAGTTTGGTTTGATTCTTCATCAGTCCATACACGGAATGATGGATCTTCTTTTGCCAAACGACCTAAAGCAATACCCATTTTTTCTTGGTCAGCTTTAGTTTTAGGTTCTACTGCAACCGAGATAACTGGCTCAGGGAATTCCATTCTTTCAAGAATAATTGGTGAATTTTCAGCACAAAGCGTATCACCAGTTGTGACATCTTTAAGACCGATTGCTGCTGCAATGTCACCCGCACGAACTTCTTTGATTTCTTCACGTTTGTTCGCATGCATCTGTACGATACGACCAAAGCGTTCTTTACGATCTTTAACTGAGTTAAGAACTGAGTCACCAGAGTTAACTACACCAGAGTAAACGCGGAAGAAGGTTAAGTTACCAACAAATGGGTCAGTTGCAATTTTAAATGCAAGTGCAGCAAATGGTTCATCATCACTTGAATGACGTTCTGCTGGTTCACCATTTTGTAATTCACCTTTAATCGCAGGGACATCAGTTGGAGCAGGTAGATACTCAATAACTGCGTCAAGCATGAACTGAACGCCTTTATTTTTAAATGCACTACCACATGTTACCAAGATGATTTCGTTAGCAAGTACGCGTTCACGTAGTGCTTTTTTAACTTCTTCTTCAGTTAACTCATCACCACCTAGGTATTTTTCCATTAACTCTTCGTTAGCTTCTGCTGCAGCTTCGATTAAGTTTGCACGCCATTCTTCAACTTGCTCAACCATGTCAGCTGGCACATCTTCATAAGTAAAGGTTGTACCTTGGTCAGCATCATTCCAGTTAATTGCTTTACGTTTAAGTAAATCAACAACACCAGTAAAGCCTTCTTCAGCACCGATTGGTAATACTAATGGAACAGGCACTGCCGCTAAACGTGTTTTGATTTGTTCAACCACACGTAAGAAGTTAGCACCCATACGGTCCATTTTGTTTACAAATGCGATACGAGGAACTTTATATTTGTTAGCTTGGCGCCATACTGTTTCTGATTGAGGTTGAACACCACCAACCGCACAGTAAACCATTACTGCACCATCAAGAACACGCATAGAACGTTCAACTTCGATTGTGAAGTCAACGTGTCCCGGGGTGTCGATGATATTGATACGGTGTGGTTCAAATTGTTGTCCCATACCTGACCAGAATGCAGTTGTCGCTGCTGAAGTGATAGTAATACCACGTTCTTGTTCTTGTTCCATCCAGTCCATGGTAGCTGCGCCATCATGAACCTCACCAATTTTGTGACTTACACCAGTATAAAACAAAATACGTTCGGTAGTTGTTGTTTTACCTGCGTCAATATGTGCACTGATACCGATATTACGGTAGCGTGCTATAGGGGTTGTACGAGCCATATTAATCCTCTATTTAGAATCGTTTGCTTAATAAAATATCATTTAGGTTGACTGACAGTAGATATGTGCTGTCAGTCTAATTTCAAGCCACTTAATATCAGTGGAAAGATTACCAACGATAGTGTGCAAACGCTCTATTAGCTTCAGCCATACGATGAACATCTTCGCGTTTTTTCACAGCAGTGCCTTTGTTTTCAAAAGCATCCATAAGTTCATTCGCTAGGCGTAACGCCATTGATTTATCGCCACGTTTACGTGCAGCATCTACAATCCAACGCATTGCAAGTGCATTACGACGAACTGGACGCACTTCAACAGGAACTTGGTATGTAGAACCACCAACGCGACGAGACTTAACTTCTACAGTTGGTCTTACGTTATCTAATGCAACTTCAAAAGCTGCTAAGTGGTCTTTTCCACTACGCTCAGCTAATTTATCAAGAGCTGAATATACGATTGATTCTGCGATAGATTTTTTACCATCTATCATTAAAATATTTACAAATTTCGCCAGCAAATCTGAACCGAATTTCGGATCAGGTAAAATTTTTCTTTGACCGACAACATGACGACGTGGCATTGGAATACTCCGTTTATATGTTATAAATTTTCAGGTTTACCCAAAACTCAAATGAGTTAAATGGAATTATTATAGTTTGGCCTTACTTAACGGAGTTCCATTAAGCTTTAGGTCGTTTTACACCGTATTTAGAACGGCTTTGTTTGCGATCCTTAACACCTGCGCAGTCTAATGCACCACGAACAGTGTGATAACGAACACCAGGTAAATCTTTAACACGACCACCGCGGATTAAAATCACGCTATGTTCTTGCAAGTTATGACCTTCACCACCGATATAAGAAGTCACTTCAAAACCGTTGGTTAAACGTACACGGCATACTTTACGTAATGCTGAGTTTGGTTTTTTAGGTGTAGTGGTGTAAACACGTGTACAAACACCACGTTTTTGCGGGCATGCTTCAAGGGCAGGAACGTTACTTTTCGCTTCCTTTAGCGCTCTTGGTTTGCGTACCAGCTGATTAATTGTTGCCATTAATAAGCTCCTGATTAATTAAAATAAATTTAAAAATTGCTTTTTAGATACGTAATTAATAACTGTAGCCCAAAGCCTATGTATATAAGTTTTGGGTCGCAAGATTCTAGACCTCAACAGGCATAATGTCAAGTATTACCACAAGTTTATTATGTTATTTAATTAAACTATTTTAGATTGTTAAGCATCAGATAGTTAAACAAAGTTTATCTTTTTCATTCGTAAGTTGTTGGTGAGATTTTATGCATTATTTCTTATCACAATAACTATTTAATGTAACGTAAATATTTAATGGCAGTGTGGCATAGGTATATGGCCATTAAGATAGTAAAAGACAAACTGTATAAATTTAAGCTAAATTTTTGTCTAAAAAAACGGTAATATGATACTGAGTATTGAATAAATGTCGTGCGTAACAATGATGAATATAAACAATGAACCTTACAAAGTTGTATTACTATTTAATGCTAATAATATTTACGATCGTCAAATTTTAAAAGGTATTGGTGATTTTTTGAAGTCACATAATATTCACTGGAATATTTATATCTCTGAAACGCTGCGTTATGACACGACTAACTCTTTTCGTTTTGACTGCGATGGAATTATTGCTAATTTTGATGATCCTGATATTGCCGATTTGCTTAAACATGTTCAAATACCAATAATTGGTGTGGGTAGCTCATATCATGGTAAGTCGAGCTATCCAAATGTGCCTTATGTTGCTGCTGATAATTTTTCCATTATTGAAAGTGCATTTAATCATTTGTGTGCTAAGGGAATTAGTCAATTTGCTTTTTATGGTTTACCTTCAAACCGATATTGCCGATGGGCTGGTGTGCGAGAAGAAATTTTTAAGCAAATCTTGGCGCAGAAAGGATATGAAGGGTTTATTTATCAAGGTTTGTCTACCTCGCTTGATAATTGGCAAGAAGGCTTAGATAAACTTTCTAAATGGTTGCTATCTTTGCCAATGAATACTGGCATTATTGCGGTTAATGATGCTAGGGCACACCATATTTTACAAGCGTGTGATAGAGCAGGCATAAAAATACCGGAAGAGTTATGCCTAATTGGTATTGATAATGAGGAAGTCATCAATGATTTGTCAATGGTATCGTTATCAACCGTTAAGCAAGGCACTGAAGAGATGGGATTTAATGCGGCAAACTTACTCCAAAAACACTTTATTAAAGGTAATGTGCCGGTATGTCCTTTACTTATAGCACCTAAAAAAGTTATTGCCAGACGTTCAACAGATTATCGCTCTATTCACGATCCCTATGTCATCCAAGCCATTCACTATATTCGTGATCACGCCTGTAAAGGAATTAAGGTTGAGCAAGTGATCTCTCAGATGCAGATATCACGCTCTAATTTGGAAATTCGATTTAAATCATCATTAGGTAAAACCATTCATGCGGTAATTCATGAAGAAAAATTTAATCAGGCTAAATATCTTCTGCTTGAGTCATCATTACCCATTCAAACCATTTCTCAGCAATGTGGTTATCCGTCAGTTCAGTATTTCTATTTCCTGTTTAAGAAGCGTTATGGTATGACCCCTAAAGATTTTAGGTGCCAATTTACCACACTAAAGTCGGCGACGTTTTAATATCAATAGTAACCGTAATAATAAGGAAAAAGCTCAAATATTGCTGTTGCTTTTTCCTTTTTGATGGGTTTATTTGTCAACTGAACGAATTAAAAATATGGCAGTACCGCCAACAATGGCAAACACAAAAGAGACTATAAAAATAGCGGAAAAGCCAAATAACGTTATCACACAAGCGGCAATAATTGGTGCGAGCGCTTGGGTAATTGTATTACCAAGATTATAGATCCCTAAAAAAAAGGCTACTTGCTGCCGATCAGGTATGACTTGCAAATTTAGTAAATTGTCGAGTGAATTCCATATTCCCATGCCGATTCCCGCAAAAAATGCATAAATTAATACGCCTGTTTGATTTGGACATAGCGATAAACCCAATGCACCAATGCCTAAAAAGAGCGTAGATAAACCAACTGGTAGTTTAAGCACTTTTAATTTATCGCAGATCGGACCGGCAATAAATCCCATTAAAATGCCGAAAATTAACATAATTAAATTAATGAGTTGGATAGCATTTTGTGTATCGGAAGAATTGCTCTGCATAAAATCGGTCAAAATAAAAAGTAGGTAACCGGTAATAGTAAAGTTACTGATGCCTTGAAAAAGCTTACCAATTAACGCCAAATAGTAGTCTCGACCGATTGACCATTTGGGAAATATAGTCAATGCGTTTTTAAATGTTTTATCGCTTTTGAGTAATTTTTTTTCCTTCGTTTGGTTAAGGTTTGACGGCTCTTTTACAATCAATACCGCTAGGAATACGCCAATGAATGTAATGATACCAAAAACGATAAAGCCAAATCGAAAGCTGCCTAAAAACATCGCAGCAAGTATCGTAAAACCGTTGTTACCTAACGCCATACCTAATCCGCCATAAGCGCTCGAGGCCGTGCCTTTTCTCTCTTCAGCGGCAAAGTCTATCCAGGCTACCATAGGAGCAACAATAAAGTTTAAAGCAACTTGGCCGAGTAACCAACTACACAACAAAAAAGGAATACTGTTGGCCATTGAAGCTAATATCATGGATAACATAAAGGCGACAGCGCCGGCTACAATCCAAGGTGAGCGATTACCGAATTTTGAACGTGTTCGATCTGATAAATAACCTGCAAGCATATTCGATATTGCCGCAACCACCATACCACACGCAGAAAATAGCGCTAATAAGTGGATCTTATTTACTTCATCAATTTGTTGAATTAACGCTGGTAAAAAGAGACTTGATGCGGCAATGTATGGACCTAACCTTTTTTATTTTAGGCATTTTTATTTTCTCTTAATGTTAGATTATTGATAAAAATACTTATCAAAAAAATAAGTTTTAAGGTTGTTTTGCCCAATATAATTTATCTATGCCGATAATGTTATTATCAAATTTGGTTTCAAATTTATGAAATCTTATTAATGAGATATGTGTCACACTCTGAGTAATAAAATTTACCTATTCAATTAACATAATTAGAAAAAGATAGGGTTAACTTAGCAAGTAATATATTGGTTAATAAGCGTTATTTTTAGTTTGGTAAAGATAAATAGTGATAAATTATTCAATATCTTTAAGAAGGTAAAAAAGGCAGGATAACAGGTGCAGAATACCCTAACAGGGTATTCTGCAAGTCATAATTATGACATCAATGGTTTAAGTTGCTGATAAATATCTCTAAAAATAGTGCGCTGTTGCTGATAATATTGGTAGAGATTGCTATCGGGCTGATGCGTTTGAACAATTGGCAATGGCGCAAGTAGTTCGCTTATCGCCGTATTGGGATGACAAGCGATTTGCGCAAGTTTTGCTGCCCCTAATGCTGGACCCACTTCGCTACCTTCACAATATTCAATGCAATAACCAGAAACATCACTCAGCAATTGTCGCCAATAACGGCTGCGGGCTCCGCCACCAATTACCAAAATTTTATCGGGTGTGACGCCAGTTTGATGAACAGCATCGATGCCGTCGGCAAGGGCATAGCTAACGCCCAGTAATACCGCTTTTGCCAGATCGACTTTGTTGTGTTGATAAGTTAAGCCAAAAAATACACCTTTAGCTTCGGGATTATTGTGAGGTGTTCTTTCGCCGGATAAATAAGGTAAAAAATAGACCGAAGGTTTGTCATCGATCGGTTGCGCCTCAATTAGAGTTAGTAAGGTTGGGACATCTTCAATGTCCAATAACTGACACGCCCAATCGAGGCAAGAAGCACAGCTCAACATTACCGACATTAGGTGCCAGCGGTTTGGTAAGGCATGGCAAAAACTGTGAATGGCTTGCTCGGGGTTGCTAATAAACTGATCGGTCACGGCAAAATAGACGCCGGAGGTACCCAGTGAGAGCATCGCTTGTCCCGATTGATGTAAACCTACCCCAACCGCACCGGCTGCATTATCACCACCGCCAGCAATCACCGCAATCTGATTAATGCCCCAACGTTTAGCGATTTCATCGGTCACATAACCGGTGATCTGATTGCCTTCAAATAGCGTTGGCATATGGTGTCGTGTTAAGCCACAGGCTTTTAGTAGTTCATCATTCCAATCACGCTTTCTTACATCAAGCCACATTGTCCCGGCTGAATCGGACATATCTGAAGCAAATTGATTGGTTATTTTAAAACGCAAATAATCTTTGGGGAGCAATACTTTATCGATCTGAGCAAAGATTTCCGGTTCATGCTGTTGTACCCATTTAATTTTAGGAGCGGTAAAACCAGCCATCATTAGATTGCCAGTAATTTGACGGGAAGTGGGTACCTGTTGTTCTAGTTGGTGGCATTGAACATCACAGCGCCCGTCATTCCAAAGTATTGCTGGTCTTAATACTTGTGATTGTTGATTGAGTAATACCGCACCATGCATTTGGCCACTTAAACCTATGGCTTTTACCGATTGTAAATTATGTTGCTTACTAAGCTCACACATTGCTGTATCGGTTGCTTGCCACCATTGCTCCGGATCTTGCTCTGACCATAATGGATGTGGGCGGGACACGGTGAGTGGTTTGGTTAATGTTGTGATAATATGTTGTTTTTCATTCATTAAAATCACTTTGACACCCGAAGTGCCTAAATCAATACCAATATACATACTCTTCTCCATTTCACAGCTTACTATCAGGGTAAACTATACCCTGATTAGTTTGCTTCGAACAATTAACTTAGCCAAAAATTAACTGATTAACTCGATTTTCTAACTTCTCTTGCTCACCACTGCAAGGTTTTGGTTGCAGATTATTGGCTAAACTATACTGGGCAATATCTTGCAGCGTCATTTTGCCGTGAAGGATTTGTTGACCTAATTTTTCGTCCCAAGCGGCATATCGTTGTGTAACTTTTTGCTCAAGAACGTTATCTTCAATTAGTTTGGCTGCGCACTTCAATGATAATGCCATGGTATCGATTGCGCCAATATGCCCGTAAAATACATCATATTTATCAACACTTTGACGGCGAATTTTGGCATCAAAATTAAGTCCACCGGTTTTAAAACCACCACTTTTGAGAATTTCGTACATGACAAGGCTATTTTCTTCTACACTATTTGGAAATTGATCGGTATCCCAACCTAGTTGCGGATCGCCTCGGTTTGCATCAAGTGAGCCAAAGATATCAAGTGCGATAGCTGAGGCAACTTCATGTTGGAATGAGTGGCCGGCTAGTGTTGCATGGTTAGCTTCGATATTAACTTTAATTTCTTTTTCTAAGCCAAATTGTTTTAAAAAGCCATAAATAGTTGCGACATCATAATCATATTGATGTTTGGTTGGCTCTTGCGGTTTTGGTTCAATAAGTAAAGCGCCTTTAAAACCGATTTTATATTTGTTTTCAACCACCAATTGCATAAACTTGCCAAGCTGCTCACGCTCTTTTTTGAGATCAGTATTTAACAGTGTTTCGTATCCTTCACGTCCGCCCCAAAGGACATAATTTTGCCCACCTAATTTATGTGTTGCATTCATTGCATGAACAACTTGTGTGGCAGCACAGGCAAATACTTGCGGATCTGGATTCGTGGCGGCACCTGCAGCATATTTAGGATTGGTAAAGCAGTTGGCTGTGCCCCAAAGTAATTTAACGCCTGTTTGTTGTTGTTTTTCCAACAAAATATCGCTCATTACTGCTAAATTATTGATGTATTCTTTGATTGAATTGCCTTCCGGTGCTACATCGACATCATGAAAAGCATAAAAAGGCACGTTCATTTTATAGAAAAACTCAAAGGCAACATCAGCTTTCGCTTTTGCATTAGCTAAAGGATCTGAGCCTGTTTGCCAAGGATATTGAAATGAGCTTGACCCAAACATATCTGTTCCTGCCCAACAAAAAGTGTGCCAATAACAGATCGATAAGCGTAGGTGTTCCGCCATGGTTTTACCCAAAATGATTTGGCTAGGATTATAGTGCCTGAATGCAAAAGGGTTGTCAGTTTGAGTGCCTTCGTAGTTGATGCGTTCTATTTTGTCATAATATTGTTTCATAATATTCTCCTAAATTTGGTTATGAAATTAATGTTGTAATTATTTGTTCCAGAACTGTTCAAGTTCTTCTAAAGATTTTCCTTTCGTTTCAGGTAACCATTTCCATATGAAAATTGCAGCCACTACACTGATAACTCCATATAACCAATAGGCAAATCCATTGTTAAAATGTGAGACAAGGTAGGTGTTTTTATCCATAATAGGAAAGGTCCAGGATACCAAGTAATTTGTAATCCATTGTGCTGCAACAGCGATTGAAAGTGCTTTACTTCGAATGGAGTTAGGGAATATTTCAGATAGTAATACCCAACATACAGGCCCCCATGAGATAGCAAAAGAAGCGATGTAAAACAGCATAGAAGTAAGCGCAATAATTGCTGGTAGTTGTAGAAAGAAAGTTGTTCCTAATGTGATCATGCCAATCGCCATGCCTATAGCACCGATGATCTGTAATGGTTTTCGCCCTAATTTATCAACAGTGAATATTGCAATAGTGGTAAACGAAAGGTTAATAACACCAACAATAATAGTTTGTAATAATGCTGAATCGGTGCTTGCTCCTAAGTTTTTAAATACTTCTGGTGCATAGTAAAGTACAACATTAATGCCCATTAATTGTTGGAATGCTGATAATAAAATTCCGATAACAATAACACCAATTCCATATTTTAAAAGTGGACTACTCTTTTTAGTCGAATTAGAAGATAATGAACTAATTATGCTATTAAGAGCTTCTTCAGTTCTTTGACTTCCCAATATACGGGATAGTATATTTTGAGCTTTACTTATTTTATTTTGTGCTGTTAACCAGCGAGGGCTTTCCGGAACGGTAAATAATAAGCCAAAGAAAAGTAAGGCTGGAATAGCTAGTGATAAGAACATATATCGCCAGCCGACAATATTTAACCAATCTTGATCACCTGAACTTGCTATAGCATAATTGACACAATAGACTAGAAGCTGTCCAAAAATAATAGCAAATTGGTTAAAGGAGACGAGTTTACCTCTAATTTCAGCTGGGGCCACTTCGGCAATGTACATCGGAGATAACATAGAAGCTAAACCAACGCCGATACCACCAACGATGCGATAAAAAACAAATTCAGGAACATATCCTGCTAAATAGTAAGGAATTTCTTGAGATTCTACTGAACGAAATCCTAATTCAGGCCAAGCAGATCCAATTGCTGCGATAAAAAATAAAAATGCGGCAATTAATAATGAATTGCGACGACCAAAACGGTTACTTAAATATCCTCCCATTAAACCGCCGATGATACAACCAATTAAAGCACTTGCCACACAAAAGCCTAGTAAAGAGTTGGCTGCAGTTTCACTTAGATGTTGAGGTTCAACAAAGACTTTTGAAATAGACCCGACTGTTCCTGAAATAACTGCTGTATCATAACCAAATAATAAACCACCTAAAGTTGCAACTAGAGTGATTCTGAAAACGTATAATGAATTGTAATGCGTACTCATATTTCATTCCTGCTTATCAAGTTAGGTTTAGATAAAAATAATCTAAACTTCTCATTCAATATGCATGAATTATTTAGCTAACAACAATTATTAAATTTCGTAAGCATTTTATGTTTTTTTATTTTTGTGAAGTAGATCAAACTCCATTTAATAAACTACTTGTATAAATTTTATTATTTAAAATATTTTTTTAATCAATTGATTTTTAATGAAAATAAGTTTTTGGCCTTATCACTGAAAGTGAATTCTCAGGTGATCGATTTTATTGCTGATAGTTATTATAAGATAAGCAGTAAGGCTTATTTTACTTTATTAGATGATGGCAATTGAGAGATGATCAACAAAATTAGAAAGTTATTTGTTGCTTGATTAGTGGTGAATTTTAACTCAATTTCTTGGATTATTTCTATCGCTTTTCAGCGATAGAAATTTGATGATCAAAATTAATGATGATCGATAAAGATAAATTTTAATGCAAATAGAAGGGCAAAAATAATGACGCAAAGATTTAATTCTTTAAATTTACCAGTTAATGTTTTTAACACAACGTAAGAGATAAAACCAAGTGCTACACCTTCGGTAATAGCAAAAGCGAAAGGCATCATTAATGCGGTAATAAATGCTGGTGTTGCATCAGTTAAATCAGACCAATTAACTTTCATTAAACTTGAAACCATTAAGATTCCAACAAATATTAAAGCACCAGATGTCGCATAAGGTGGAACTAAATGGGCTAAAGGCGATAAAAAGGTCATTAATAAAAATAATAATCCAACTACAACTGCAGTTAAACCTGTACGCCCACCAACTGAAATACCAGCAGAACTTTCAATATAAGTTAGTACTGATGAAGTTCCAAATAAACCACCAAGTGAAGAACTAAAACTATCGATTAATAAAGCTTGACGCATTTTAGGGAAACGCCCTTTTTCGTCAGAAATTCCTGCTTTGTCGGTTAAAGCTAAAATTGTACCGGAAGAATCAAATAGGCTTACAATCATAACTGAAAAAATAACACCCATAATACCCACATTAAGTGAACCAGCTAGATCGACATGACCAACAACACTGCTAACACTTGGTGGAACTGATGCAATTCCTTGATAACTAATATTAGGATCAAGCCAAAGTGCAAGTAAGGTAACAACAAGAATTGAAACTAGTACAGCCGCATGGAAATTACGAGTTGCTAGAATTATTATAATAAAAAATCCTAGTGAACCTAATAATACTTTAAGTGATAAGATATTGCCTAAGGTTAGTAATGTTTCTGGTGATGCGACCACAATTCCCATATTTTGAAATCCCATAAAAGCAATAAATAGTCCAATACCAGCACTTATACCTGCTCGCAAACATTGCGGAATATGTTCAATTAACCAATGGCGAACTTTAAATAATGATAATGCAAAAAAGATTAATGAGCCCCAAAATATTGCCCCCATACCCACTTGCCAAGAATAGCCCATAGCACCGCATATTCCATAGGCAAAGAAAACATTGAGTCCCATAGCTGGAGCTAAAGCAATCGGTAGATTGGCAAACAGCCCCATTAAAATAGTAGCAAAAGCTGTTACGACGCACGTTAGAACAAAAACTGCTGATTTGTCCATGCCAGTTACAGATAAGATAGAAGGGTTAACAAAGATAATATAAACCATGGTTAGAAAAGTTGTACAGCCTGCTATAACCTCTGTACTGATTGTGGTTTTCTTCTCTTTCAGTTGAAAAATTTTTTCGAATAGTGAATTCATAAGTTAAAGCCCAATTTAGTTTGATAGTAATCGATATAACCTTTATTTTTACCTAATTTATTTTGCAGTAAAAATAAAAAAGATACAAAGTTATCACTTCATATCTCAAAAAACGAAAAAACACAGCGCTATTATTGCCTGTAATTTATTTTGGTCAAGCGTTATTCATATTAAGAATATCGTTTAGTAATTGATAGATAATTTTTATAACTTACCTCTAAAATAGTTGTTTAGCTCATCTGAGATGAGCTAAACAATGGGTAGAATATCACTAACCTAGTTCTTTAATATATCTAATTTATTCTTAGTGATTTTCACTTTTAAAATACGGTGACTTTCAATTTCGGCAACTTCAAATAAATAATCGCCAATTTGTATTGTTTCACCGACATTAAGTAAATGTTGGGCTTTTTCCATCAACAATCCAGCAAGAGTATGGTATTCTCGCTTATCATCTATTGGTATAGGAACATACCTTACTAATTCTTCTACAGGGATGTAACCATTAGCAATCCAACTGTTATCATCAATACATTGAATATCGTGTTTGGCATCAATTTCCTCTTCTTCAGTTGGGAAATCACCAGCAATGGTTTCAATAATGTCAGTAACAGACACAACTCCTTGCATTGAACCAAATTCATCAACCACAAACGCAAAATGGGTTTTCGCTTTTTTGAATTGTTCCAGTGCGACAAGTAAAGATACCGTTTCAGGGAAAATTAATGGCTGCTTTATTAAAGAGTTAATATCAATATGCTGTTTATCTTGTAAAACATCTTTCAATAGATCATTAACTTGAATAATGCCTAATGGTTCATCAATTGAAGCATTATCCGTTACGACTAAACGTGAATGAGGATTATCAAATATCTCTTTTAATATCACCTCACGATCATCATTTATATTGACCATATCAACATTTAATCGTGAGGTCATGATGCTACTAACTGAACGTTGAGCCAATCCTAACACTCGCTCGACCATGTTTAATTCTTGATGATTAAATACTGATGTTTTCTTATTATTATCAGAAACAACATCAATATTGTGAGTTTCGGGATCTTCTTCTGCATCGCCTTTGAGTAAATGTAAAATCGCTTCAGCGGTGCGTTCACGTAATGGTTTTTTGTTTAATGCTTTTCGGCGATTGAATATAGCTAATTGATTAAAAAACTCAATCATAATTGAGAAACCAATAGCTGCATATAGGTAGCCTTTTGGAATAATAAACCCAAAACCTTCGGCAACCAAACTAAAACCAATCATAAGTAAAAAACTTAAACATAAAATAACAATCGTTGGATGGGAGTTAACAAAATAGGCCAATGGTTTACTTGCTACCATCATGATACAAATAGCAATACAAACAGCAATAATCATTACTGGAATATGTTCAACCATACCCACTGCAGTAATTACTGAGTCGAGTGAAAATACGGCATCAAGTACAACGATTTGAGCGACAACAGTCCAAAAATGTGAAGTCTTTTTGGGTTTACCATCTTCATGTGAAGCGCCTTCTAAGCGTTCATTGAGTTCCATTGTGGCTTTGAAAAGCAAAAATATACCACCAAGCAACATTATCAATTGCCTAGCATTGAAACTGATTCCGGATATAGAAAATAGAGGGGTAGTGAGTGTAACTAACCAACCAGTAAACATTAATAACAATATTCGTGTAATTAATGCAAAAGCAAGACCAGTAATGCGTGCTTTATCTCGTTCTTGTGGCGGAAGTTTCTCGGCAAGAATGGCAATAAAAACAATGTTATCAATGCCAAGGACGATTTCAAGTACAACTAGAGTGGATAAACCAATCCAAATTGTAGGATCCATGATCCATTCCATATGTCAGGTGATTACCTCTAATGAACACAGCACATGCTGCTTAGTAATTCTGTCTGCAATTGACTAAATAATCAATAAAATATTTATATTTTTAGCCATTTTTCTAAAAAATCCAGGTTTAACACTAAATTGTTAAGTGAAAATTAGCTTCGCCAGAAGGTTGGTGTAAATAAAACCAATAAGGTAAATATTTCAAGTCGTCCAAATAACATGTCCACAACCATTACCCATTTAACCATATCACTTACATGCGCAAAATTATCACTCACACTGCCAAGACCAACCCCCAAATTGTTCAATGATGAGGCAACAATATAAAATGAGTCAGTTGCATCAATTCCAGACGCCATAATGATAAATAGACTAATTAAAAAAACTAATGCATAGGCAGAAAAGAATCCCCATACTGCCTCAATAATTCGTTCCGGTACAACTCGATTATTCAATTTTAAGGTATATATTGCGTTCGGGTGTATAAGACGTTTTAATTCACGTGAACCTTGCATAAATAATAGTAGAACGCGAACAACTTTTAACCCTCCTCCAGTAGAACCAGCACAGCCCCCAATAAATGAAGCACATAATAAAAAGATTGGTAATGAGGATGGCCAAGTATTAATATCATCGACGGTAAAACCGACTGTTGCAGAAACCGATACGACTTGTAACACAATTTTATCAATACCAAGATTTCGTTGTGGTTGATAAAAATAGATAACAAAGGCACAAATAACAATTAAAATAAGAAGAATAAAGATAAACGTTCTGAACTCTTGATCGCGCCAATAAACTTTAAGTGAAATACCATTTAATGCGGCAAAATGGAGTGCAAAATTACAACCAGATAAAATTAGGAAAATAGTAACAATATAGTTAATTGCTGGACTATTAAAATAAGCTAAATTGCTGTCATGAGTTGAGAATCCTCCCATCGATATCGTCGAAAAACTATGCGAAATAGCATCGAAGATATTCATTCCAGCAAACCAC
The DNA here is from genome assembly GCF_026537005.1 of Gilliamella sp. B2785. Taxonomy (NCBI): domain Bacteria; kingdom Pseudomonadati; phylum Pseudomonadota; class Gammaproteobacteria; order Orbales; family Orbaceae; genus Gilliamella; species Gilliamella sp. B2785. The sequence continues at coordinate 24,578 of NZ_JAFNNC010000012.1, read as the reverse complement.
AAACTTATTGCGCATAACGTGGTAAGTAAAATATAAATAGACCACAATGTTTTTGCCGTTTCAGCAATGCGTGGACGCATTTTACTATCTTTTTGAGGACCTGGGATTTCAGCTCGATAGAGCTGCATTCCACCAACACCTAATAATGGTAAAATAGCAACTGCAAGTACGATAATTCCCATTCCCCCAAGCCATTGTAGCAATTGACGATAAAATAAAAGGGCCTTAGGTAAATGATCTAAATTAACAATAGTTGTAGCGCCTGTTGTTGTTAACCCAGAAAAAGATTCAAAAAAAGCAGTGGTTAAATTAAGATTGATATGATTATCAAAAAGAAATGGAAATGCACCAATAGTACCTAAAACTACCCAGAATAATACAACAATGAAAAAACCTTCCCGAGTACTCAACTCATGACGCTGATTTCGATTAGGGAACCACAACAATACTCCTAAAATTAATGCAGCGAAGAAAGAACGGACAAAAATTGCGCCAGCACCATCACGGTATATTAATGCGACTAGTGCCGGTATTAACATAAATATCGACAATAATGATATTAATAAACCGATAATTCTTATAATTGAGCGCCAATGCATCATAGTAATAATCTCTATTTGAATCCACGAGATGCTTTTATAAGATCGTAAGCAGCTTGAATTTCTTGTGCTCGCTTTTTGGTTGCCTCTAACATCTCTTTTGGTAAGCCTTTTGATGCTAATTTATCTGGATGATGTTCATTCATTAACCTGCGATAAGCTTTTTTGATTTCAGGAATATCAGCAGATGAATCTATCCCTAAAATTCTATAAGCATTTTGCAAATCTGATTGGTGAGAACTGTTTTGATAATTGCCATAATTATTGCTTTGTTGATATTGACTATTTTGTTGATTATTATAATATTCTTGACGGAAATGAAAGCTTCCCATCATCATCTGAATATATATAATCATTTGTTGGCGAGGAATATGGAATTCTTCAGCAACAATAAACAAAATTTGTGACTCTTTTTCATCTAAATTACCATCAACTAAAGCCGCTTGAATTAATTGTTCACAAAATATATTTAAAACATTTCTTCTAAAACGATATTGAAAGTAGAGTTCTCGTAAACGCGATCGAAGTGGGTAATCACTTGCTTTACCACGATTAAATGACTCTTGGGCTAATTGGCGACCGGCTGCATCAAGTTGTAGCCGATCCATAAATTGCCGAGCAAGATTAATATCATCTTGGGTAACAACACCTTTAGCTTTACTCAGATGCCCCAATACTTCAAAAGCAACAATTAAGTACAAAGTTGGGTTTGATTGTGTCCTTTTTTCATTTAATCTATTGCCAAATGCTTGATACAACATTGGACCTATTAATAGACCAAGTATAAATCCCCATCCGGATTTGAAAACTGAGCTCAGTATTAACCCGAAAATAATGGACCAGATAAAAGACATATTATTCGTTTACCTCAATTCGATCGATTTTTTGTAATCCACGCGGTAGTGATGTTCCTTTACGAGCACGCTCTGCTCTAAATTTTTGTAAATCAGTAGAAGAAAGCGTAAGTTTGCGTTTACCAACATACAACGTCAGTGAGGTTTCAGGCGTTATCAGCATCATATAAGCTAGGCTATCATCGCTGGCAGATAATGAGATAATTTTATTTCCTTTACCTTTAGATAACTCTGGTAAATCTTTCACCGGGAAGATAAGCATTCTACCTGCTTGACTAATTGATAAAAGCAAGCTTTCCTCTGATACTATCTCAATCGGTGCAAGTACATTTGAATTATTAGATAAATTAATTACTGCTTTACCGTTACGATTACGTGCAATTAAATCGCTAAATTGACAAATAAAACCGTATCCGGCACTAGAAGCAAGTAAGAATTTTTGTTCTTCATCGTTTGACATTAAAACATGTTCAATAGTTGCACCTGCTGGTAATGCTAATTTACCGGTAATTGGCTCGCCTTGTCCTCGAGCTGATGGTAAAGTATTTGGCTCAATAGCATAACTTCGCCCAGTTGAATCGATAAAGACAACTGGCTGGTTACTTTTACCTTTTGCAGCAGCTTTAAAGCTATCGCCTGCTTTATAACTTAATCCGACGGGGTCAATGTCATGACCTTTAGCCGCTCTTACCCATCCCATTTCAGATAATACAATTGAGACGGGTTCAGAAGGTGTTAATTCTTGTTCAGTGATCGCTTTAGCTTCACTTCGCTCAACGATTGGCGAACGGCGTTCATCGCCATACTTTTCAGCGTCTTCTTGTAATTCTTTTTTGATTAAATTACTGAGTTTTCTTGGTGAAGCAAGTAGAGCTTGTAGTTGATCCCGTTCTTTAGAAAGATCAGCTTGTTCGCCTTTAATACGCATCTCTTCCAATTTAGCTAAATGACGAAGTTTTAACTCTAAAATAGCTTCTGCTTGTGTTTCACTTAAGGCAAATCGCTTAATTAATTCTTCTTTTGGTTCATCTTCATGACGAATTATTTCAATAACTTCATCAATATTTAGAAACGCAATTAATAAGCCATCTAAAATATGTAATCTTTTTAGGATTTTATCTAAACGATAATTTAATCGACGTGTTACCGTCAAGCGTCGATATTCTAACCATTCAGTTAATATTTCAACTAATCCTTTAACTGATGGACGATTATCAAGTCCAATCATATTCATATTGACGCGATAGCTTTTTTCAAGATCCGTGGTAGCAAATAGATGATTCATAACTTGCTCTAAATCAACTCTATTAGATCTTGGGACAATCACTAAACGGGTTGGATTTTCATGGTCTGACTCATCGCGTAAATCTTCAATTAATGGCAATTTTTTCGCCCGCATTTGCGAAGCAATTTGCTCTAAGATTTTAGCACCTGAAACTTGATGAGGAAGATCAGTAATAACAATATCACCCTCTTCTTTTTTCCAAACTGCACGCATGCGGATTGAGCCTCGTCCAGTTTGATAAATTTTAGCAATATCTTCTGGCGCAGTAATAATCTCGGCTTCTGTTGGAAAGTCAGGGCCTTGTATGTGAGCCATCACTTCACTAAGTGTTGCTTTTGGGTTATCTGCTAACATAATAGCAGCATTTGCTACTTCACGAATATTATGTGGTGGAATATCAGTTGCCATACCAACAGCAATGCCGGTTGTACCATTCAATAAAATATTGGGTAATCTAGCTGGCAACATTTTAGGTTCTTGTAAGGTACCATCGAAGTTTGGCGTATAGTCAACAGTGCCTTGCCCTAATTCGCCTAATAATAATTCTGCATATTTTGATAGACGAGATTCGGTATAACGCATAGCCGCAAATGATTTAGGATCATCTGGAGCTCCCCAGTTTCCTTGACCATCTACTAATGGGTAACGGTAAGAGAATGGTTGTGCCATTAACACCATTGCTTCATAACAGGCACTATCACCATGAGGATGGTATTTACCTAACACGTCACCTACAGTACGAGCTGATTTTTTAAATTTAGCCTGAGCATTAAGCCCTAATTCTGACATGGCATAAACAATACGGCGTTGCACAGGTTTTAAACCGTCACCAATAAACGGTAGTGCACGATCCATAATGACATACATTGAGTAGTTTAAATATGCGCTCTCTGTAAAAGTACGTAGCGACTGAACTTCTACTCCGTCATGAGTTATCTCACTCATTATTGTTCCTCTAAATTATTCTGTATATTAGACATCAAGTTCAACTTGGTCACCTTTTTCTTGTAACCATTCTCGGCGATCTTCTGCTCGTTTCTTAGCCAGCAGCATATCCATTAATGCCATGGTTTCCTCTGCATTATCTAGTGATAACTGAACTAATCTACGAGTATTAGGATCCATCGTTGTTTCACGGAGTTGTAATGGATTCATTTCGCCTAAACCTTTAAAACGTTGTACATTCGGTTTACCCTTTTTACGTTTAAGCTGATCTAAAATCCCTTCTTTTTCTTCTTCATCAAGGGCATAATGCACTTCTTTACCCAAATCAATACGATAAAGCGGAGGCATAGCAACAAAGATATGCCCATGTTCAACCATCGCCCGAAAATGACGAACAAATAACGCACAAAGCAAAGTGGCAATATGTAATCCATCTGAGTCTGCATCAGCTAAAATACAGATTTTACCGTAGCGCAATTGACTTAAATCATCACTATCAGGGTCAATACCTATGGCAACCGAGATATCGTGGATTTCTTGCGAGCCTAATACCTCGTCTGATGATACTTCCCAAGTATTTAAAATTTTACCTTTTAATGGCATTATGGCTTGATATTCTCTATCTCGTGCCTGTTTGGCTGAACCACCTGCAGAATCACCTTCTACCAAAAATAGTTCAGTACGACTTAAATCCTGTGAAGAACAATCGGCCAATTTACCAGGTAAAGCAGGACCACTTGTGAGCTTTTTACGAATAACTTTTTTAGATGCTCGTAGGCGTTTTTGCGCACTTGAAATGACCATTTCAGCCAATAATTCTGCAATTTGCACATTTTGATTTAACCAAAGACTGAATGCATCTTTAACAATTGCCGAAACGAATGCAGCGCTTTGTCTTGATGAAAGGCGTTCTTTGGTTTGACCAGCAAATTGAGGTTCCTGCATTTTTACGGATAACACATATGCGCAACGTTCCCAAATATCATCGGCGGTCAGCTTTAGGCCTCGAGGAAGTAAATTACGGAACTCGCAAAATTCGCGCATAGCATCAAGTAAACCTTGACGTAAACCATTAACATGAGTACCACCTTGTACAGTTGGAATCAAGTTAACGTAACTTTCAGTTAAAAGTTCCCCACCTTCTGGTAACCAGAGTAAAGCCCATTCGACTGCTTCTGTTTCGCCGGTATGACTACCAGTAAATGGCTCTTCAGGTAATAGTGTGTAACCACTAACAGATTCCACTAAATAATCTTTTAGACCGTCCTGATAACACCAGCGTTGTTCAGTATTGTTAATTTTATCTTTGAAAATGATTTCTAACCCTGGGCAGAGTACCGCTTTTGCTTTAAGTAAATGAGTTAAGCGGGGTACAGAAAATCGTGGTGAATCAAAATACTTTTCATCAGGCCAAAAACGTACTTTTGTACCGGTATTTCGACGACCACATGTACCTATTACATGTAAATCCTCAACTTTATCACCATTTTCAAAAGCGATTTGATAAACTTGCCCATCACGATTTACAGTAACTTCTACACGCTTTGATAATGCATTAACAACGGAGATACCAACACCATGCAAACCGCCTGAAAATTGATAATTTTTGTTGGAAAACTTACCTCCAGCATGTAAACGGCAAAGTAAAAGTTCAATAGCTGGTACACCTTCATCAGGATGAATATCAACCGGCATACCTCGCCCGTCATCAATAACCTCAAGTGAATTATCTTCATAGAGTGTAACTTTAACTTGGCGGGCATGTCCTGCTATAGCTTCATCTACACTATTATCAATAACCTCTTGTCCCAAATGATTTGGGCGAGCAGTATCAGTATACATGCCTGGTCGATGGCGGACAGGATCGAGTCCTTTTAGGACTTCAATATCAACAGCATTATAAGTGGATTGTGACATAAGTTTTCTATTTATTCGAATAAATGGGCATATTATACCAATCTTTCTTTAAGATGCATGAAATTAAATTGATAATAAAAATCAAATTAAATTTTTAATTGATAATAATTCTTATTTTATTAATTTATTTTAAGTTAATTTCGATTTTAGCCTTTTTTCTGTTTTATAATCCTATCTATAGTATTATGATAAATACATCCCAAATAAAAAATAAGGGAATAGGATGAGCAAGTCAGAAAACAAAATAACTCGGCGTGATTTTTTGCAAAAATCACTAGCAATTGGTGGTGTGGCAGCAGTAGCAAATAATTTGCAATTACCTTTTGCTTATGCAACATCTGAAACAAATCACGATAAAGCATTGATACCTAATCCCACTAATGATGAAAAGATTTTCTACAGCGCCTGTTTAGTGAATTGCGGTAGTCGCTGCCCACTAAAAGTCCATGTTAAAAACGATATTATTACTAAAATCTCATCTGAAGACGGTATTAATGATCCTATCTTCGGTCAACATCAAATTCGCCCATGTTTGCGGGGACGAGCGGTACGCTGGCGAACTTACGATCCGGAGCGTTTAAAATACCCTATGGTGCGAATAGGTAAGCGTGGTGAAGGTAAATTTAAACGTATTAGCTGGGATGAAGCAATAACTTTATTGGCAGATAAACTTAAATACACCATTAATCGTTATGGCAATGAAGCTATTTATTGTCAATATGGAACAGGTACCACCGGCGCAAATATCGCCGGACGCAGTGCTTGTAGACGGTTTTTAAGTACTATCGGTGGTTATCTAAATTATCATGGCGATTACTCAAGTGGACAGATAACTGCTATTAAGCCTTATATTTATGGCAATGCTAAAGAGTCGCTCATTGATCAAATTAAACATTCAGATTTAGTTGTTATGTTTGGACATAATGTTGCAGAAACGCGAATGTCAGGCGGTGGGCAAGTAACGGAACTGTTTCATGCGTTAGCGCAAAGTAAAGCCAGAGTGATTATTATCGATCCTAGGCGTAGCGAAAGTGTAGTTGGCTATAATGCCGAGTGGATCCCGATTATTCCCGGTACCGATGCGGCGTTAGTTGCCGCAATTGGCTATGCTTTACTGGAAGAAGATAAAATTGATGAGGCAATGCTTAATCAATATTGTGTGGGTTGGAATGCTGACTCATTGCCGGATAGTGCACCCCCTTTTAGTGATTATAAATCTTATATTTTAGGTTTAGGTGATGATAGAACACCGAAAACGCCGGAGTGGGCAGCAAAAAAAACCGGTATCCCCGCTAAACAAATTCGTAAACTTGCCTTAGATATTGTCAACGCTAAAGCAGCATGGATTTCGCAAGGCTGGGGAGCACAACGTTGGCAAAATGGTGAGCATACTACAAGAGCAATTATGATATTGCCTATTATCACTGGTCAATTTGGTAAACCGGGCACCAATATTGGTACTTGGGGCGGAAGCGTGACTTATCCGGTTCCGGGTCTGAATTTATTAAATCCGATTAAAACCAGTATTCCATTTTTTTTATGGACTAAAGCGATCGAATCACCGCAGAGCATGACCGCGAAGAATGCTTATATACTTGGTAAAGATAAATTGGATGTCGGTATCAAGTTTATCTGGAGTTACGCCAGTAATGTAATTGGTAATCAGCATGCCGATCTCAATCGAACGCACCAAATTTTACAAGATGAATCTCAATGCGAATTTATCTTAGTGTGGGATACTCACATGACCGCATCAGCACGCTATGCTGATCTGTTATTACCGGATGTATCATCTGTGGAAAGTAATGATTTAATTAATAATTCTTATGCATCCGGTGCTTACCATTATGTTATTCGTATGCAACGGGCTATTAAGCCGCTTTGGGAAAATCGATCGTCTTATGATGTGTTAACTGAGTTATCAGAAAAAATGGGCGTTAAAGATAAATTTACTGAAGGGCGAACGCAAGATGAGTGGATAGCGTATAGCTATGAAAGAATGCGCAAGCAAAATCCTGATTTACCGCCTTTTGCTGACACTGACGGTAAGGGTATTGTCGATCGTAAATTAGCGGATAGTGATGCGCAAATTGCCTTAAAAGCATTCCGGGATGATCCGATTAATCAGCCATTAAATACCCCGTCTGGCAAAATTGAAATTTATTCAGAAGCGCTGGCAAAAATAGCGGGTGAATGGGAGATTGAGCCGGACGATAAACTCTACCCAATTCCTGCTTATTTGCCTGCTATTGAAGGGAGTGAGGATCAACAAAAACGCGATAAATATCCGCTGCAAATGATTGGATTTCATATTAAAGGGCATTGTCACTCCTCTTATAGTAATCTTCCCCAACTACGAGAAGCTGTTGCCAGTAGTGTTTGGATTAATCCAATTGATGCTGAACAAAGACAAATTAAGCATGGGCAATTAGTTGAAGTATTTAATGATCGTGGTCGGCTTTATATTCCAGCTAAAGTTACGCCTCGTATATTACCGGGCGTGATCGCTATACCTCAAGGGCTATGGGCAAAAACTAATGCGGCTGGCGTGGATATTGGTGGTTGTATTAATCGCTTAACCTCATTGCGCCCGTCAGTGTTAGCGAAGTCAAATTCGCAGCATACTAATTTGGTTGAAATCAAACCATTATCAACTATGCCAGCGGCATCATAATTAAAAAGGGAGATGATTAAAATGCAATATGGATTCTTTATTGATTCTTCCAAATGTACCGGGTGTAAAACCTGTCAGTTGAGCTGTAAAGACGAAAAAGATAATGCGCTGGGCGTGCATTTTCGCCGAGTTTATGAGTATGGTGGTGGATCGTGGCAACAAGTGGACGGGATTTGGCAAAATGATACTTTTACTTATTATTTGTCAATCTCATGTAATCATTGTGAGCAACCAACTTGCGTGCAAGGTTGTCCAACTGGTGCGATGCATAAACGCCAACAAGACGGTTTAGTGGTTGTTAATCAAGATGTGTGTATTGGTTGCCGCTATTGCGAAATGCGCTGTCCATATGGTGCGCCACAGTTTGATCATCAAAAGCGGGTTATGTCAAAATGCGATGGTTGTTATGAGCGTGTAGCCGAAGGCTTAAAGCCTGTGTGCGTCGAATCTTGCCCACAGCGTGCTTTAGACTTTGACGAGATAGGGAAATTACGTGAGCGTCATGGTGATGAACGTAATATTGCCCCTTTGCCTAATGCAGAGTTGACTAAACCGAATATTGTTATCAAACCACATGCTTTGGCTAAAAGCTCAGGCGATACACAAGGAAAAGTGCTCAATCCGGAGGAGGTATAATATGCATGAATTACCATTGGTTTTTTTTACGGTATTTGGGCAATTATCTGCCGGAATGGTGCTGTTAAGCAGCTTATCTTGCTTAATGAATTGTTCACAAGCTAATCCCATTATTCGTCAAAAAATTAATCTGTTAGCACTGGTTTTTATGGCTATTGGTATGCTGCTTGCCTCATTCCATTTAGGGCACCCTTTGCGGGCGTTAAATGTGATCTATGGGATTGGACGTTCGCCGATGAGTAATGAGATTTTCACTTTTGGTGTGGTATTTGGTGTTACATTCGCCTCAGTATTAATCCACTACTTTTCTCTCAATCCGGATAGCCAAAAACTGAAATTGATTAAACCGCTTTGTTTAAAGATTAATCGCTTTCCCTATATCAACCAGCTGATAGCCATCATCTTAATCCTACTGAGTTTAGTTTTTGTGTGGACGATTGTTTTAACTTACATGCTACCAACAGTGAAAACATGGGATACCAACTATACTGCAATTCAAATGTATACAGCGATGCTGGCGTTGGGTGGAATTGCTAGTGCAATGCTTGGGTTATATCGTTTAGGCAATGCAGCTTTTATTATTGGTAGTGTATTGATTATATTATTAAAAATTCCCTATTATAATTTAATGACGACCATAAGCCCGGAGCTGGCTTGTGCGCAAGCAAGTTGGATGATTGCCGAGTGCATGTTAATCATAGTGGCACTACTATTGGTTGCTTTTAACATTAACCACGCCAAACATAATGCAATAATTTATCTTACTGCTTTTGCTTGTGTGTTTATTGCTGAAGTTTGTGGCCGTATTGCCTTTTATAATTTATGGATGATACCGCTATAATTAACAATATAACTGACCGACAACAAGTAATGTCAATGAATAAAGAGAAAAGATTCGATAATCTCACTTGTGCGACCCTAGCAAAAGTACTGGGTGCTTTTTTTTATTATCCGCCTAATAGTCAAACCGTTGAACCGTTGCTTGAGGCTCTATTGCATATTGACCAACTGGCGGATTGGCAAAATCCAGAGCTCATTAGCCAGCAATGCCAGATATTGGCAACGCAAATCAGCCATGCCGATCTGGATTATCAATTCTCGTTATTGTTTGAAGGGCAAGGCAAAATGCCGGCCCCGCCTTGGGGATCTGTTTATTTGGATCAAGAAAAACTATTAATGGGGGAATCGCAAGAGCGCTATCGTCAATTTTTACAGCAGCATGGTTTAACGCTTAATACCGGTATGAATGAGCCGGAAGATCAGTTTGGTTTAATGTTAATGGCTTATGCGATATTGCTGGAAAAACAAAAAACGCAAGCGGCGAATCAACTGATTGATGAACACTTAATGACTTGGTCATCAGCTTATCTAGATCAATTAAAACATAATCAAGTTAGCCAATTTTATCGGGCATTAGCCGTGATGGCAGAGCAGTATTTACTTTTGTTGTAACGCTTTATTACCACAATTAATCAATTTAGTTAGATTAACCGTTTTGGATATGACACGATATTAGGTAAATTGACTTGATTGATTACACATGTAGCAGCATCAAATAAAAACGGTATTTATCCGCATTGCAGCTTTAACAAGATCAGGTATAATCCGCCCATTATAATTGAGGATAGATATATGTTAGCTTATATAAAACTGATGCGGTTAGATAAACCAATCGGCATTTTACTGCTACTTTGGCCGACTTTGTCAGCAATATGGCTTGCTGATCCCTATCCAACTGAAAAACTGGTTTTGATATTTACGCTAGGTGTCATTGTTATGCGATCCGCCGGTTGTGTTGTGAATGATTATGCTGATCGCCATTTTGATGCGCATGTAGAGCGAACTCAAAGTCGTCCGTTAGTGCAGGGTGAATTAACAGCAAAGAATGCTAAATGGACATTATTGATATTATTATTAATGGCCGCTTGTCTATTATTATTTTTAAACGCTTTGTCGTGGTTGATTGCTGGCTTTGCATTGTTAACTGCGATGATTTATCCGTTTATGAAACGTTATACTTATTTTCCTCAAATAGTGTTGGGAATTGCATTTAGTTGGAGCATTCCAATGGTCTATGCGGCCACAATTGAACAGTTTCCGTTAACCTGTTGGTTATTGTGTTTGGCAAATATTTGTTGGACAGTTGCTTATGATACCGAATATGCCATGGTTGATCGAAATGATGATATCAAAATTGGCATTAAATCGACGGCTGTTTTGTTTGGTTACTATGATAAATTGTGGATAGGCATTCTACAGATAATAACATTGATTTGCTTGATAATTATTGGTCTCAATAATCATTTATCTTTTATTTATTATTGTGGATTATTGGTTGTGTCGTTACTGTTTATTTATCAACAATGGTTAATCAATGATCGTGATAGAACTCGATGCTTTAAAGCTTTTCAAAATAATAATTATGTTGGTTTTATGATGTTTCTAAGTATTTTTATTGTTTAAAAATTATTTGAAACAGTGATGCCAAAAATTGAAAATTCTCAAGCATAAAACAAAAAGGGATTTTTATAGTATTTGTCTAAAAATTCCCTTTTTAATAAAATAATGGCTTATTTTGTTAAAGTTAAAACGCGTTTATTCCTGTTCAGCTAAAGTGGCTTGCACAATTCGCAGTGCATCAAAGGTTTCTTTTACGTCATGAACTCGAATAATCTGCGCACCTTTCATGGCTGCAATTACTGCACAAGAAACGCTACCTAACATACGTTCTTTAGGCGAAACATTTAATACTTGTCCAATCATGGATTTGCGAGACATGCCAACTAATAGCGGTAAATGAAAGTGATGAAATTTTTCAAGTGTTGCTAGTAATCGATAATTGTGTGCCAATGTTTTACCAAACCCAAAACCCGGATCAAGAATAATTTTTTCTCGTTCAATTCCTGCGTTTATGCAACGATTGATATGTTGAGCAAAAAATTGATCAACTTCTTGATAGATGTCTTGTTGATAATGCGGAGCATTTTGCATAGTTTGGGGATCGCCTTGCATATGCATAATGCAAACCGGTAATCCTGTTTGAGCTGCGGCTTCGACTGCACCTGATTCAGTTAATGCTCGGATATCATTAATTAAATGTGCTCCTGCTTTTGCTGATTCAGTCATAACTTGAGGCTTAGAGGTATCAACGGAAATCCAAACATCAAAATAGCGAGCCACTTTTTCAACTAAAGGCACAACTCTATCTAATTCTTCTTCAACTGAGACGAAGGCTGCTCCAGGGCGAGTTGATTCGCCCCCTATATCAATAAATGTTGCGCCTGCTTGTATCATATTATCAACTCGACGCATGGCATCATCAAGATTGTTATAATTACCGCCATCAGAAAAAGAATCTGGCGTCATGTTTACGATACCCATTACCTGTGGAAAAGAGAGATCCATAATTTGATTGTTGAAACGAATTTCCATGATTATGCCTTATTTGAGTCATCTGCTTTTTGTTATCGCTAAGCTTTGTTATAAGCTAAACGATAGCAAAATCATTCAAGTTTATTACCTGTTTTGAAAATCACTTTTATTTTAGATTTATTTAAATTATCCGATAAAAAACGCGCCGTAGCGCGTTATAAAAATTAAAACAGATTAATCATCAGATTCAGGTGGTGTACCTTCATTCGGAACTTCTTGAGCTGCTATTTCATCACTGGCTGTCCAGCCTTCTGGTGGTGTGACTGGCTGGCGATTCATCAGTTCATCAATCTGTTGTTTATCAATTGTTTCATATTTCAGTAAAGCATCTTTCATTGCATGAAGAATATCAATATTTTCAGTTAGTGTTGTTTTAGCTCGTTGATAGTTTCGTTGAAGGATTGCATCAACTTCTTCATCAATAATTTTTGCTGTACCATCAGATATTTTTTTCATGATTCCATAAGAAGATTCTTCATATTCAAATAATGCAGGTGGTAAACGATCTGAGAAACCCCACTGTGTAACCATTGCTCTGGCTATGTTAGAAGCGTATCGTATATCACTAGATGCACCTGAGGTAATTTTATCTTCACCATAAATTAGGCCTTCGGCAATTCTTCCTGCATAAGCTGTAGATATTTTAGACTCTAACTGAGTACGACTTTGACTAATTTGATCGCCTTCTGGTAAGAAGAAGGCTACACCTAATGCCCCTCCTCGAGGAATAATAGTTACTTTATGAAGCGGATCATGATCTGGCATTAAATAACCTACAATTGCATGTCCCGCTTCATGATAAGCTGTATTGGTTAATTGCTCTTTTGTCATGGATAACGAACGACGTTGAGTACCCATATCGATTTTATCTTTGGCCTCTTCAAACTCATCCATCGTGACTAAACGTTTATTACGACGCGCGGCAAATAGCGCAGCTTCATTAACTAAATTAGCTAATTGAGCACCGGAATAATTTGGTGTTCCGCGAGCTAATACTGCTAGATTAACATCAGAACCTAAAGGCACTTTACGTACATGTACTGCCAGAATTTGTTCACGGCTTTTTAAGTCAGGTAAATCAATTTGAACTTGACGGTCAAAACGACCCGGACGAAGTAATGCAGGATCGAGAATGTCCGCACGGTTTGTTGCTGCAATAATGATAATACCACTGTTAGCTTCAAAGCCATCCATTTCAACTAACATTTGGTTTAGAGTTTGTTCGCGTTCATCATGTCCGCCCATTGAGCCGGCACCACGTTTTCGACCAACAGCATCAATTTCATCAATAAAGATAATACATGGTGAATGTTTACGGGCTTGTTCAAAGAGGTCACGTACACGTGATGCGCCAACACCGACAAACATTTCAACAAAATCTGAACCTGAAATACTAAAGAAAGGCACGTTTGCTTCACCCGCAATGGCTCTAGCTAATAATGTTTTACCCGTACCCGGAGGTCCTACCATTAAAATCCCCTTAGGAATACGACCGCCTAATTTTTGGTATTTACCAGGATCACGTAAAAAATCGACGACTTCTGTTACTTCTTGTTTAGCTTCTTCACTGCCTGCTACATCTGTAAATTTAGTCTTAACTTGGTCAGGCGTTAACATTTTGGCTTTACTTTTGCCTACCGACATTGGGCCACCTTTACCCCCGCCTTGCATTTGGCGCATAACAAAGAACCAAAAACCAAGTAATAAGATAATTGGAAACCAAGAAATCAAGATACTAACTAATAAGCTTGGTTTTTCATCTGGACTGCCGTAAACAGCAATATCATTAAGCACCAAGTTATCGACTAGTTTTTCATCAAGGTAAGGGATATAAGTAACATAATTACTACTACTTTTAGTTGTAGCAACAATTTCGCGACCATTAATATGTACTTCTTTGAGTTTGCCGCTCGTTACATCCGAATTAAATTTGGTATAATCGACTTGAGGACCGCTATTGGATAACGCGCTGAATTGGTTGAATACAGCAAACAATACTACCGCGATAACGCCCCAGATCAGTAAATTCTTTACCATGTCGTTCAAAAGAAAAACCTCTCATAAAATTAACAGTTACGACTAAAATTAACCAAGTATGGTACTACAAAATTGTACGGCTGGCTACTTCATCCCCATTGCTACAATATATACTTCTCGAGACCGTGCGCGCGAAGCTTCAGGCTTTCGAATTTTGACTGTTTTAAACAGCGATCTAACTGTTTTTAGATATTCTTCAAAGCCTTCGCCCTGGAATACTTTTACAATAAAACTCCCATTAGGTGCAAGAACGTCTTTACACATATCTAATGCAAGTTCAACTAAATACATAGCTCTTGGTATATCAACTGCAGGCTGTCCACTCATATTCGGAGCCATATCTGACATAACAACTTGTACTTTCTCTTCACCAACGCGCTCAAGTAAGGTATTTAATACGGCTTCATCCCTAAAGTCACCTTGCAAGAAATCAACGCCAACTATTGGATCCATCGGTAATAAATCACAAGCAATAATTCGTCCCTTATTACCGATGAGTGATGCAACATATTGTGACCATCCGCCCGGTGCTGCCCCTAAATCCACGACAGTAATTCCTGGTTTGAATAGTTTGTCACTTTTTTGTATTTCTTCTAATTTAAACCATGCTCTAGAACGCAGGCCTTTTTTTTGTGCTTGTTGTACAAAGCGATCTTTAAAATGTTCATTTAGCCAACGAGTAGAACTTGCTGAGCGTTTTTTGTTACTCACAGCGAATAAATCCTTAGTGTATAGAGGTTACTTCAATTGATTACAAATATATATAAGGGTAGAATAGCAAAATTGCAACTTAATGTGATAAAAAATTAATGAATTTATCGAATAAACAAAAACAGTACTTAAAAAGTGAAGCTCATCATTTAAAACCGATAGTGATGATTGGTGCTAATGGATTTACCGAAGGCGTTCTTGCCGAAATCGAAAATGCACTAAATTTCCATGAGTTAATTAAAATTAAAATCGCTGCCGAAGATCGTGAAACGAAAAAATTAATTTGTGAAGCTATTATCCGCGAAACAAATGCATTACCCGTTCAACAAGTCGGATCTATTTTTACGGTATTTAGACCTAGCGAAGATAAGAAAATTACTTTACCCAAATAAAAAAACAGGGCAATAGCCCTGTTTTTTTATTGCAGTTGAGTTTTATTAGATATACTCAACTTTAACAATATCAAATTCAACATTACCGCCTGGTGTTTTGATTTGGACGGTATCACCATCTTCTTTACCAATAAGACCTCGAGCGATAGGTGAGTTAACCGAAATTAAATTTTGTTTATAATCTGCTTCATCATCGCCAACAATTCGATAAGTTGTTTCTTCATCGGTATCGATATTAATTACAGTCACTGTGGCACCAAAAATTATGCGTCCAGTATTTTTTACTTTGGTAATATCAATAATTTGCGCTTGAGATAATTTGCCTTCGATTTCTTGAATACGACCTTCACAAAAACCTTGTTGTTCTCTTGCTGCATGATATTCCGCGTTTTCTTTTAAATCTCCGTGCGCTCTGGCTTCTGCAATAGCAGCAGTAATTTGAGGTCTTTTAATATTTTTAAGTTCTTCAAGTTCTGCTCGTAATAATTCGGCTCCCCTTACTGTCATTGGGATCTGTTTCATCTCGATTTTTTCCTGTTTATATGGTCAATAAAAAAGAATTTTTCACCTTAATCAAAGGATGAAGATTAATTCCGTGAATTTGTTATTCTAAAGTCATAATTGGCTATATATTAACGTTAAAACTAGTTTAACAACAAATCATTTATATTAAAATCAAGTGCTATTTTACCCAAAATCAGGTATTGTTATATAAATTTTAATCCATTTTTATTACTATACTGCTTATTTATGAGACGGTTACGATCTTGTTTAATTTTGCTCTTTTCGATTATCTGGTTGTTAATTGTAGTTAGTTATTTTGCCTTGCAAACCAATTATGGAGCAAAAGTACTGAGTCAACAATTATCAAAGCTTGGACCATACACTATTTCAATTGGTAAGATAAATCATTCATTAGCTAATTTTTATGAGTTAAGTATTGATAATTTATTGGTAATAAATGATAAGCAAGAAGTGACTAAAATTGGAAAGTTAACTATTGGTTTTGATAAGAAAAATTTATGGCAACTTCATCATTTTAATTATATTAATGTGATTGATGGTGAATTTAATGGTGTTGATATTACTAATTTTTCGGCTAATGTATTAAAGTTTTATAATTCTACAATAAATTTTTCGTTTAATGATGAGCAAGATTCTCTTTCTTTAAAAGGCGTTGATGGCCGCATTAAACCCTTTGATTTAAGTAGTAAAGAGCCATATCAATTTGATTTCACTTCACAAAAAGCATCATTTAATCAGATACCGATAAACAAAATATTGTTACAAGGATATTATCGTGATGGGGTTACAGCAATCACCAATTTAGGCGGTAATATGGATAATGGTTTTTTTGTTAGTAAATTAAAAGTATTAGCCGATGGTAGCTTAGATATAGCCCAATTAAGATTAAATAATATCCGTTTTCAACCAGATGATTATACTGAATTAAATAAGTATTTGCCTAAATTTCCAAAGTTTAGGTTAGAAGAACTTTTAATTTTAGACAGTAATATTCAATTACCTAATTTAATTATTGCTAAGGGAAATTTTGAAATAACCAATATTAGTTATGATAATCAGTGGAATCTGAATGAAACTTCCTTTATTTTTAATGCAGATAATGTGGTTTGGTTTGATCAAATATATTCTTCTTTATTGCTTCAATTGTCTTTTAAAGATAATGAAATAGATATCAAAAAAGCAGTTGCTCGATGGCATAACGGTGATGTTCATTTAGATGGTAGTTGGAAAAATAATTCATTACATTTGAATAAGTTATTGTTGACAGGCATCAGTTATGAATTATCTGATGAAGCAAAACAACCGTTATTACCAGATATATTTAATCGTGTTGACGTTGATCAGTTAATCATATTGCAAAGTATGTTAACCAGCATTAAATCTGATTATCCTTTTAACATTGCAAACTTTGATGTTTCGGGGAAAAATGTGAGCTTAGTTGAAGACAACAAATTTGGGTTATATTCGGGCTCACTATTTCTTAAAGCTAATAATGCTTCAGTTAATAAAGTAAGTATTAAATATCCTAGTGTGTCGGTAGATATTGATCCTCAGCATCGCACATTATTAAGTTTTAATGCATTAGTTAATGGCGGAATAATTGACTCAACTGCAATAATTAATCCTTTGCATTCTGAATTTGAATCATTCCACCTCATTAGCAAAGGTACCACAAGTGAACTGCTTAATCGATGGAAGTTAGTACAGAATCCTCCAGAGTCGTTAAATTATCGAGCTGATTTGCGCGGTAAGATAGCTCCATTTAGTTTATCTGGAGTTTTTTCGACAGGTGGCAATGATTATTCAATCCATTCACAACATTGATTTTAATAAAACGATACTTATATTAGTTGTAAATGTATTAAGTCTTAAACGAGGAAACAATGCATCTCGTCAGATTAGATAAATGGTTATGGGCCGCGCGGTTTTATAAAACGCGTTCCATTGCTCGTGAAATGATTGAAGGTGGAAAAGTTCATTATAATGGCCAACGAGCAAAGCCAAGCAAAATAGTTGAAGTTGGGGCGATGATAGTGCTTAGGCAAGGTAATGAGCAAAAGACAATTCGAGTTTTAGCCATTAATGACCAGCGTAGAACCGCAAGAGAAGCTGAATATCTTTACCAAGAAACCCCAGAGAGCATTGAAAAACGTGAAAATATTGCTCAGGCAAGAAAACTTAATGCATTAGCCATGCCGCATCCGGACCGGCGACCTGATAAAAAAGAGCGGCGTACATTAATTAAATTTAAATATGAAAGACAACAAGGCAATTAATATGGATACTTTAAATCGGTTTTTATTTGATAATCATCCTGTTCGAGGGGAAATCACGCGACTTGAAAAAACATACCAATCTATTTTAGAAAACCATAATTATCCTATTCCAGTACAGAATTTATTAGGTGAATTATTAGTAGCCACCAGTTTATTAACCGCTACATTGAAATTCGATGGTGATATTGCTGTGCAATTACAGGGGGATGGGCCATTAACATTAGCAGTGGTAAATGGCAATAATCTACAAGAATTACGTGGTGTTGCGCGAGTAAATGGTGAAATTGCCGATAATGCTACTCTTAGGGAGATGGTTGGCAACGGTTACATTGTAATTACCATCACGCCTAAAAAAGGCGAACGTTATCAAGGCATCGTTGGATTAGAAAAAGAAACGCTAACTGGCTGTATTGAAAATTATTTTATGCAGTCTGAACAACTGCCAACTCGTTTATTCGTTAAAACTGGAGTGCATAATAACACACCGATGGCTGCAGGGATTTTATTGCAAGTGTTACCTGCAAATGAAAATACTCAAGAGTCATTTGAGCTTCTAAGCACATTAACTGAAACCATCACTAGCCAAGAGATGTTTCAACTTCCTACTGATGAAATTTTATATCGTCTTTATAATCAAGAAGAAGTTCGCTTATTTGAAACTCAACAAATTGTATTTAAATGTGGTTGTTCACGACAACGTTGTGAAGATAGTTTAATGACATTACCAGCCAAGGAAATTGATGAGATTCTTAATGAAGACGATGGCAAAATTGACATTCATTGTGATTATTGTGGAAAACATTATCTGTTTGATGCGATAGATATTGCTGAATTGAGAAATAAGAAAAATAACAATTATCATTGATGCAAATAAAAGGTGCCACTAAAATTATTAAAACTTTAGTGGCAAAGTGAAATATAGGGAATTAAACCCTCATTTAATTTAGCAGAATTAAGCTTTCTTACCAACCTATATTATCGGTATTATGTAATTCTTTTGTAAAGAATTTTTACAAAAAAAATATTTAATTACATATCTCATTGTTTTGTAAATTTATCGTTTAAATAAATTAACATTACCGTTCAATAATATGTATATTTTCAATAACGGCTAAGCAGCCTATCACCTTCCATTTAATATTAAAATGATATAGTGAGATTGCATAAGTTTGCTCATGGTTGTTTTTTTGTTTATAAGCTGGTCTTGGATCTTGAGATATTACTTGTTCAATTAATTCGGTTAGTTGTGGATAATCTTGTTGGGATTCAATAAATAATTTAGCGTTAGCTGAGAATGAAACTTCAAGTTTCTGTTCAGGAAGCATTTGAGCGTAACCCGCTTTCGCATCAGGATGGCTATCACAGTAAGGTAAGTAGGGTTTTATATCAATTATAGGTGTGCCATCTACGAGATCTAATCCCCCTAACTTCAAAATCACCTGATTTTTTTCAACAATAATATCTATTAATTCAACAACTGAAAGACCAATATTATTAGGTCTATATGGAGATCTTGTTGCAAATACGCCTAAACTTTTGTTTCCTCCTAAACGAGGTGGACGTACCGTTAATCTCCTTTTGGTTGGCTCAATATGGTGGAAATGAAATAAAAGCCATAGATGAGAAAACTGTTCTAATCCTTTGACACTGATAGGATTGTTATATGGTGTAAGTAAATGTAGTTCACCTTGAGCAGCTTTGACCAGATTGGGTTGACGAGGCACTGCAAATTTTTCAACATAAGGTGACTGGATGATACCAATTGGTTCAAATTGATATGTCATTGTTGATTCTTTATTTAATTATTTTAATGATTTCCGTCGACGAATGCCGACGGAATATAATAAATTATAGCTTGCTAATTTACCAACCACGAATTGCGCCACCATTAAAAATTTGGTCAGCTTTTTGCGCTACTGCATCAGTTTGGTAAGCTTTAACAAAGTTTTTTACATTTTCATTATCTTTATCCGCTTCACGCGATACGATAATGTTAACATATGGAGACTCTTTATCTTCAACAAAAATACCATCTTTGCTTGGTGTTAAATTTGCTTGTCCAGCAAATGCATTGTTAATAATAGCAAGATCGACTTGCGAATCATCTAGCGAACGAGGTAGCATCGGAGCTTCTAGTTCGATAATTTTATATTCATATGGGTTACTTGTGATATCAAGTACAGTTGGCAATAAACCTTTTGTCTTATCAACAGTAATTAAACCTTCATGTTGTAATAAAAGTAATGCACGACCTAAATTTGTAGGATCATTAGGAATGGCAATTGTTGATTTAGCTGGAATAAAGAACGTTTCGCCTCGAGGTGAGGTTACTTTTACACCTTCCCCAGTTTCACTGTTATTCTCAATCGGTTTTAATTTGTGTGAGTAACTTGCAATAGGGTAAACAAATGAGTTACCAACAACAGTTAATTTATAACCTCTTTCTTTGATTTGTTCATCTAAATATGGTTTATGTTGAAAAGCGTTAATATCAATTAATCCATCATTTAATGCTTGATTTGGAGTAACGTAATCATTAAAAATCACAAGTTCAACATCAAGATTATAAAGGCTTTTAGCTTGTTGTTTGGCTACTTCTGCTACTTCTTGTTCAGGACCTGAAATTACACCAACTTTAATTGTACTTACTTTTGCTGGTTCTGCTGGTTTGTTATCAGTTACAGACGATTGTTTATTATCACAACCTGTTAAAAAAAATGCACTTACCAAAGTAGTGGCTAGCGCTAGCTGTTTAATTGACATAATTTTCTCCAAAATTAATGATGAGTAACATACCTTACAATCCTATTGCCAATAGCTTGGATTAGGAATACTAATATAACTAATAAAATAACAACTGTATTCATTATAGCGGGTTTGTAACTATTATAGCCATATTGAATAGCCAATTGTCCTAAGCCTCCAGCTCCAACAGCTCCACTGAGTGCAATATAGCCTGTTAATGTTATCAGTGTTATTGTCATGCTATTAATAATAATAGGTAGAGATTCAGGAATAAGAACTTTATATATAATCTGTAATGGTGTGGCTCCCATTGAACGAGCAGCTTCAATTAAACCTTTAGGAATATCCAGTAAAGCATTTTCAATCATTTTTGCAATTAAAGGCGCAACACCTACACTAAGCGGAACAATAACACCTTGTCTACCTAAAAAGGTGGCTTGGCCGGTTATAATGTCCATTACTTCTACTGTGAAAGGTTTTATCCATAAAATTAATATAATAAAAGGAATTGCTCGAAATATATTTGTGAGAAAAGAGAATGTAAAATTTACAATGTCATTTTCAAGTATGTTTCCTTTTCGGGTGACATACAACAATATACCTAATGGTAATCCAATTAACGTTCCATAAAAACCTGATAACAACACCATATAAATAGTATCATCGGTTGCTTGTGCCATTTTGAATAGCATTGCTTCACTAAAACCATTAAATGAAGAACAAAATGTAACAAAATCTTCCCAGAAACCATGTTGAGCTAAATAGCGAAAAATCGATTCAAATGGTTTAAATGAAGGAATAAAATCAAACATAGCCTAAAACCTCAACTTTAGTATTATTTTTTTCTAGAAACGCAATTGCTGATGCAGTACTTTTCTGTTTTCCTTTCATTTCAGTTAACATCAAACCAAATTTAACGCCACCCGCATAATCCATCTGAGCGCTGATAATATTACTATCAACTTCGAATTCTTTAGCTATTTGAGACAGTAAAGGTAAATCTACCGATACACCAGAAAATTCTAAACGAACAAGTGGATTAAGTCCGTCTTTATGTACTGGTGTTAGTCTAGCCAAATAATCATCTGGAATAGTAAGGTGTAATGTTGATTGAATGAATTGCCTTGCAATATCTGTTTTAGCATGCGAAAACATTTCACCGACTGAAGATTGTTCAACTAATTCTCCGTTACTAATAACTGCTACTTGGTCGCAAATCTGTTTAACAACATCCATTTCATGAGTGATTAATAAAATGGTTAAACCTAGTTTTTGGTTGATATCTTTTAATAATGCTAAAATAGAACGTGTTGTTTCAGGGTCAAGGGCACTGGTTGCTTCATCACATAATAATACTTTAGGATCACTTGCTAACGCTCTAGCAATAGCGACGCGTTGTTTTTGTCCACCCGATAAATTAGCTGGATAGACATCAGCCTTTTCACTTAAACCTACAAGTTCAATAAGCTCATTTACTTTTTGCTTGATTACCTTTTTAGGTGTTTTATTTAGTTCAAGTGGAAAAGCAATGTTATCGAATACAGTTCTAGATGATAACAAATTAAAATGCTGAAAAATCATGCTAATCTTTCGGCGTACTTCAATTAATTTTCGATTAGATAAATGGGTGATATCTTGGTTGTCAAAAAATATTTTTCCACTGGTTGGTTTTTCTAATAGATTGACACAACGTATTAATGTGCTTTTACCTGCGCCTGACTTACCAATAACACCATAAATTTTACCTTGAGGAACATTTAATGAAATGTCCTTTAAAGCATGGATAGTGGTTTTATTGTGCTCAAAATTTTTTGAGATGTGTTCAAGTTTTATCATGATATATACTAATAAAAAGGAATGGATAAATATTAAGACGTCTAGACATCTATGTCAATCGATAATATCCTATATAAAGCTAGATAGACACCTCTATAAAAGGAAGATGATTAAACATGAAGCCTGCTATATTTTTAGATCGAGATGGTACAATTAATATAGATTACAATTATGTACACACTATTGATAAATTCCACTTTATTGATGGTGTAATTGATGCAATGCGAGAACTCAAAGAAATGGGTTTTTTACTTGTTATTACAACTAACCAATCTGGTATTGCGAGAAACATATTTACTGACGAGCAATTCAATACCTTAACAGAATGGATGGATTGGTCACTACAAGACCGAGGTGTTGATATTGATGGTGTTTATTATTGCCCACATGATCCTCTGGTTGATGACTGTGAATGTCGAAAACCAAATCCCGGTATGATACAAACAGCAGCGAAAGAGTTAAAAATTGATATTGCCAACTCTTATATGGTCGGTGACCGAGTGTCTGATTTATTGTCGGGGAAAAAGGCCGGAGTTAAAAAAACGGTTTTGGTGAAAACCGGTGATGCCATTACTGAAGAAGCATTAGCGCAAGCTGATTGGGTAATTGATAGCTTGGCGGATTTACCCAATAAAATAAAAGCAGAGTCATAATTTTCTAAAAATACTATTGTTATACGGCATTTAAAATTAGTGCCGTATAATTTTCACGATAAGAGGTGATAATATTAACCCCAAAAATAGTGCATTAATAAAGTTCACCACACTTTGACCAAAGGTATGAATAGTATTGGCGAAAAAAAGAGAAAAACAACTTAAAAAAATCAAAAACACTGTCCCCCAATATAGAAAGCTAATTTTATTTGTCTTATCAACCAAGATCGGTAATCTGAAAATAAAGAGACATATTAAACTAAATCCTATCAAAGTACTTCCATGTTGGAGTAATTGGTAGATAGGAATATTAATATTTTTTAATGAAATTGTCTGTTGTAAAAAAGGTAGGTGCTGTACAAAAAAGCCCGTTAAGTGGGTAAAACTATCCCAACCTAAATGAGATAGTGCGCCAATTAATGCAGAAGTTATGACAATAAACCAGTGATGGTAGCAATATTCACTCCAATTAAAATTTAGATAATGAGCAAATCGTTTATAAAGAAAATGGGGCAAATTCTTGATCAATTCATTACGAATAATAAAGTGAAAGATAAAAGCAACCATTAATGTTATTGGTAGATCAAAATAAAAGATACCTAATAAAGTATGGCTCATATCACTTTTTATTTTCATTCTAAGAAAATATTCAAAGTCAGGTGACATACTACCTATAATTAAGGTTGTCATGGAAAAAAATTTAGGCTTTTTGTAAAAAGGTAAAACAATTGCTGGATGTGCAAAAGTGAAAGGCATAAAAAATCCACTTAAAAAGTTAGACTGAAATAGAAAAAAAGCAATTATATAATCAATAGTAAATTAAAGAAAGTTTGTAAAATTTGTATAAAATTAGTTTATTTTCACAGCGTCATGTGTAAAAAAAACACAAACGGAAATAAATTTGCAATAATCGCTTGCATGATTTTTCTAAGGCTCTATAATGCGCATCCACTGACACGGCGTCAGCGAAAGCAGACGATAATGAAGTTGGTGAACAAGATCAAATTTTTTAAAAAAAGATCTTGACGAATAAAAAGGTGTAGCGTAGTATACGCAGCCCT